>NZ_JBEPQT010000021.1:0-119161 GCF_040547985.1 Bradyrhizobium sp. LB14.3
CAGGCCGCCAGGTCCAATCACCTTCAGCAACGGTCTCCAATACTTCCATGCCGTCGCAGCAGGATGGAGCCTCAGAGATATGTGCATGCCCTAGGTCCTGCGCAGGGACGATGTAAGCAAGATCAATTTCCACTGAAATTACAACGCATTTAGGTTGCGTTGCAGCATAGTGCTTGACTTTTACATGGGTGAGTGCTTACTCACTAGCATGAGCTCATTGCGTATGACGAGCGACCTGAGGCGTCAATTGATCCTCGGCGCCGCAAAGCGTTGCTTTGCCCGACACGGCTATACCGGCACCACGACCAAGAGCGTGGCGGCCGCCGCTGCCATTTCCGAAGCGCTGCTGTTCAAGCATTTCCCGTCCAAGGCCGCGCTGTACGCCGAAATTCTCAGCGACGAATGCGAGGCTGACCCGGCGCTCATGGATCTGCTCGAACGGGAGCCCTCGACCGTCACCCTGGTCGAAGTGATCCGCGGCATGGTCGGACATTTCCTTCAGATCGCTGACGGGCCCGACCGCGAAGAAGCCCAGCGCCTGCGACTGATGGCCACGAGTCATTTGGATGACGGCGAATTCGCCCGTTTGCTGTATGCCAAGATCGAAACGCTGATCGGGGCGGTCTTCGTCGCCTCGCTCGAGCGTGCGGTTGCCGACGGAGACGCGCGGCCATACAACGGCGAACCGCTCAACCTGTTCTGGTTTGCGCATCACACGGCGATGACGGCTGCGCTGACCAGGCTGCCGGCCACGCCGTGTCTCGCCTATGGCAAGGCGAACGACCTCGAGCGGCAGCTCTGCGAGTTTCTCCTGAGAGGTATCGGACTTAACGACGCCGCAATTGCGTCGCATTTGGGCCGCGATCAGGCCGCGGATGCGGGCAAAACGGCGATTGCAGAAAGCGCATGACATGAACATCGTAACCGAACACAAGATTTCGGGCGAACCGATCGACACCAAGGCTCCCAAGCGTCCGGTCCGGCCGGTGCTCTGGTTCGTTATCGTCGGAACGCTTCTGGGCGTGCTGGTCGGTGGCCTCGTCTGGTTCAATTATTTCCGCGGCCAGATGATCAAGCAGTTCTTCGCCAACAACAAGCCGCCGCCGGTCGCGGTCAGCGCCGCCGAGGCGAAGTCCGAGGTGGTGCCGAACCTGTTGACCGCGGTCGGTGGTCTCGCCGCCGTGCACCAGGTCGATGTCAGCGCCGACGTCAACGGCCGCGTCACCGAGATCAAGTTCGAGCCGGGCACGCATGTCGAGGCCGGCACGCCGCTGGTGCAATTGTTCGACGCGGCCGAGCAGGGCGATCTCGCGAGCTTCAAGGCGCAGGCAACCGTCGCGCAGCTGTCGCTCGACCGCGCCAAGCAACTGGCGTCGCGCCAGTTCGGTCCGCAGGCGACCGTTGATCAGGCGCAGGCTGCCTACGACCAGGCAATGGCCGGAATTGCCAAGACCGAGGCATTGATTTCGCAGAAGCTGGTGCGTGCACCGTTCTCCGGCGATCTCGGCGTCCGCAAGGTCGAAGTCGGACAGTATCTGACAGCCGGCACGGCCATCGTTTCGCTGACCGATCTGTCGGAGCTGTGGGCCAACTTCACGGTGACGGAAAAGGACTCGGGCAACCTCAAGGTCGGTCAGCCGGTTCGGCTGAAGGTCGATGCCTATCCGGGCCGCACCTTCGACGCCAAGATCACCACGATCGAGCCGCAGATATCGACCGACACCCGCAACATCCGCGTGCAGGCGACCATCTCCAATCCGGAGAAGATCCTGAAGCCCGGCATGTTCGTGACCACCACTGTGGTGCTGCCGGACAAGCCGGCCGTGGTCACCGTGCCGGAGACGGCGGTCGACTACACGCTGTACGGCGACTCGGTGTTCGTGATTACCGAGAAGAAGGAAGAGGACGGCAAGACCAGCCTGAGTGCGGTGCGCACTTTCGTGCAGACCGGCAACCGGGTCGAAGGCCGCGTCGAAATCGTCAAGGGCGTGAAGCCGGGCGACAAGGTCGTCGCCGTCGGCCAGCTCAAGCTGCAATCGGGCGCGGCGGTGTCGATTTCGACCGACCCGGCTCCGCAGATCCCGGCGCAGCCGCCGCGATACTGACATCGCACACGTCGCAGCATGATCCGGCCCGGCCGGGTCATGCGCTTTGCAAGTCAATGAAATCGAGATCGCCGCGATGCGCTTTACTGATATTTTCATCAAACGCCCGGTCCTGTCGATCGTCGTCAGCCTGCTGATCCTGCTGATCGGCCTGCGCGCGGCAACGACGCTGCCGATCCGGCAATATCCGAAGCTGTCGAACACGGTCATCAACATCACGACCGTCTATCCGGGCGCGTCCGCGGACCTGATCCAGGGCTTCATCACGACGCCGATCGAGCAGGCGGTCGCTTCCGCCGAAGGTGTCGATTACATCACCTCGTCCTCGGTACTCGGCACCTCGACGATCCAGGTCTACATCAAGCTGAATTTCGATCCGAACCAGGCGCTGACCGAGGTTCTGGCCAAGACCAACTCGGTCAAATACCTGATCCCGAAGGAATCCAACGATCCGATCGTCACCAAGACCACGGGCCAGACCACGGCCGTGATGTATCTCGGATTCTCGTCCGAAGAGCTGTCGGGCTCGGCGATATCAGACTATCTGACGCGCGTTGTGCAACCGGTGCTGTCGACCGTCGACGGCGTGGCCTCCGCCGACATTCTCGGTGGCCAGACCTTTGCGATGCGGCTGTGGCTTGATCCCCTGAAGATGGCGGGCCGCAACGTGTCGCCTGCGGATGTCGCGGCCGCGATCACCGCCAACAACTTCCAGTCCGCGGCGGGGCAGACCAAGGGCTATCTGATTGTCTCGAACGTATCGACGAATACGGGCCTGACCGACGTCAACCAGTTCAAGAAGATGATCGTCAAGGCCAAGGACGGCGGCTTCGTGCGGATGGAGGACATCGCCACCGTCGAGCTTGCGGCCCAAAGCACAGACGCGAGCGTTGCCTTCAACGGCGAGCACGCGATCTTTATCGGTGTGCAGGCAACGCCGCAGGGCAACCCGCTGACCCTGGTCAAGGGCGTGCGGGCGCTGTTCCCTGAGCTGGAGCGCAATCTGCCGCCGTCGATGAAGATGAAGGTCGCCTACGATTCGACCAAGTTCATCCAATCTTCGATCGACGAGGTGGAGAAGACGCTGGGCGAGGCCGTGATCATCGTGATCGTGGTGATCTTCCTGTTCCTGGCCTCGTTCCGCTCGGTCATCATTCCCGTCGTCACCATCCCGCTGTCGATGATTGGCGTCTGCACGCTGATGCTGGCGCTGGGGTTCAGCTTCAATTTGTTGACGCTGCTTGCGATGGTGCTCGCGATTGGCCTCGTGGTCGACGACGCCATCGTGGTGGTGGAGAACATCCATCGCCATCTGGAGGAGGGGAAAACGCCGGTCCAGGCGTCGCTGGAAGGCGCGCGCGAAATCGTCGGTCCCATCATCTCGATGACCATCACGCTCGCGGCCGTGTACGCGCCGATCGGTTTCCTTGGCGGCCTGACCGGCTCGCTGTTCCGCGAATTCGCCTTCACGCTTGCGGGCTCGGTGATCGTGTCCGGCGTGATCGCGCTGACGCTGTCGCCGATGATGTGCTCGGTGCTTCTGAAGAACACCGAAGAGGGCCGCTTCGCCAAATTGGTCAACAAGGTGTTTGGCGCGCTGACGCGGTGGTACGGACGCAGGCTCGATCGCTCGCTCGACTACAAGGCCATCACCGGCCTGTTTGCGGTGACCATCCTCGGGCTGGTCGGCTTCCTCTACATGCACACGTCGAAGGAGCTGGCGCCCGAGGAAGACCAGGGCATCGTGTTCGCGGTGACCAAGGCGCCGAAATACGCCAACATCGACTACGTCGACTTTTACGGCGAGAAGCTCGACAAGGAATTCCAGAAGTTCCCCGAGACCGATCTTCGCTTCGTGCTGAACGGCATCAACGGCCCGCAGGGCGGTATCGCCGGCATGCTGCTGAAGCCGTGGGAGGAGCGCAAGCGCTCGTCGATCCAGCTGAAGTCGCTGGTGCAGGCCGAGCTTTCCAAGATCGAGGGCGTGCAGGCGTTCGCGTTCAACCTGCCGCCGCTCCCGGGCGGCCCGGGCGGCCTGCCGGTGCAGATGGTCATCAACTCCACCGCCAGTTTCCAGACTGTCTATGAACAGATGGAGAAGTTGAAGGCTGCCGCCCGCAAAAGCGGAATGTTCATCGTCTCCGACAGCGACCTTGCCTACAACCAGCCGAACGTGAAGGTGACGATCAACCGCACCAAGGCGCAGGATCTCGGCGTCAACATGCAGAACCTCGGCAGCACGCTCGCGGTGCTGCTCGGCGGCAACTACATCAACCGCTTCAATCTCGAGGGCCGTTCCTATCAGGTCATCCCGCAGGTGCCGCGCGGCCAGCGGCTCTCGCCGGAATCGCTCGCCGGCTACTACGTGACAACCAACACCGGCCAGCAGCTTCCGCTCTCGACGGTGGTATCGATCGAGACCAAGACCGAGCCGAATTCGCTGACACATTACAATCAGCTCAATTCGGCGACCTTCTCGGCGGTGCCGATGCCCGGCGTGACCGTCGGTGCGGCGGTCGACTTCCTCGAGAGCGAGGCCAAAAACCTGCCGCAAGGTTTCAGCCATGATTATCTAGCTGACAGCAGGCAATATGTGCAGGAAGGCAACCAGCTCGCGGTCACCTTCGGCTTCGCGCTGATTATCATCTTCCTGGTGCTGGCGGCGCAGTTCGAGAGCTTGCGAGATCCGCTGGTCATCATGATCTCGGTGCCGATGGCGATCGTCGGCGCACTGATCCCGCTGTTCTTCGGCGTGGCGACCATGAACATCTACACCCAGGTCGGACTGCTGACTTTGGTGGGCCTGATCACCAAGCACGGCATCCTGATGGTCGAGTTCGCCAACGAGCTCCAGATCAACGAGCGGCTCGATCGCCGCTCAGCCATCGAAATGTCGGCCCGCATCCGTCTCAGGCCGATCCTGATGACCACGGCCGCGATGGTGACGGGCCTGATCCCGCTCCTGACCGCGACCGGCGCGGGCGCGGCCAGCCGCTTCTCGATCGGTCTGGTGGTCGTCGCCGGCATGTCGATCGGCACGCTGTTCACGTTGTTCGTGCTGCCCGCGGTTTACGTGGTGCTGGCGACCGACCATCGCGCGGCGGCCGATTCCGAGCGGAACAAGCAGGTCAACGATCTCGACCTCGGCTCCAAGGCGCTGCGGCCAACCTGAGGACGCAGGTAAGCTAACCCGAGGGCGGCAGCGGCATTCCGCTGCCGCCCTTTTCTATTTGCCCCGGGGGTCCGATTGCCATCAGGCTTTCCCGCGCTCGCGAGAGACAAGGTCCGGTCTTCTTGCTAGGTTCGGCGGGATGAGCCTTTCCCTCCACCCCGATACCCCGCAAGCACGGGCGCTGCCGACTGCGGCGCCGGCTGGCGTCGCGTCCAGCACGACGCTAGGGCAGGGGATCAGGACCCGGCTCTTCACCAAATATGTCGCGCTGTTCGTGGCCGTCGTCGCCATCGCGCTGCTGGCCAACGGCCTGTTCGAGGTCTTCTTCTATTATCGCGAGCACAAGGCCGCGCTGATCCGGGTTCAGCATGAACAGGCCGAGGCGGCTGCGGCCAAGATCGGTCAGTTCGTCAAGGAGATCGAGAGCCAGCTCGGCTGGACCACGCAGCTGCCCTGGTCGGCGAGCTCGATCGAGCAGCGCCGGTTCGACGCGCTACGGCTGCTGCGCCAGGTGCCCGCCATCACCGAGCTCGCCCAGATCGATGCGACCGGCAGGGAGCGGCTGCGGGTCTCGCGGCTCGCCATGGACGCGATCGACAGCGGGATCGACCTGTCGGACGATCCGAAGTTCACCGAGGCGGTCGCGCACAAGGTTTTTTACGGCCCGGTCTATTTCCGCAGGGAGTCCGAGCCGTACATGACACTGGCGCAGGCCGGGTCGCGCAAGGATGCGGGCGTCAGCGTCGCGGAGGTCAATCTCAAGCTGATCTGGGACGTCGTGTCCCAGATCAAGGTCGGCGAGCACGGACACGCCTACGTGGTCGGTCCGGAGGGACGCCTGATCGCGCACCCCGATATCAGCCTGGTCCTGCGCAACACCGACATGTCTGGTCTCGCGCAGGTGCGCGCCGCGCTGGCCGGAGGCGGCGCCACGCTCGATGCGCTTTCCGAAGCGCGCAACATCCAGGGACAGAAAGTGCTGACCGCGTCGGCTCCGATCGCGCCGCTGCACTGGACCATGTTCGTCGAGATGCCGGTCGAGGAAGCCTATGCGGCGCTCTATGCTGCGTTGGAACGGCTTGCCTTCGTGCTGCTCGCGGCGTCGATCTTCGCGGTGCTCGCCGGGATATTCCTGGCGCGTCGCATGGTCGGGCCGATCCAGGCGCTGCGGAGCGGCGCCGAGCGCATCGGCGGCGGCGATTTCTCCCAGCGCATCTCGATCAGGACCGGCGACGAGCTCGAGGGCCTCGCGGACCAGTTCAACCACATGGGCGAGCGCCTGCAGGAATCCTATGCGGATTTGGAAAAAAAGGTCGAGGTGAGAACGGCTGAGTTGACCGAGTCGCTCGAGCAACAGACCGCTACGTCGGAAGTGTTGCAGGTCATCAGCTCGTCTCCTGGCGAACTCACACCGGTGTTCCACAAGATGCTCGAGAATGCCACACGCGTCTGTGGCGCGAGTTTCGGCGTAATGAATCTGTGGAATGGCGAGAGTTTTACGATTGCTGCGGATTACAATGTGCCGCCTGCGTTCGCGGCTTCGCGAAAAGACCTGCCGATCCGTCCTCATCCGGAGAGCGCACTTGCTGTGGTCGTCAGGACACGTCGGGTCGTCCATGTTCATGATGTGCAGGAAACTCCGGCCTATCTTGCTGGAGGTCCGACCATTCGTGGAATCTCCGACGTGGCCGGCGCCCGCACGATCGTCATAGTGCCCATGATGAGGGAAAACGAGCTGATCGGAACGCTCGCAGTTTATCGCAAGGAGGTCCGGCCGTTTACCGATAAGCAAATCGCGTTGGTTGAGAATTTCACGAAGCAAGCCGTCATCGCTATCGAGAACACGCGACTGCTGAATGAGTTGCGCAAGCGTACGACGGAGCTGTCGCAATCCCTCGAAGATCTCCACGCCGCGCAGGACCGCTTGGTCCAAACCGAGAAGCTGGCGTCCCTCGGTCAGCTCACGGCGGGGATCGCGCATGAGATCAAGAATCCGCTCAATTTCGTCAACAATTTCTCGTCGGTGTCGATGGAGTTGATCGACGAGCTCAACGAGGCCCTGCAAACGGCATCGCTTGACGGCAAGACCAAGGAAGAGGTCGAAGAGCTGACCGGCATGCTCAAGAGCAATCTCGAAAAGGTGGTGCAGCACGGCAAGCGCGCCGACTCCATCGTCAGGAACATGCTTCTGCATTCGCGCGAGGGCTCCGGCGAGCATCGCCCCAGCGATATCAACACGATCGTGGAAGAGAGCCTCAATCTCGCTTATCATGGCGCGCGTGCCGAAAGACCCGCCTTCAACGTCACGATCGAGCGCGGCTTCGACCCCGCGGCGGGCATGGTCGATATTTATCCGCAGGAAATCACTCGCGTCTTCCTCAATCTGATCTCGAACGGCTTCTACGCCACAGCAAAGCGCAAGGAGAGCGCCACAGACGCCTTCGAGCCCACCTTGCGCGCGGAAACGAAAAATCTCGGCGATAAGCTCGAGATACGTATTCGCGACAATGGCACCGGGATTCCGTTCGAGGTGAAGGA
Source organism: Bradyrhizobium sp. LB14.3 (assembly GCF_040547985.1). NCBI lineage: Bacteria > Pseudomonadati > Pseudomonadota > Alphaproteobacteria > Hyphomicrobiales > Nitrobacteraceae > Bradyrhizobium > Bradyrhizobium sp. LB14.3. Next base: position 7,816 of record NZ_JBEPQT010000021.1, read on the forward strand.
GAAGATGTTCAATCCCTTCTTCACCACCAAGCCGGCCGGCGAGGGCACCGGGCTCGGCCTTTCCATGAGCCATGACATCGTCGTGAATCAGCACGGCGGTACCATCGACGTGAACACCGAGCCCGGTGTATTCACCGAGTTCATCATCACCCTGCCGCGCATGATGGCGGCGGGCGACACTTCCGGAGGCAAGTCTTGAACGTTTACATCCTGGTCGTCGATGACGAGCCCGACGTCGAGGCGCTGTTCCGGCAGCAGTTCCGGCGCGACCTGCGCGCCGGCCGCTTCCAGATGGAATTCGCGCCGTCCGCGCCCGATGCGCTGAAGCTCGCCGCCGAGGTTCGCGATCCCTCGTTGATCCTGATCCTGTCAGACATCAACATGCCCGGCATGAGCGGGCTCGACATGCTGCCGAAGGTGCGTGACGCGCATCCTGACGTTCCCGTCATCATGATAACCGCCTATGGCGATGCAGAGACGCGCCGGAAGGCGATCGAGCGCGGCGCGGTCGGACTTCTCACCAAGCCGATCGATTTCGCGCTGCTGCGGCAGGAAATCGACACGAGGCTCGAGCAAGCCGCATGACCGCGACCATCCTCTTCGTCGACGACGAGCCGGATCTCGAGGCATTGGTCCTGCAAAAATTCCGCAGGCAGATTCGCGATGGGCTGGTGACCATCATGTTCGCGCGCGACGGCCTCGAGGCGCTGCAGTCGCTCGAGCAGAATCCGCATGTCGACATGGTCGTCTCCGACATCAACATGCCGCGGATGGACGGGCTGTCGCTGCTGGCGAAGCTCCAGGAAGCCGAAGACAAGAAGTCCACCATCATCGTGTCGGCCTATGGCGACATGAGCAATATCCGCACTGCGATGAACCGCGGTGCGTTCGACTTCCTGACCAAACCGATCGACTTCGCCGACCTGGAGATGACGATCCAGAAGACCATCCGCCACATCGAAATGCTGCGTGAGGTGCGAGGCCGCCAGGCGGAGGCGGAGCGCGCCCACGCCGCGCTGTCGCGTCATTTCTCGCCCGAGCTCGCCAAGCGTCTCGCGGCAGGGAGCGAAGGTAAGGGAATCGAAGTACAGTGGCGCGATGTAGCGACCATCTTCACCGACATTACCGGCTTCACCTCGCTGGTCGAGAGTGCGCCGCCGGAGACGCTGGGCGCGCTTCTCAACGAATATGTCGGCGGGATGACCGAGGTCGTTTTCGCCCATGAGGGGACAGTTGCCAAGATCATCGGCGATGCGATCCAGGTGCTCTTCAACGCGCCCGGCGATCAGCCCGATTATGCGACACGCGCAGTCGCCTGCGCGCACGGTCTCGACGCCTGGGCGGAGGATTTTTCCGCACGCTGGAAGACGAGAGGCGTGAATTTCGGCACCACCCGTATCGGCGTTCACGCCGGGCCGGCCCTGGTCGGCAATTTCGGCGGCAACCGGTTCTTCGACTACACCGCGTACGGCGACTCCATCAACATCGCGGCGCGGCTGGAAGCCGCAAACAAGCATCTGGGCACACGGATTTGCGTCAGTGCCAGCGTCGCCAAGGCGGCTGAGAATTTTCAAGGCCGTCCCGTCGGCGAGCTGTTGCTGCGCGGACGCAGCGAGCCGTTGCGCGCGTTCGAGCCGCTGGCGCAGGCCCAATTCGCTGCGCCGGAAACGGCGCTGTATTCCGAGGCTTTTGCCAAGATGGAGGCCGGTGACGGCGCCGCCATGCCGGCTTTTGCCGCGCTGGTCGGAATGCATGCCGACGACTCCCTCGCCGGCTTTCACCTGAAGCGCCTGCTCAACGGCGCCAAGGGTATTCGCATGCAACTGGAATAGGAGTCCGACATGACACGCGAATTCTCCGCCGGAAATTACCGCTTTATCCCGTCCGTGTTCCAGTATTCAGCCGGTGCGGCCGCGGATGACGGCTATGAGATCGAGCGCGTCCGCTTCGACCGCCCGGTGCCGCTCGCGGAAGGGTTTGCGCTTGCCGCGAAGTACATCCAGGAGGCGGGGCGGCCACTGACGGCGTTCTGTGCCTGCGAGCTGCGCTCACCGGCGGCCTTCAGCGAGGAAGGTTTTCGCGCGTTCAACCTGCACTATGTGAAGACGCTGTCCGAATGGGGCATCTTCGACGGCACCACCAATCCGGTGGCGCGCAGCAATGTCTGTCCCGAGATCGATCCGCCGGCCGAGCCGTCGTTCTATGCGTTCTCCTTCACGCGGCCGACGAGCTCGAAGACGCCGAGCTTCGTGATCGCCGGCGGCGCCGAGGCGCGCGAGGGCGGCGGATCCTATGTCGAGCGCACCGTGCGCTACCGCGACCTCAGCCCGGAGGGCCTTCGCGAGAAGGTCCGCTTCACGACGACCTCGCAGATGGAGAACCGGATGACGGCCTTCGGCTTCGGCTGGAAGGACACGACCGGCGTGCAAGCCTATTCCGTGCACGACTTCCACCACGCGCTGGTCGACGAGCTGGTCCGCCGCGGCGCGCTGCGCTCCGGCCTGTCCTGGCACTATGCCCGGCCGCCGGTGGTCGATCTCGAATACGAGATGGATTGCCGCCGGGTGATGCGAGAGATGGTGATCTAGCGCTGGCGCGGATCGAGCGCGTCGCGCAGGCCGTCACCGAGCAGGTTCAGCGACAGCACCACGAGGAAGATCGCAAGCCCCGGCCAGATCGCCATCCAGGGCGCCTGGGTCAAGAAGCGCTGTGCCGCATTGAGCATGCTGCCCCAGGACGGCGCGGGTGGCTGCTGGCCGAGGCCGAGGAAGGACAGCGCTGCTTCGGCGATGATGGCGGCGGCGATCGACAGTGTCGCCTGCACCAGAAGCGGGGGCAGGATGTTCGGCAGGATATGCGAAAATGCGATCCGCCACGGCGGATTGCCGAGCGCGCGAGCCGCCTCGACATAATCCTCGGCCTTGACGTTCAACACCAGCCCGCGGGTCAGGCGGATGAAGATCGGGGTGGCTGAGATACCGATCGCGATCATGGCGTTGCCGAGGCTCGGACCGAGGAACGCGGCGAGTGCGATCGCCAGGATCAGGAACGGGCAGGCCAGCATCGCGTCGGTGATCCGGCTGATCAGCGCATCGACAAAACCGCCACGATAGCCGGCGAGCAGGCCGAGCGGCACGCCGATGCCGAGCGCAATCGTAACCGAGATCAGGCCCGCGAGCAGCGATGCGCGCGCGCCGTAGACGACACGGCTCAGGATATCGCGGCCGAGCTCGTCGGTGCCGAACCAGTGCGCCGCGGTGGGCGGCTTGCGCACCAGGCTCCAGCTCGTCGCTATGGGATCATAGGGTACGACGAGTGGCGCAAGCAGCGCGAAGCCGATGAACAAGGTGATCACGACAAGTCCAAATACTGCCGCCTTGCGCTTGAACAGCCGCCGCCGCGCGCGGCGCGCCGGGCTGTCCAGCTCGTAGGCCTGGGTGGTGGGACTTGCAGATAGCGCAGCGTCGGTCATCGCCTAGCCCCTTAGCCGCGGATTGACGAGGACATAGGCGACGTCGGCAACGAGGTTGAGGGTAATGTAAACCGTCGCTGTGACCAGCACCACACCCTGCACCACCGCATAGTCGCGGTTGAACACCGCGTCCACGATCAGCTTACCGAAGCCGGGAATGGAGAAAATCTGTTCGGTCAGCACGGCGCCTGACAGCAATGTGCCGAGCTCGAGCGCGCCGAGCGTGATGATAGGCGTCAGCGCATTGCGCATGGCGTGCTTGAGGATGACCGAACGTTCCGACAGTCCCTTCGCGCGCGCGGTGCGGACATAATCGCTTTCCAGCACCTGGAGCATGGCGCTGCGGGTATGCCGCATCAAAACCGCGGAAATGGCATTGCCGAGTACGAAGGCGGGCATGATGGTGGCAGCCAGACTCGCGCGCCAGTTTTCGGTGAGCGGCACGTAACCCGACGCTGGCAGCCAGCCAAGTTCGATCGAAAACAGGAAGATCAGCATGATGCCGAGCCAGAAATTCGGCGTCGAGATGCCCCATAGCGCGAACAAATTGGCGCCATAGTCCCAGGCGGTACCCTTCTTAACGGCGGAGACGATGCCGGCGGGAATGCCGATGAAGAACGCGATCAGGATCGCCATCGATCCGAGCTGGAGCGTCACCGGCAGCTTCTGCGCGATTAGTTCGCGCACCGGCATCTTGTTGCGCAGGGACTCGCCGAAATCGCCTGATAGAACGCCCTTGAGCCAATAGACGTACTGTACCGGGATCGGCTTATCGAGCTTATACTGCTGCCGGATCTGTTCGATCACGGCGGGATCTCGCTCCTCGCCGGCCATCACCAGCGCGGGATCGCCCGGTAGCAACTGCTGGAGTGAGAAGATCAGGACCGACACGAAGAACAGCGTCGGGATGATCTGCGCGATGCGGTGGGCGAGGAAGTTCAGCATGGTTCGGATCGCGTTCTGGAGGCGGCCTCGATCACTTGAACTTCAACCCGACCACCCGCACCAGCCCGTCGGGCATCTGCTTGTAGCCCTGCAGCTTGGTCGTATGCGCGATCAGGAGCGTGCGGTGATAGATGTAGATGATGGGCAGATCGTCGAGCAGGATTTTCGCCAGCTTTTGGTAGATCGCCTTGCGCTCCTCGACATTGGACGTCATCCGTCCATCTTCCATCAGCTTGTCGGCATCCGGGTTTGCGTACACGCCGTCATTCTGCGCCGCCTTGCTGCGCATGAAGATGTAGGAATTGCCGTCGGGATCGATGCGGCCGCTCCAGTTGATCTGGAAAACTTGGAACTCGCCGGCCTGGGCCTGCTTGAAGGTCGTCGCGAATTCGACGGCGCGGATCTTGATGTCGAAGCCCGCTTCCGCGGCCATCGACTGGACCACCTGGGCGACGGCTTCATTCTCCGCGCCCTTGGGGATCATGTAATCCACGGTTACGGGCAGCGTGACCCCGGCTTCCTTCAATAGCGCTTTCGCCTTCGCGATGTCACGGCCGTGGACCGGGAACGCCTTCTGGTAATAGGGATGTGTCGGGCTGACCCATTGATTGCCCGGCGTGAACTCGCCGTTGAAGACGACCTGATTGAGGGCTTCGCGGTCGATGGAAAGGTCGAGCGCCTGGCGGACTTTGGCCGACTGGCCCAGCGGCCCCTTGGTCTTGTCGTTACCGATGTTGACGGTTAGGCCGAGATAGCCGAGCTCGGGCGCCGTCGACAGCACCAGCCGGGAATCGGCGCGCACGTCCTTGATATCGGTGGCGAGCACGCGCTCGATCAAATCGAGTCCGCCAGACTTCAGATTGGCGAGGCGGACGGTGGCATCGACGATCGGCAGGAATACGACCCGGTCGATATGGATATTGTCCTTGTTCCAGTAGTCGGCAAATTTTTCGAACACCATGCGGTCCTGCTGGACGCGTTCGACAAATTTGTAAGGTCCTGCGCAGACCGGATGCAGGCCGAACTTGTCGCCGGCCTCCTTCGCCGCCTTCGGCGACACCATCATGCCGGAGCGGTCGGTGAGCTGGGCAATCAGCGGCGAGTAGGGGGTCTTGAGCACCAGCTTGATGGTCAGGGGATCGACGACCTCGACATGGTCGACGCTGGCAAGCTCGGGCTTCCGGAACGAGGTCGGCAGCGTCATGTGACGTTCGATCGAGAACTTTGCGGCCTCCGCGTCCAGCGGCTCGCCGTCATGAAACTTGACGTTGGGTCGGAGCTTGATCGTCATCTCCTTGCCGTCGGCCGAGGTCTCGTGTGACAGCGCGAGCTGCGGCACGATGTTCAGCTTCTCGTCGATGTCGAACAACTTGTCGCAGAAGGCGGAGAATACGATGCGGCCGACATAGGTGCGGCCGACACTGGGGTCGAGAATGTCGGGGTCCTCGGCGATGCCGATGCGAAGCGTCGTCTGGGCCTGGGCGCCGCCCACGAGCGACGTCAGCAATGCCGACGTCAGGATCGCCAAACGCATGAAACTCATCGCTCTCACCCTCTGTTTGACGGCTAGGCCGGGTCGGTCCTCAATGAACTAACCCCGCCGGCGCGTGCTGCTTCCGGGCCGCCGCTGAAGGCGGCGACCAATTTTTCAAGAATCGGCGAGAAGCCCCCGTCCGACGGTACGATCGCCTCGGACGACGGCAGTTCCGACGTTCGGTGGCACGCCGTTGCATGTCCGATGCCATCCGGCAGCAGCTGAGGCATTTCGCTGCGGCAGCGCTCGACCACATAGGGGCAGCGGGTGTGGAAGCGGCATCCCGGCGGCGGGTTGAGCGCGCTGGGGATCTCTCCCTGAAGCACAATCCGGCTGCGCTTTGCCCGCGGTTTAGGCACGGGGATCGCGGACAATAGCGCCCGACTATAGGGATGGCGGGGTGCGGCGAACAGCGCGTCCGCCGCCGCCGTCTCGACGATCTGGCCGAGATTCATCACCGCCACATGGTCGGCGATGTGCTTGACCACGGCGAGGTCATGCGAGACGAAAATGTAGGCGAGGCCGAGCCGGTCCTGGAGTTCGCGCAGCAGATTGAGGATCTGCGAGCGAATCGAGACGTCGAGCGCCGAGACCGGCTCATCACAGATGATCAGTTTCGGCTCGACCGCGAGCGCTCGGGCAATCGCGATGCGCTGTCGCTGGCCGCCGGAGAATTCGTGCGGATAACGCCGGGCCAACCGCGGCTCCAGCCCGACCAGCCGCAAGATCTCCTCGACACGCTTGCGCCGCTGTGCCGCCGGCACGAGATCATGCAGCGCCAGCGGCTCGATCAGGATCTGGCCGACCGTCATGCGTGGGTTGAGCGAGGCGTAGGGATCCTGGAAAATGATCTGCGCCTCGCGGCGGAAGGCGCGCAGCGCGCCGGCGTCAAGGGAGAGGAGATCGCGGCCTTCGAAACGGATTGTGCCTGCATCCGGCTCGATCAGCCGCAGCACCAGGCGGCTGACGGTGGATTTACCGCAGCCGGATTCGCCGACCAGCGCCAGCGTCTTGCCGGCCTGCAGCGAGAAGGAAACGCCATCAACCGCTTTGACATGCGCCAGCGCCCGGCCGAACAGCGAGCGCTCGGCGACGAAATGCTTGACCAAGCCTTCGACCTCGAGCAGCGCCATCAGGATACCAGGCGTTCGAGCGGCGCGCGGATACAGCGCGAGAGGTGGCCGGGGCTCGCTTCGACGAGCGGCGGCGGTGCCTTGGTGCAGGCGTCCAGCACGAAAGGGCAGCGCGCGGCGAAACGACAGCCCGCGGGGGGGTGCATCATGTTCGGGACCATGCCCTCGATCGTGGCAAGCTGTTCGGCGCGATGGTCCAGCCGCGGGATCGAGCCGAGCAGGCCGACGGTGTAGGGATGCTGCGGCGCCGAGAACAATTCGTCGACCGGCGCGCGCTCGACGATCTCGCCGGCATACATGACGGCGACCTCGTCGCAGACTTCGGCGACGACGCCGAGATCGTGGGTGATCAGGATGATCGCGGCGCCGCTCGCCGCCTTCAATTCCCGCATCAACTCGAGGATCTGCGCCTGCAAGGTGACGTCGAGGGCGGTGGTCGGTTCGTCCGCGATCAGCAGCCGCGGGTCGCAGGCGAGCGCCATCGCGATCATGACGCGCTGGCGCATGCCGCCGGAAAGCTTGTGCGGATATTCGTCGATCCGCCGCTCGGGCGAGGGGATGTGGACGCGACGCAGCAGTTCGATCGTCCGGTCGCGCGCGCTGCGGCGTGAGCCGCCGCGGTGGCGCAGAATCGTCTCGATGATCTGGTCGCCGATGGTGAAGCTCGGATTGAGCGAGGTCATCGGCTCCTGGAAGATCATCGCGAGCCGGTTGCCGCGAAGGTCCCGCAATATCTGGTCTGGTGCCTGCAACAGATCGAAGCCGTCAAAACGGATCACGCCTGAGATCTCCGCGCCCTGCTTTGGCAGCAGGCCCATGATCGCCAGCGAGGTCACGCTCTTGCCGCAGCCGGATTCGCCGACGAGGCCGAGCGTCGCGCCATTGGCGACGCTGAGATCGACGCTGTCGACCGCGTGGGTGATGCGGCCGTCGTCGCCGTGAAAACGGATGCGGAGATCCCTGATCTCGATGAGGGGGCTCGCGTTCATGACCGTTTTGCGCGCGCTGCGGCGATGCTGGCGTCGATGACGCTGCGATCGGTGTTGCCTGCCGGGTTCTGCCGCGTTGGCATCGAGTCGCGGAAGTGAACCCACAGCTCCTGGCTGACTTGTTCGAGCCGTTCGAGTTCACCGAGCGGATCGGGATGATCGTCGGCACGTACGTCCAGGACCGGCCATTCCTCCTCGCCATGGATCAGGAGCGCGGCGGACTGCTTGCCGCGTTTGTCCCCGCCGGCGGCCTCGCCCGCGCGCATCGCGGCGAGCAAGCGGCGCGGGAAGGGCAGGCTGTCATTGGCGATATAGGTTCTTGCGGTCTCGTCGAGCACGTCGGCGCCCGCGAGCATGTTGCCGGCGATCGAAAAGCCGCTGCCCGCGATGTGCCCGCACCAGTCGACGCAGTCGCGCCCGGTATGCGCCGCGATCTCGCCGCTCGCATCCATGATGTGGATCTGGCGGCTCTCGCGGCCATCGTCGGTCGCGAGCAGGGCGGCCAGCACGTCGTGCGCGTTGAGACCCTCGCGCAGTAGCTTGACGCCGTCGATGCCGTAATAGGGATTGACGAAGGCCTGCGTCGCGATGGCGCCGAGACCGGCAGCGATATAAGGGACACGCGCGCCGACGGCGAAGAAGCGCGTGGCAACGGCGATGCCGAACTGACCGGTGGCGGAATCTCGCGCGATGATCGACCAGGTCATATGCTGCCCTTTAGCGCCCTGCGGCGTAGCCCTGCATGCCGCGCGGATTGGCGGCGGCGCGCCGTCGTACACCGACGCGGGAGGCGGCGGTGAGGCGGCCTTCCGACCAGTCCGATCCGACTTCGACGATATGTCCGCGTTCGCGAAGATTCTCGATCGTCGCCTTCGGCACGCGGTTCTCGACCACGAGCACGCCCGGGCGCGCGGTACGCGGCCAGAACGAGATCGGAAAGTGCTCGGAATGCCAGGCCGGCGCATCGATGGCTTCCTGGAGATTGAGGTTGCAATGGACGTGCCGCAGGAAAAACTGCGTGATCCACTGATCCTGCTGGTCGCCGCCGGGCGAGCCCCAAGCCAGGTAAGGCTCGCCGTCACGCAATGCCATGGTGGGTGAGAGTGTGGTGCGCGGTCGCTTGCCGGGCGCGAGCGCCGCGGGGTGATCCTCCTCCAGCCAGAACATCTGGGCGCGGCTGCCGAGGCAGAAGCCGAGCTCCGGAATGATCGGAGAGGATTGCAGCCAGCCGCCCGACGGCGTCGACGACACCATGTTGCCGGCCTTGTCGATGATGTCGAAATGCACGGTGTCGCCGCGCACCTCGCCGAAACGCCCCACTGTCGGCTCGCCGGCGCCGAGCGCGCCAACCGCCTCGCGCTGCCCCTCGGCACGGCGCAGCTTGACCACGCCGCCAAAGCCCTCGATCGAGCCGGGGAGGAAGTCGAGCGAAGCCTTGTCGGTAACGAGCTTGCGTCGTTCGTCGTTATAGGCGTCCGACAACAGCGTCGCGATCGGGATATCGCTGAACTTGGGGTCGCCGTAGAATTTCTCGCGGTCGGCAAAGGCGAGCTTGGCGCATTCGATCTGGAGGTGGATGAATTCCGGACCGGTCGGATTGAGCCCGTCAAGCGCAAAGCCCTTCAGGAGCGCGAGTTGCTGCAGCGTCACCGGGCCCTGGCTCCAGACCCCGGCCTTGCACACTGTGTAGCGGCCGTAGTCGTAGGTCAGCGGCGCCTCGACCGTCGGCTGCCAGCGCGCCATGTCGTCGGCCGATAGCACGCCGCGATGCGGCGAGCCGCTGACGTCCATCACCTCCTGGGTGCGGCAGAATTTGTCGATGGCTTCCGCCACAAAGCCATGCGACCACGCCTTTCGGGCGCGCTCGATCTCGGCGTCGCGGTCGCCGCCGTCGCTTTCGGCTTCGCTCAGAATCCGTGCGTAGGTCGCCGCAAGTGTCTTGTTGGTGAAGAGTGTGCCGGGTTTTGGCACTTCGCCGTTCGGGAGATAGACGGCGGCCGACGTCGGCCAGTGCTTGCGGAACAATTGCTCGACAATCTGGATCGTGGCGCAGGCGCGCTCGACCAGAGGATAGCCGTCGCGCGCATAAGAGATCGCAGGCTCCAGCACGTCGCGCACGCGCATCGTCCCATAGTCACGCAGCAGCATCATCCAGGATTCGAAGGTGCCGGGGACGCACGCCGCGAGCAGGCCGGTGCCGGGCACCATGTCGAGGCCTTCGCTCTTGTAATGCGCGATGGTGGCGCGGGCCGGTGCCGGACCCTGGCCGCAGATCACCTCGGTGCGACCGCGCTTGACGTCGTGCACGATGATCGGCACGTCGCCGCCGGGACCGTTCAGATGCGGCTCGACCACCTGGAGCGTGAAAGCGGTGGCGACGCCGGCGTCGAAGGCATTGCCGCCCTTTTCCAGGATGGCCATGCCGACGGCGGTCGCGATCCAGTGCGTGGTCGCGACGACCCCGAAGGTGCCCTCGATCTCGGGGCGCGTCGTGAAGGGATCGGGATTGACGATGCTGGCCATGGACTACCTCATTTGCGGCGCGCGCAATTGATCACAGGGCCAGGCCGCCGCCAAATGCGCAGGCTGCATGGCACGCGCGCGTCACGCCGGGACCGAAGCGGTGTTGACGGCGTGGCAGGCGACCCCGTCGATCAGTTCCGGGGCCTCCTTGCGACAGAGATCGAACGCCAGCGGGCAACGGGGGTTGAAGGCGCAGCCGGGGGGCGGGTTGATCGGGTTCGGGATCTCGCCCTTCACCGGAATGCGCTGGCGGCCGCTCATGGCGAGATCAGGCACGGCACCCAGCAGCATCTTGGTGTAGGGCATGCGCGGGCGGGCGAACAGCTCGCGCCCCTCTGCGATCTCGACGATGCGGCCGAGATACATCACGCCGACGCGGCTCGCCATGTGGCGGACCACGGCGAGGTTGTGGCTGATGAACATGTAGGTCAGGCCGAACTTGTCCTGGAGGTCGCGCATCAGGTTCAGGATCTGCGCCTGCACGGAGACGTCGAGCGCCGAGGTCGGCTCGTCGCAGACGATGAACTCCGCGTCGGAGGCGAGTGCCCGCGCGATCGCGATGCGCTGGCGCTGGCCGCCCGAGAATTCGTGCGGAAACTTCAACCTGTCGTCGGGATGCAGGCCGACAAGGCTGAGAAGCTCGCCGACGCGCGCCTGGATGTCGCGCTCGCCCTGAATCAGGTCGAAGGCGCGAATTGGCTCGGAGATGATGGCGTCGACCCGGAAGCGCGGGTTCAGGCTCGCATAGGGATCCTGAAAGATCATCTGGATGCGGCGGCGCAGCTTTCGCCGAGCCGGCGCCTGCCGCGGGTCGGTCATCGAGACGCCGTCGATCAGGACGTTGCCGGAGCTCGGCGGCAGCAGGCCGACGACCATCCGCGCCACCGTGGTCTTGCCCGAGCCGGACTCTCCGACCAGTGCAAAAGTCTCGCCCTTCCTGATGTCGAAGGTGACGCCGTCGACGGCCTTGAGATATTCGAGATGGCCGCCCTCGAGCACGCGGTTGAGCCAGGGCTTCGAGACGTCGAAGACGCGCCGCAAACTCGTGGCCTGGACGAAGGGAGTGCTCATGCAGCGCTCTCCGCCGGCGCGTTGTCATAGAGGTGGCAGGCAACGGATTGCGTGCCGCGCGGCAGCGGCTCCGGCCTCTCCACGCGACATCGATCGAATGCGAATGCGCAGCGTGGATTGAACGAGCAGCCGCGCGGGATCGCCGACAGGCGCGGCATGGAGCCGGGGATCTGCACCAGGCGCTTGTCGTCGCCGGCAAGCGTCGGGATCGCGCCCATCAGGCCCTTGGCATAGGGATGCAGCGGATTTCTCACGACGTCCTGCACCGGGCCGATCTCGGCGACGCGGCCGGCATACATCACTGCGACACGGTCGGACGCCTCCGCGATGACGCCCATGTCGTGGGTCACCAGCATCACGGCGGTGCCGTGGTCGCGTCCGAGGCGCTTGATGAGCGAGATGATCTGCGCCTGCACGGAGACGTCGAGGGCGGTGGTCGGCTCGTCCGCGATGATCAGCTCCGGCTCGGCGCAAATCGCCAGCGCAATCACCACCCGCTGGCGCATGCCGCCGGAGAACTCGTGGGGATAGCCGTCGATGCGCTTTTCGGGCGCGGGGATTCCGACTTCGGCAAGCAGGTCGATGGCACGGCGGCGTGCGGCGGTCTCGGACAGATTGAGGTGGGTCCGGATCGTCTCGATGAGCTGGTCGCCGACGCGGTAGAGCGGATTGAGCGATGTGAGCGGGTCCTGGAAGATCATGCCGATCCGTTTTCCCCTGATACGGCGCAGCTCTTCTGGCGGCAGATTGTCGATGCGCAGGCCCGCAAGACGAATCTCGCCGCCGGCGATGCGGCCGGGCGGATCGATCAGGCCGATCACCGCGAGCCCGGTGACCGATTTGCCGGCGCCGGATTCGCCGACCACGCCCAGCACCTCGCCCTTGGCGATATCGAAGGAGACGCCGTCGATGGCGCGTAGCGTGCCCCGGCGGGAGGCGAACTCCACCTGAAGATTGCGCACGGAGAGGATGGGTTCGGTCATGAGCGAGACGCTCTCATCCAAGTATTGCTCATCCAAATCTTGCTCATCAAAGGTTTGCTCATCGGAGCTTCGGGTTGAGCGCGTCGCGCAGCCAGTCGCCGAGCAGGTTGATCGACAGGATCAAGGCAGCGAGCGCGATACCGGGAAAGGCCACGATCCACCATTCGCCCGCGAACAGGTAGTTGTTGCCGATGCGGATCAACGTGCCGAGCGAGGGCATTGTGTCGGGCAGGCCGACGCCAAGGAAGGACAGTGTCGCCTCGGTAATGATGGCGAGCGCGAGGTTGATCGTGGCGATGACCAGGATCGGACCCATCGTGTTCGGCAGCACATGGCGGAACATGATCTTTGGTGCGGGAAGGCCGATCAATTGCGCGGCAGCCACGTAATCCTTGTTCTTCTCGACCATCACGGAACCGCGCACCGTCCGGGCGTACCCGACCCAGAAACTCAGGCCGATCGAGATCACCAGCACGACCAGCATGCTGGTTGCATCCAGCCGGTTGCCGAGGATCGATTTCGCGATGCCGTTGACCAGCAGCGCGATTAGGATGGCGGGGAAAGTGAGTTGCACGTCGGCGATCCGCATGATCACGCCGTCGACCGCGCCTCCGAAATAGCCGGCGACCAGACCGAGCGCGATTCCGAGCGCGCCGGCGAAGATTACGCCGGCCACGCCGACGGCGAGCGAGATGCGCAGCCCGTAGAGAATGGCGGAGAACACGTCGCGGCCCTGCTCGTCGGTGCCGAGCAGGTACGGGCTCTGGCCGTCGGCGGTCCAGAGCGGTGAGATCCGGGAATTCATCAATTGGAGCTGCGCGGGATCGAACGGGTCCTGCACCGCGAGCGCGGAGGCAAAGATTGCGAGCAGAAAGAACAGCACGGTAATGGCCGCCGCCACCATGGTCAGCTTGGAGCGGCGAAACGAATAGAAGATGTCGCTGTCGAGTGCACGGCTGAGCCAGCTACGGGCAGCATGCGTCCGCAGCGTGCTCGGCTTGTCGGGATTGGAGGCGACTGCGTCGGACATGCAAGTTGCCTTATGTGGCGCGGCCGACGGTCGAGCGCAGGCGCGGATCGACCACGGTGTAAAGGATATCGACCACCAGATTGATGGTGACGAAAATCAGCGAGACCATCAGCAGGTAGGCGGCCATAATCGGGATATCGACGTTTTGCACGGCCTGCACGAACAGAAGTCCCATGCCGGGCCATTGGAACACGGTTTCGGTGATGATCGAAAATGCAATAACCGAGCCAAACTGCAGTCCGGCCACCGTGATCACGGGAATCAGCGTGTTCTTCAGCGCGTGGCCGAAATGAATGGCACGGGTTGTCAGCCCGCGGGCGCGGGCAAAACGAATATAATCGGTCCGAAGCACTTCGAGCATCTCCGCGCGCACCAGCCGCATGATCAGGGTCATCTGGAACAGGCCGAGCGTGATCGAGGGCATGATCAGCGCCTTCAGGCCCGACAATGTGAGCAGGCCCGTGGTCCACCAGCCCAGCTTGACGACCTCGCCGCGGCCGAACGAGGGCAACCAGCCCAATGTCACCGCGAACAGATAGATCAGAAGGATGCCGATCAGGAACGTCGGCAGCGAGATGCCAATCAGCGAAACCGCCTGGAATAATTTGGCGAGCAGGGTGTCGCGCCTGAGCGCCGAATAGACGCCCATCAGGATTCCGCATATCATTGCAAATACGGTCGCGCAGATCGCAAGTTCCAGGGTGGCGGGCATACGCTCCATCAACAGCGTCGAGACCGGCTGGCGGAACTGATAGGAGACGCCGAATTTGAATTGCGCGGCATCGGCGAAATAGCGCACGAACTGCACCGGCACGGGATCATCGAGGCCGAGCGATTTGCGCACGGCTGCGCGTTCGGCCGCCGGCGTATCGAGCGAGACGATCTGGTTGATGGGGTCGCCGGCGAAGCGGAACATCGAGAACGCGATGATGCCGACGGCGAACATGACGCCGATCGCCTGAACGGCCCGGCGAAGAGTGAAAGCGAGCATGCCTTCCACTTTCCTTGAGTGTGCGTCTGGCCGACGTCTTTGTCAGCCGGAAAAGGAAAGGTCCCGGAAGCCTGACGCTGCCGGGACCTCGTGTTCGACTGACGCTATTCCTTCTTGGTCGCCCAGTGGAACATGACCAGATTGTCGGCGCGCTGCGGCAGGTTGACCTTTTTCGATACGCCCCAGGCCAGCGCCTGCTGGTGCAGCGGAATATAGGCCCAGTCCTTGATGCTGATCTCATACGCCTGCTTGATCAGCTGATTGCGTTTGGCGGTGTCGGTTTCGACCAGCACCTTGTCGGTGATGGCGTCGAATTCCTTGTTGCAATAGCCACCAAGATTGGCTTCGCCCCGCGAGGATTTCGCATCGTCACGGCACCCCATGATGTCATTCAGCACATTGTGGGAATCCATCGTGCTCGGCGTCCAGCCCAGCATGAAGAACGAGGTCTGGTAGCCACCTTGCTTCAGCACCTTGGCGAAGTACTGCGCCTTGGGCTGTGCCAGCAGATTGATCTTGACGCCGATGCGGGCAAGCATGCCGACGACGGCCTGGCAGATCGCGGCATCGTTGACGTAGCGGTCGTTCGGACAATCCATCGTGACCTCGAAGCCGTCGGGGTAGCCGGCCTCGGTCAGGAGTTTCTTGGCGCCGTCAGGATCGAATTTTGGCCGCGTGAACTCCTTGGACAGTGCGAACAGTTCGGGCGCGATCATCAGTGCCGACGGTGTCGACAGTCCCCGCATCACGCGCGTCTTGATCAGCTCGATATCGATCGCCTTGTAGAACGCCTCCCGGACCTTGACGTCCTTGAACGGGTTCTTGCCCTTGATGTTGGAGTAGAGCAACTCGTCACGCACTGTGTCGAATCCGATGAAAATGGTGCGAAGCTCCGGCGCCTTCAGCACCTGGGCATTCGGGCTCGCATCGACGCGGGCAATGTCCTGGATCGGCACCGGCTCGATGACGTCGACCTCGCCCGAAAGCAGCGCAGCGACGCGGGTGGCGTCGGAGGCGATCGGGGTGAAGATGATCTCCTTCAGGTTGCCTTCCATCTTGCCCCAGTAATTGGGGTTGGCCTTGAACACGGTCTTCACGCCGGGCTGATGGCTCTCGATGATGAAGGGACCGGTACCGTTCTCGTGCAGCGAGGCGTAGCTCGGCGAGGTCGCGGACACCGGGGTCGGCTCGACGGCCTTGTTCTCCTCAGCCCATTTCTTGTCCATGATGTACCAGACGTCCCACGCCGAATGCAGGATGGGATTGGGCGAGGGCAGGACGAAATCGACCGTGTAGTCGTCGACCTTGACGACCTTGACGTCAGGCGCCAGGCGGGTCTGCATGTTCGAGTTTTTGTTTCGGACACGATCGGCGGAGAACAGCACGTCGTCGGCGGTGAAGGGGTCGCCGTTGTGGAATTTTACGCCCTTTCGCAAATGGAAGCGCCACCGGGTCGGCTCCGGAGTTTCCCAGCTCTCCGCCAGCGCCGGAATGATCTTGAGGTCCTTGTCGCGCGCGGTGAGGCCCTGATAGACGTGACCGAGATGGGCGTGGGTGGTGGACTCGTTCAGCGAGTAGGGATCAAGCGACTTCAGGTCGCCCTGGTTGGCATAGCGCAGCGTCTGGCTCGACGCTGGCGACATCGTCAACGCAAGCATACCGGCGAGCGTCGCCGCAAACAGAGTTCGACCGACTGACATTCTTGACCCTCTCAACTCTGCCGCGCCGTGATTTTTGATTGTTCGGCGGGCGTCCCAATCCATGTTGCCCAGAGTTCTCGACCCGTGCAAGCGCCATTGCAGCAAGGAACGCGCCAAGTTGCACCGCTGTGCAGCAATGCTGACCGACAATCGGGGGACGAGGGGCCGATTTTGATTGACCATATCCATCGAACGCGGAAGCCGGCGCCTAGCCGCGTGCCTCAGGTCGCTTGCGTTGCACACCGTGTCGCGGCGATACTATATGAAGCCGCTCGAATCTCATCTGGAGGGGATATGAAAGTTAATATCGAAATCGACTGCACCCCCCTGGAAGCCCGTCAGTTCTTCGGACTACCCGACGTGATGCCGATGCAGGCCGCGGTGATGGACAAGTTGCAGCAGCAGATGATGTCCAACATCGATAAGGTTTCGCCGGAATCGCTGATCCAGAGCTGGTTCACGTTCGATCCCAAGATCGCGGAGCGGTTTCAGGACATGTTCGTCACCATGGCCGGTCTCGGCGGCACGCGCAGCGGCGACAAGAAGAAATAATGCCGCCCGTCCCGGACGGGCCGCAGTCCTCAGGCCGGCTTCATCCGCCGGGCCTTGGTCTGCTGCTCGCCGAAGCCCGTGGGTTATTCGAATTCAATGCCAGCCTGCTGTTGTCGCCGGTTCTGATGCGTGCGCCGAAAGGCGATGGCCATCCAGTACTGGCGCTGCCGGGCTTTCTCGCCAGCGACCTCTCGATGGCGCCGATGCGGCGCTATCTCGGTGCGCTCGGCTATGAGGCACATGCCTGGCGGATGGGGCGCAACCTCGGCGGGCTGGGACGGATGCGGGATTTGCTGCGCGCCCGTCTCGCTGAAATCCATGCTGCGAGCGGACGCAAGGTCAGTCTGGTCGGATGGAGTCTCGGCGGCGTCTATGCGCGCGATCTCGCGCTCCAGGCGCCCGACATGGTCCGCAATGTCATCACGCTCGGCAGCCCTTTTGCCAATGACATACGAGCGACCAATGCGACGCGGCTCTACGAGATGATGTCCGGCGAACGGGTGGAGGATTTCGCCGAGCTGCGCGAGGCGATCGCCGGCGATCTGCCGGTGCCGGCAACCTCGGTCTATTCGCGTGCCGACGGCATCGTGAACTGGCGGACCTGCCTGCTACGTCCCTCCGACCGCGCCGAGAACATCGAGGTGCACCTGGCGAGCCATATCGGGCTCGGGGTGAATCCCGCAGCGCTTTGGGTCGTGGCGGACCGTCTTGCGCAACCGGAGGGGGAGTTCTCGCCATTTGACCGGGCAGGGCCGTTTGCCATTGCATATGCCCCGCCGGAACAGGCAGTATCGGCCTGACGAGAAGTGCCGCTAAGGCGCCCGTCAAATACTCGGGAGGGAATTATGGCTGACGGTAAGAAGCTGTCGTCGCTGGACGCATCATTTCTTTATCTGGAAACGCCGGAAATGCCGATGCATGTCGGCAGCATGGCCATCTTTCGCCTGCCGGACGACTACAAAGGCGACTTCTTCGAAGACTTCAAGGCAATGATTGTCTCGCGCCTGCACATCGCGCCGATCCTCAAAGCGCGGCTGGAGAAGGCGCCGCTCGACATCGATCATCCTTCCTGGGTCGAGGACGATCAGTTCGACATCGACCGTCACATCTTCCGGGCCAGCCTGCCGCAGCCGCGCGATCGCGCCACGCTCGAGCGCATCGTCGGCTGGATGCACGCCAAGCTCTTGAACCGCGCCCGCCCGCTCTGGGAGTTCTACGTGTTCGAGGGCATGAAGGACAACGAGGTCGGGCTTTATTCCAAGATGCATCATGCCGCCATTGACGGCGGCGCCGGTGCGGCGCTCACCAACATGATCTACGACATCTCGCCGACCCCCCGCAAGGTCGATCCGCCGCCGCGAACCTGCTCGATTCCTATCAGCAGTTCATCACCCAGCCGCTCGATGCATCGGCGGCCGCGAAGAATTTGCAACTGCCGCGCACCGGCAAGAGCGACATCGGCTCGATCCTGTTCGACAATGCGATGTACCAGATCGAGAGCGCGGTGCGCTTCGCCGGCAACATCCCGACCATGGTCAAGAGCGTCTCCGAGGTGCTCGGCAAGATTTCCGATCCGAAGTCGCGCGAGAGTCTCGCCAGCATGGTGTCGCCGCCGACCATGCTCAACAAATCGATCTCCTCCGAGCGCAGCTTCGCCGGCGTCTCGATCTCGCTGTCGCGATCCAAGGCGCTGGCCAAGCAGGCTGGCGGCAAGCTCAACGACGTGGTGCTGGCGCTCGCGTCCGGCGTGGTCCGGCGTTACCTGAAGGAGCACGGCACGCTGCCGGCGAAATCGCTGACCGCGGCGGTGCCGATCTCCTTGCGCGAAGAGGGCAACACCGAGGCCAACAACCAGGTGTTCGGCATGATCTGCTCGATCGCGACCAACATCGAGGATCCCAAGGCGCGGCTGGAAGCCATTATCGCGCAATCGACCAAGTCCAAGGAGATGTCGCATCCGCTGCGGGCGCTGATGCCGCAGATATCCAACATCTCCATGCTGGGCGCGCCGATGATGATGCAGATTCTGGCACTGGTCTACAGCCGCTCGAACCTCTCGGATGTGTTGCCGCCGGCCGCCAACATCACGGTGTCCAACGTACCGGGGCCGCGGCAAACGCTCTACGCCGCGGGCGCCGAGTTGTTGCACATCTTCCCGGTGTCAATCTCGACCCATGGACAGGCTCTCAACATCACTGTGCAGAGCTATCGCGACCAGCTCGATTTCGGCTTCATCGTCGGTGCCAACATCATTCCGCATGTGCAGGTGATGTGCGACATGCTGCCGGAGGAGTTTGCCGCACTCGAAGCGGCCTATGCATCCCCGGTGGCCGACATCAAGGGCGCCGCGGAGTAGGAATGTGTCGATGATTGAAATGCCGCCGCTCAAGTTCGCGCAGACGAACGGAATCCGCATGGGCTATTACGAGGCGGGTCCGGCCGATGACAAGCCGCCGATCGTGCTGTGCCACGGCTGGCCCGAGCTTGCTTTCTCCTGGCGCCACCAGATCAAGGCGCTAAGCGAGGCCGGCATCCGGGTGATCGCGCCGGACCAGCGCGGCTATGGTGCGAGCGACCGGCCCGAGCCTGTCGAAGACTACGACATGGAGCATTTGACCGGCGATCTCGTCGGGCTGCTCGATCATCTGAACATCGATAAGGCGATCTTCGTCGGCCACGACTGGGGCGGCTTCGTCGTCTGGCAGATGCCGCTGCGGCATCCGTCGCGCGTGGCCGGTGTGGTCGGCGTCAACACGCCGCATTGGGACCGTGCGCCGATCGATCCGATCGCGCTGTTCCGCCAGCGCTTCGGCGATCAGATGTACATCGTCCAATTCCAGGATCCTGCGCGCGAACCGGACAAGATCTTTGGCAGCCGCGTCGAGCAGACCTTTGACGCCTTCATGCGCAAGCCTTTGGCGCGGCCGGAGGCGAAACCGGCTGAGACGCCGATCGCGGGCGTTGGTGCCTCGTCAAAGACCAATCTCGCCTTTCCGCAGATGATCGCGGCCTATGACGCAAAGCACGATCCGCGCACGCCGATCCTGTCGGCCGACGAGAAGAAAATCTTCGTCGATACGTTTACAAGAACCGGCTTCACCGGCGGCATCAATTGGTATCGCAATTTTACGCGCAATTGGGAGCGGTCGAAGGAGCTCGATCATCACGTACATGTGCCGTCATTGATGATCATGGCGGAGAACGATGCCGTGCTGCCGCCGTCGGCGGCGGACGGCATGGAGAAGCTGATCGGTGATCTCGAGAAATATCTGGTGAAGGACAGCGGCCATTGGACGCAGCAGGAGAAGCCGGAAGAGGTCAGCGCCAAATTGATCGAATGGCGTAGAAGGCGGTTCGGCTAACTGGTCATTGCGAACTCGTCATTGCGAGGAGCGGAGCGACGAAGCAATCCAGGCTGTCTCCGCGGATATATTTCTGGATTGCTTCGCTTCGCTCGCAATGACGACATTGAGGCAGGGGGACTACATTTCGATGTCATCGAAGAACCGTCTGGACCCGATCCCGCAGCCGCCGACCAAGCCGGTGGTCGGCAACATGCTGTCGCTGGATTCGGCGGCTCCGGTGCAGCACCTGACGCGGCTTGCCAAGGAATTAGGCCCGATCTTCTGGCTCGACATGATGGGCTCGCCGATCGTCGTCGTCTCCGGCCACGATCTGGTTGACGAGCTGTCTGACGAGAAGCGGTTCGACAAGGCGGTACGCGGCGCGTTGCGACGCGTGCGCGCGGTCGGTGGTGACGGCCTTTTCACAGCCGACACCAGGGAGCCCAACTGGAGCAAGGCGCACAACATCCTGATCCAGCCGTTCGGCAACCGCGCCATGCAATCCTATCACCCGAGCATGGTCGATATCGCCGAGCAGCTCGTCAGCAAATGGGAGCGGCTCAACGCCGACGACGAGATCGACGTCGTCCACGACATGACGGCGTTGACATTGGACACGATCGGCCTGTGCGGCTTCGAGTACCGCTTCAATTCGTTCTACCGGGGCGACTACCATCCTTTCGTCGAGTCGCTGGTGCGCTCGCTCGAAACCATCATGATGACGCGCGGCCTCCCGTTCGAGCAGATATGGATGCAGAAGCGGCGCAAGACCATGGGCGAAGACGTCGCCTTCATGAACAAAATGGTGGACGAGATCATCGCCGAGCGGCGCAAGAACGCGGATGCGATCGACGACAAGAAGGACATGTTGGCTGCGATGATGACCGGCGTCGACCGCTCGACCGGCGAGCAGCTCGACGACGTCAACATCCGTTACCAGATCAACACGTTCCTGATCGCAGGCCACGAGACCACCAGCGGCCTGTTGTCGTGCACGATCTATGCGCTGCTAAAACATCCTGATATTCTCAAGAAGGCCTATGACGAGGTCGATCGCGTCCTCGGTCCCGACGCCAACGCAAAGCCGACTTACCAGCAGGTGACGCAGCTCACCTACATCACGCAGATTTTGAAGGAGTCACTGCGGCTGTGGCCGCCGGCGCCGGCCTATGGCATCTCGCCGCTGAACGACGAGACCATCGGCGGCGGCAAGTACAAGCTTCGGAAGGGTACGTTCACCACCATCCTGGTGACCGCGCTGCATCGCGATCCCTCGGTCTGGGGTCCGAACCCGGATGCCTTCGATCCAGGGAATTTCAGCCGTGACGCGGAAGCCAAGCGACCGATCAATGCCTGGAAGCCGTTCGGCAACGGCCAGCGGGCGTGCATCGGCCGCGGCTTCGCCATGCACGAGGCCGCGCTCGCGCTCGGCATGATCCTCCAGCGCTTCAAGCTGATCGACCACCAGCGCTACCAGATGCACCTGAAGGAAACGCTGACGATGAAGCCGGAAGGCTTCAAGATCAAGGTCCGTCCGCGCGCCGATCGCGAGCGCGGCGCTTATGGTGGGGCTGTCGCCGCGGCCGCTTCGGCACCGAAGGCACCGCGTCAGCCGACCGCGCGGCTCGGTCACAACACGCCGATGCTGGTTCTCTACGGCTCCAATCTCGGCACCGCCGAGGAACTCGCGACGCGCATGGCCGACCTTGCCGAGATCAACGGCTTTGCCGTGCATCTCGGGCCTCTCGACGACTATGTCGGCAAGCTGCCGCAGGAGGGCGGCGTGCTGATCATCTGCGCCTCCTATAACGGCGCGCCGCCTGACAATGCGACGCAATTCGTCAAATGGCTCGGCGATGCGCTGCCGAAGGATGCGTTTGCCAATGTGCGCTACGCCGTGTTCGGCTGCGGCAACAGCGACTGGGCTGCGACCTATCAATCGGTGCCGCGCTTCATCGACGAGCAATTGTCGGCGCATGGCGCGCGCGCGGTCTACCCGCGCGGCGAAGGCGATGCGCGCAGCGATCTCGACGGCCAGTTTCAGAAATGGTTCCCGGCGGCCGCCCAGGTGGCGACCAAGGAATTCGGTGTCGACTGGAATTTCACCCGCACCGCGGAGGACGATCCGCTCTACGCGATCGAGCCGGTCGCGGTGACCGCCGTCAACACCATCGTCGCCCAGGGCGGCGCGGTGGCGATGAAGGTGCTGGTCAACGACGAGCTTCAGAACAAGACCGGGACCAATCCCTCGGAGCGCTCGACGCGCCATATCGAGGTGGAACTGCCGTCCAACGTTTCGTACCGCGTCGGCGATCATCTGAGTGTGGTCCCGCGCAACGATCCGACGCTGGTGGATTCGGTCGCCCGTCGCTTCGGCTTCCTGCCGGCGGACCAGATCAGGCTTCAAGTCGCCGAAGGCCGTCGCGCGCAATTGCCGGTCGGCGATGCCGTGTCGGTCGGTCGCCTGCTCAGCGAGTTCGTCGAGCTCCAGCAAGTGGCGACACGGAAGCAGATCCAGATCATGGCGGAGCACACGCGTTGCCCCGTCACGAAACCAAGACTGCTGGCCTTCGTTGGCGAGGAGGCCGAGCCGCTCGAGCGTTATCGCAGCGAGATTCTGGCAAGGCGAAAATCGGTGTTCGACCTTTTGCTCGAACATCCGGCTTGCGAATTGCCGTTCCATGTCTATCTGGAAATGCTCTCGCTGCTGGCGCCGCGCTATTACTCGATCTCGTCTTCGCCGTCGGTCGATCCGGCGCGTTGCAGCGTCACGATCGGCGTGGTCGAAGGGCCGGCGGCGTCGGGGCGCGGAACCTACAAGGGCATCTGCTCGAACTATCTCACCAACCGACGCGCGGGCGATGCGATCTATGCAACGGTGCGTGAGACCAAGGCCGGCTTCCGGCTCCCGGATGATCCATCCGTGCCGATCATCATGATTGGACCAGGGACGGGACTTGCGCCGTTCCGCGGCTTCCTCCAGGAGCGCGCCGCGCGCAAGGCGAAGGGCAGCGCCCTCGGCCCGTCCCTGCTGTTCTTCGGCTGCCGCCATCCCGATCAGGATTTTCTCTATGCGGACGAGCTGAGGGCGCTGGCCGCAAGCGGCATCACCGAGCTGTTCACGGCATTCTCGCGCGCGGATGGACCAAAGACCTATGTCCAGCACGTCCTCGCCGCGCAGAAGGACAAGGTCTGGCCGCTGATCGAGCAGGGCGCGATCGTCTATGTCTGCGGCGACGGCAGCAAGATGGAGCCCGACGTGAAGGCGGCGCTGGTCGCGATCCATCGCGAGAAGAGCGGCAGCGATGCCGCCACGGCTGCGCGCTGGATCGAGGAGATGGGCGCGAAGAACCGGTATGTGCTGGACGTGTGGGCGGGAGGGTGATTGTTCGTCCGATCGTGCTAAAGCTTCCGCATGATTCCCTGGGAAAAGATCGACACCGCCAAAATCCCCGGCTCCGATGAAGAGCTTCGCCTGATGCGGCGAGGCAAGGAGTTTTCGATCAAGCTCGGCACCAACGAGCTGATGAACAACCGCTTGTCAGGCTCGGAAGCCGCGCTCGCGACGCTTGCGGCGAAGCAGATCGAGACGGTGGCAAAGCCTGTCGTGCTCATCGGCGGACTGGGGATGGGTTTTACGCTACGCGCGGCGCTCACCGTGCTCGGAGCTAAGGCGAAGATCGTTGTCTCCGAGCTCGTGCCGGCGGTGGTCACCTGGGCACGCGGTCCGATGGCTGAGGTGTTCGGCGACAGTCTCGATGATCCCAGGGTGAGCATCCGGGAAACCGACGTCGGCGAAATCATCCGGGCACAGCGGTCGACCTTCGACGCCATTCTCCTCGACGTCGATAACGGCCCGGAAGGGCTGACCCGGAAGGGCAATAATGCGCTCTACAATGCGGGTGGGTTGAAGGCGACCAGAACCGCGCTGCGGCCGGGAGGTGTGCTCGCCGTCTGGTCGTCCGGACCCAACCCGGCCTTCACCAAGCGGCTTGGCAGCGCTGGCTTCGACGTCAACGAGGTCAGCATCCGCGCCACCGGCAGAGGCGGCGGCGCACGCCACGTGATCTGGATCGCGAAGAAGAATTAGGCCGCCTGCGCAGCTACCAGTTCGATCCGTCGGAACATCGTGTTGCTGTTCGCGGGAGTCTCGGGAATAGCCTGAACGACGTCCCAGTGTTCGACGATCTTGCCGTTCTCCAGCTTGAAGATGTCGACGATCGCGTTGCCCCTGGTGCCGGGCTCGCGAACCGCGTGAACGTGCAGGATGACGTAGTCGCCATCCACGAAGCTGCGCTTGATGTCGCTGTGGGAGTTGGGGAATTTCTCGCGCAGGAGGCCGATGAACTTTCGGAAGCTCACCGCGAGGAGACCGTATGCGTCGGGTCTATGCCGCCCGCGTCGCCGCGTCATGTGAATGTTTGTCGATGGCGCCGATGATCTCCGGCCAGAAGCGCATCGGCAGCGCGTGGCCCATGCCTTCGATCATCAACAGCTTTGCGCCAGGAATTGACTCTGCCGTATCCTTGCCGCCCTCGGGGCGGACCAGCGGATCGACGGTGCCATGGATGACGAGTGTCGGCGTCTTGACGCCATGCAGTCGCTCCTTGCGGCTGCCGGAGGCAAGCACCGCGCGGAGCTGTCGGCCGACGCCGGCCGGATTGAGCCCGCGCGCGAACACGCGTTCGGCACGACCGGGATCGAGCGCCTCTTCCTCCGGAAAGGACCCGGCCCGCAACACGTTCCAGGTCTGGCCGTAGCGCACGATGAACTCCTCCTTGCTGCGCGGCGGCGGCGCCATCAGCATCGCGGCGGCCTCACGTGTCGGGGGCGGCACGCGCGGATTGCCGGTCGTCGACATGATCGAGGTCAGCGACCGCACGCGCTCGGAAAACGACAGCGTCACCTCCTGCGCGATCATCCCGCCCATGGACGCCCCGACCAGATGCGCCGACTTGATGCCGAGCGCATCCATCAGCCCGACCGTGTCCTTGGCCATGTCGATCAGCCTGTAGGTGGCGGCTACGGGAATCCTGAGGAAGCGGAGCTTCAACAGCTCGAGCGGCGTCAGGCGCTTGCCGCCAGTAAGATGGCTCGACTTGCCGATGTCGCGATTGTCGAAGCGGATCACGCGAAAGCCGTGCACGGCGAGCTGCTCGCAGAACGCATCGTCCCAATGGATCATCTGGGCGCCTAACCCCATGATCAGCAGCAGCGGCTCGGCATTATCGTTGCCGAAAATCTCGTAACAAATGTCGATGCCGTTGGCGCGGACGGTCTGCGACGGCTGTTGGGCGTTCACGGGTGCATTCCCCTGGCTTTTGATCAATGCTGTATCGCACGGTTTCCCGTCGCGATGAAGACGCGTGCGCGACACCGCACCCGCTGCTTGCCGGTTGACCGGCACCTCGCAACGGTGTGGTATGGCGAAAAAAGGAAGGGCGTCGAAGCTCTCGATTTCAGGAGGACGCCGATGACCGACAAGACCAATGACCCCGTTGCCATGTGGCAGAAGATGGTGGGCGAGATGGAGAAGGGGTTCAACTCCTTCGCCAATCAGGCCATGTCGTCGCCCGAGTTTTCGCAAGCTATGAACCGGGCCGGCGGCGTTGCTGCAGGTGCTCAGAAGCAGCTCGGTGAGCTCATGGAGAAATATCTGGTCTCCATGAATCTGCCGAGCCGGGAGCAGGTCACGAGTCTTGCGGAACGGCTGCAGTCCATCGAAGGACAGATCGGTGAGATCAAGTCGATGCTGAGCCAGATGGCGGCAAGTTCCGGCGCGTCTCAGGGCTTCGATCCAGCGTTGCGGCCGCCGCGCACCAAGCGCCCGCCGTCCGAGGGCGGAGAGCACACATGAATGCACCCACCGGACTTGATTTCGCATCGATCCCGGAGCGTATCCAGTCCGAGGTGCAGCGCGCGATCCAGCGAAGCATCAAGGGTGTGGAATATTTCTCGACCTCCGGTCCGACGCTCGGCTCGACGCCGAAGGACGTGCTGCATTCGCGCGGCACGATGAGCCTCTACCATTATCGGCCGATGTCCGACGAGATCTATCGAATTCCGATCTTGATCGTGATGGCGACCACTAATCGCGGTTACATTCTCGATCTCGTGCCCGGCCAGAGTTTCATCGAGTTTCTCTTGAAGCGCGGCTACGACGTCTACATGCTCGACTGGAGCGCGCCGCGGCCGGAGGAGAAGGGCCTGCGAATGGAGGACTATGTCCTCGACTTCATCCCGGACTGCATCCGCCGCGTGCAGCAGGATTCCGGCGAACAGGACGTCTCCGTGATTGGCTATTGCTTCGGCGGGGTGCTGTCGTTGCTCTACGGCTCGATCTACAGGGGCGGGCCGATGAAGAATTTGATCTGCTTCACCACGCCCATCGACTTCCGCGAGATGAAGCTGTTCGCGAACTTCTCCGACCGGCGCTATTTCGACGTCGACCGCCTGGTCGACAGCGTCGGCAACGTGCCGCCGGAGATGATCCTGTCGTCGTTCGAGATGCTGCGCCCGGCCTCGCGCACGGTGAGCCAGATCCAGCTCTGGGAGAACATCTGGAACGACGAGTTCGTCAAGTCCTACCGGATGTTCGACCGTTGGGCGACCGACACGCTACCGCTGGCGGGGGAATATTTCCGCACCATCACCAAGGACCTGATGTGGGACAACAAGCTGTTCAACGACACCATGTCGGTCGGCGGCCGTGCTGCGAAGCTCGAGGACATCAAGGTGCCGTTCCTGCATGCGGTCGCCGAGCATGACCACATCGTGCCGTATGAGGCCGCAAAACACCTGATCGCCAAGATTGGATCCGAGGACAAGGAAGAGGTGATGCTGAAAGGCGGTCATGTCTCCCTCGTCGCCGGCGCCAATGCGGTGAAGCGGCTGTGGCCGAAACTGGATTCCTGGCTGGGGAAGAGATCGACATGAGTGAGCAACGTTCTTATCCGCGTCGCGTCAACACGGATGCCGGTGATATCGAGATCCGCCTGATGTCGCCGACGGATGAGGCTGCGGTGCTCGCCTTCGGCAAGGGCCTGCCGTCTCACGATCTCCTTTTCCTGCCGCGTAACATCAGTGAGCCAAAGGTGCTGTCGGCCTGGGTCAAGGAGATCGAGCGCGGTGCGATCACGAGCTTGCTGGCGGTCAGGGGCGGCACGGTCGTCGGCTGCGGCACGTTGGTGCGCGACCCGCATTCCTGGTCGCCCCATGTCGGTGAAATCCGCATGGTGGTCTCGCCCGACGTCCGCGGGAAGGGGGTGGGAAAGGCGCTGTCGCAGGAGACTTTTGCGCTCGCGCTCGGCGCCGGCCTCGAAAAGCTGTCTGTCCAGATGACCGTCGACCAGCAGGCGGCCATCGCGCTGTTCGAGAGCCTCGGCTTCAAGGCCGAGGCGCTCTTGCGCGACCATGTCCGGGACGTCGGCGGTAAGACCCACGACATTGTCGTGCTCGGTCATAACATCGCGCAGGTCCAGGCCCAGATGGAGGCCTATGGGCTGCCTGGCGCCGTCCAGCATTGAGCGCCCTTGGGGCGGCTGTCCGGGAACCGGATGGCTACGGAGGCCGCATAGTGCCTCCTATCAAAGCTATTCACGGTTTCGTGATATCGCAGTGCAATATGAATGTTGCATCGCACCATTAACTATGGCATATAAGCCTTGCCCCGGGCCAATGCGGACGGGGTGAGCCCATAGCTCAGAACAAATGAGGATGGAGAGAACCCCATGACCACTGAAACCAACACCGCTTTCGAGGGCTTCAAGGACGCTTTCAAGAACATCCAGAACCTGGAAGTTCCCGAGGCCGCCCGTGAGTTCGTCAAGAAGTCTGCCAACACCGCCAAGGACCGCGCTGCCGAGGTTTTCGCTGGCTCCGAGCGCGTGACCGCCGCCGTCGAGAACGCCGTGACCGAATCCGTCACCGAGGCCGGCAAGATCAGCCGCAATATCCAGCAGGCGATCTATGACGACGCCCAGGCATTCTTCGCCGGTATCGACAAGCTCGCCTCCGCCAAGTCGTTCAGCGAAGCCGTCGAGATCCAGTCGGGACTGCTCCGTTCGCGCGGCGAAGTGTTCGTCTCGCGCGCCAAGGCGACCACCGACTATCTCGGCAAGCTTGCGGCCAACGGTGCGAAGTCCGCTCAGGACAATTTTGCCAAGGTCTACAACAAGACCGCCTGATCCGGCGCCTGAGTATAAACTGAAATTTGAGGCCCGCTTCGGCGGGCCTTTGTTTTTTGCCGCGCCGTCATTGCGAGCGAAGCGAAGCAATCCAGAGTCTTCCCGTGGAAAGATTCTGGATTGCTTCGCTTCGCTCGCAATGACGAGTACTGTGATGCAGTTATGTCCTCACTCGCTAAATTTTCTTTTGATACTCCCGGCGACGCAGAACGCGCGGCGGAGCTGCGTCGCATCAAGGCACTGGCGACGCTTGTGCTGGCGTCGACGCTCGCTCTGTTCGTCGTCGCGAAATGGCTTCTCCCCGTGCATCCCGTGTTCGGATTCATCGCTGCATTCGCGGAAGCCGCGACCATCGGCGGGCTCGCGGATTGGTATGCAGTGGTGGCGCTGTTCAAGCGGCCGTTGGGCCTGCCGATCCCGCACACCGCGATCATCCAGAGCAACCAGGCCCGCATCGCCGACAAGCTCGGCGAGTTCATCGAGGTGCATTTTCTCGAGGTTGGTCCCGTCGAGGCCAAGCTGAAGGAGATCGATTTCGGCTCCTTTGTCGCCGACTGGCTCCGCGACCGCAAGCGAAGCGACGATCTCGCGCGCTTCGCGCTCCGCCTGTTGCCGGAGGCCGTCTCCGCGACCGAGAGCTCCGGTCTGATGACCTTCATCATCCGCCGCATGTCCTCGCAGCTCCAGGCAATCGACCTGGCGCCGCTCGCGGCCGGCACGTTGCGCGGCTTTGTTGCGGAGGGACGCCATCAGATCCTGTTCGACGATCTCCTGCGCGTGATGCACGAGACGCTGAACCAGACGGAGACGATGGCGATGATCCGCGAGAAGGTGCGCGCGGAATTGCCGACCTTGCTCAGGCTTTATCGCGCCGACAAATTTCTGGTGAACAAGATCGTGGCTTCCGCTACCGCCTTCTTCGATGAGGTGCGCGCCGATCCCAAGCACCCGTTCCGCGGCGAGTTCGACCGCATGGTACTGACCTTCGTCGACCGGCTCGGCACTGACCAAGCCTATGTCGATCGCATCGCCGGCCTGAAGCGCGATCTGCTCGCGCGGCCCGAGCTTGCTGATCTGGCCCGCACTGTGTGGGCCAACACGCGCTCTTTCATCGAACGCAGCGCGAGCGGCGAGACACAGGTGTTGCAGCATCATCTTGCCGGCATGTGTGTCGCGGCGGGCGAAGCGCTCGCCGGCGATGCCGAGCTGCGCCGCGAGATCAACAAGGGTCTGGTGGCGGTGCTGCGCAGTTTCGTCGCAGACCAGAAGAGCGGGGTTTCGACCTTCATTTCCGACCAGGTCAAGTCGTGGGACATGGCGCAGCTGATTTCGCTGATCGAAATCAACATCGGCCGCGACCTGCAATACATCCGCTTCAACGGCTCGCTGATCGGCGGGCTCGCGGGACTTGCACTTTACTCCGTGGAATCCCTGCTTCGATTGTTGTGACTTTTGCGTTACGAACGTTAGCATTAACGCGCGGGCCTATTGTGGCCCCGCGTCTCTCCCGATTGAATGTCGGGGAACCGGCTGCCTAGCTGATTCATGTTGCGCTGCGGAACGATCGAGAAGCCGGCGTGTTGGAATCCCATACCCATTTGCCGGCAGGCCACCGGTAGCCTTTTCAGCAATTCTTCCCAGGGGACCATTGATGACCGCTACTGCCCAGACGCCGAGTCCGCCGTCCCGCACCCTAATGTTCCTGGAAGGGCGCGCGATCCACGAGTTCGGCGCATTCCTCGGCGCGCTTCCGCTGCTCAGCCTCGCCCCGCGCGGCGATGGGCATCCGGTGCTGGTGCTGCCCGGCCTCGTGGCCACCGACGCGTCCACGCGCGCGCTCCGCACGTTTCTGTCGGGCAAGGACTATGCGGTGAGCGGCTGGCGCCAGGGCCGCAATTACGGCCTGCGCGAGGGCGTGCAGCACGCGATGGTGGATCTGGTCCGGGAGCTCAGTGACGCGCACGGCCGCAAGATCAGCCTGGTCGGCTGGAGCCTCGGCGGTCTCTATGCGCGCCAGCTCGCCAAGATGATGCCCGACCGCGTGCGCCAGGTGATCACGCTCGGCAGCCCCTTTGCCGGCGATCCCCGTTCGACCAATGCCTGGCGCGTCTATGAATGGGCGAGCGGGCGGAAGTCCGACGAGCTCGATCCGCAGTTCGGCGGCGATCTCGCCGTTGCGCCGCCGGTGCCGACCACCGCGATCTTCAGCCGCACCGACGGTGTCTGCGCCTGGCAGGGCTGCGTGGAGAAGACGGGCGCCCAGACCGAGAGCATCGAGATCGAGAGCAGCCATTGCGGCATGGGCCATCACCCGGCTGCGGTCTATGCCATCGGCGACCGCCTCGCGCAGAAGGAAGGCAACTGGCGGCCCTTCGACCGCAGCGGCTGGCGCAGCCTGGTCTATCCCGATCCGCATCGGTAAGCGGCCTGCATGGTTCGAGACGCGCGGCTTCGTCGCGCTCCTCACCATGAGGATTTAAAGCAAGCGAAGCGATTAGACCTCATCCTGAGGAGGCGCGCAGCGCCGTCTCGAAGGATCGAGCCCGGCTCTCGCTTCCATTGTCGTACCCGTCCATTGTCGCGCCCGCACCAAACGCGCTATGCCTCGCGCATGGCGTATCCTTTGTCCCGCATCATCGACCAGCTCAAGCGCGAGCCGTCGCGCACCGGCTCCATCGTGATCACCGTGTTCGGTGACGCCATCGTGCCGCGTGGCGGCTCGGTATGGCTCGGCACGCTGCTGGAATTCCTCGAAAGTCTGGATATCGACAGCGGCGTGGTGCGAACCGCGATGTCGCGGCTTGCCGCCGACGGCTGGCTGACGCGCGAAAAGGTCGGCCGCAACAGTTTTTATCGCTTGGCCGACAAAGGCCGCCAGATCTTCGAAGCCGCCACGCGCCACATCTACGATCCGCCGCCATCTGACTGGACCGGACGTTTCGAACTGCTGCTGATCGGCAATGGCTGGGATCGCGACGCCTCGCGCGAGGCGCTCCGCAATGCCGGCTTCGGTAGTCCGCTGCCGGGCGTGTGGGTCGCGCCGTCGGGCGTGCCGGTGCCGGACGAAGCCGCCGGCGCGATCCGCCTTGAAGTCTCGGCCGAGGATGACAGTGGTCGGCGCCTGCTCAGTGCGAGCTGGCCGCTGGACCGCACCGCGGACGCCTATCTCAAGTTCATGAAGACGTTCGAGCCGCTGCGCGCCTCGATCGCGCGCGGCACGGAGCTGTCCGAGGCCGACGCGTTTACCGCGCGCATCCTCCTGATCCACTATTACCGCCGCGTCGTGCTGCGCGATCCGCTGCTGCCCGAAAGTCTGCTTCCGGCAGACTGGCCGGGCAAGGCTGCCCGCGCGCTATGCGGCGAGATCTACCGCGCGCTGCTTGCTGCATCAGAACAATGGCTTGATGGTCATGGAACCAATGAAAAGGGGCCGTTGCCGCCGGCGCGAAAACTCCTGGAAAGGAGGTTTGAGGCTTGATCTTTATGTTACAGAAATATCTTGCATGCGATAATTCTTGATATATATTGCCTCCCAATAAAACGGGAGGATGCGCATGTATACCCAGGCGCTGAACACGACCGAGACCGATGATCGCGGTCTTGAGGACGCGGCCAAGGCTGCGCAGTTCCAGGCGCGCATCGATGCCGAGGAGCGCATTGAGCCGAACGACTGGATGCCGGCGGCCTATCGCAAGACGCTCACCCGCCAGATCTCCCAGCACGCCCATTCCGAAATCGTCGGCATGCTGCCCGAGGGCAACTGGATTACGCGCGCGCCGTCCTTGCGCCGCAAGGCCGCGCTGCTTGCCAAGGTGCAGGACGAGTGCGGCCACGGGCTCTATCTCTATGCCGCCGCCGAGACGCTGGGCACTTCGCGTGAAGAGCTGGTCGACGCCATGCTCGCGGGCAAGGCAAAATATTCCTCGATCTTCAACTATCCGACGCTGACCTGGGCAGACATCGGCATCATCGGCTGGCTGGTCGACGGCGCCGCGATCATGAATCAGATCCCGCTGTGTCGTTGCTCCTACGGCCCCTACGCGCGCGCGATGATCCGCGTCTGCAAGGAGGAGTCGTTCCACCAGCGCCAGGGCTATGAGATCGTGCTGACGCTGTGCCGCGGCTCGGACGAGCAGAAGGCGATGGCGCAGGAAGCGCTGAACCGCTGGTGGTGGCCGGTACTGATGATGTTCGGCCCGCCCGATGCCACGAGCCAGCACAGCGACACCTCGACGAAATGGAAGATCAAGCGCTTCTCCAATGACGAGCTGCGCCAGAAATTCGTCGATGCCACCGTGCCGCAGGCGCAATATCTCGGCCTCACCATTCCCGACCCCGGCATGATTCAGGATGCGGACGGGCACTGGCGCTACAGCGAGATCGACTGGACCGAGTTCAAGCAGGTGCTCGCCGGCAACGGCCCCTGCAATCGCGATCGCATCGCCGCGCGCCGCAAGGCGCACGACGAGGGCGCGTGGGTGCGCGAGGCGGCAGCCGCCTACGCCGCAAAGCGCGCGCGTCGTCAGACTGCACAAGCCGCGGAATAGGGAGATCGCGATGGCCACGCCGAACACGCCGCTCTGGGAAGTCTTCATTCGCAGCCGCAACGGGCTCGCACACAAACATGTCGGCTCGCTGCACGCGAGCGACACGACCATGGCCTTGCAGGCCGCGCGCGATATCTACACCCGTCGCGGCGAGGGTCTTTCGATCTGGGTCGTGCCGTCGACCGCGATCACCGCGAGCGATCCCGCCGAGAAGGGCATGATGTTCGAGCCTGCCGAGTCGAAGATCTACCGCCACCCGACGTTCTACGAGGTGCCCGACGAAGTGGGGCACATGTAGCTCTCTCTCCTCATGGTGAGGAGCCGCGAAGCGGCGTCTCGAACCATGAATGCCCGTGACCCGCGGCCCATCCTTCGAGACGGCGCTTTCGCGCCTCCTCAGGATGAGGTTCTAACAAGTGGATAGGACAGATGCCCGTCGCGAACATCCAGGTCTCGGAAACACCGCTGGTGCTCTATGCCTTGCGCCGCGCCGACGATGCGCTGATCCTCGGGCATCGCCTCTCGGAATGGTGCGGACATGCGCCGATGCTGGAAGAGGACATGGCGCTCTCCAATATCGCGCTCGATCTCCTCGGCCAGGCGCGCGAGCTCTATACCTACGCCGCCAAGGCCGAAGGCAAGGACAACGACGAGGACAAGCTCGCCTACCTGCGCGACGTCAGGCAATACCGCAATCTGCTGCTGGTCGAGCAGCCCAATGGCGATTTTGCCCAGACCCTGGTGCGGCAGTTCTTCTATTCCACCTTCGCCGATCTCTACTGGCGGGCGATGATGGCCTCGCGCGACACGACGCTTGCAGCGATTGCCGCAAAGTCGGAGAAGGAGAGCGCCTATCATCTGCGCCATGCCTCGGAGTGGATCATCCGGCTCGGCGACGGCACGGATGAAAGCCACGCCCGCGCGCAGGCCGCGATCGATTATCTCTGGGCTTTTACCGGTGAGATGTTCGCCGTCGATGAAGGCGAACGCGCCCTGATCCATGCCGATATCGCCATCGATCCCGGAAGCTTGCGCGGTCGCTGGCTGACGACGCTGTCGGGTGTCGTCAGTGAAGCCACGCTTGAGCTGCCGCAGACCGACTGGATGCAGCGGGGCGGCCGTACCGGCCGGCACAGCGAGCATCTTGGCCATCTTCTGTCCGAGCTGCAGTCGATGCAGCGCACTTTCCCGGGGCAGACATGGTGACGGTGCTGGAGCGCGACAGCGAACTGCGCAAACGCGCCTGGGACGCCGCGGCCAGCGTGGTCGATCCCGAAATTCCGGTGCTGACCATCGCTGATCTCGGTGTGCTCCGCGATGTCGTTCTCGACGGCGACGATGTCGAGGTCGCGATCACGCCGACCTATTCGGGTTGCCCGGCGATGAACATGATCGCACTGGAAATCGAGGTCGCGCTGGAGCGGGCTGGTTTCCGCGGTCCAAAGGTCCGCACTGTGCTGTCGCCGGCCTGGACCACCGACTGGATGAGCGAGGAGGGCCGCCGGAAGCTTCACGCCTACGGCATCGCGCCGCCGCAAGCCTCGAATTCGCGCCGGGCGCTGTTCGGCGAGCAGGCCGTTGCGTGCCCGCAATGCAGCTCGGCGAATACCGAGCTGCTGTCCGAATTCGGCTCGACCTCCTGCAAGGCGCTGTGGCGCTGCAAGGCCTGCCGCGAACCCTTCGATTATTTCAAGTGTCATTGACCATGTCAGCAGCCGCACCGCGCTTCCATCGCCTGGCCGTCAACGATCTTCGCCGCGAGGCGTCCGACGCCGTATCGCTGACATTTGCCATCCCAACGGAGCTTGCGACCGACTACGCTTTCACACCCGGCCAATACCTCACGCTCCGCACCATACTGGATGGCGAGGAGGTGCGCCGCTCCTATTCGATCTGCTCGTGTCCTGACGATGGGGAGATCCGCATCGCCGTGAAGAAGGTCGACGGTGGCGCATTCTCGAGCTGGGCCGCGGACGATTTGAAGTGCGGCGACGAGTTGGACGTGATGACGCCCACAGGACGCTTCGGCGTGGTCCCGCCGGCCGGCGCCGGCCGCATCCATGTCGGCTTTGCCGCCGGCTCCGGCATCACGCCGATCCTATCGATCGTCAAGGGCACGCTTGCGCGCGAGCCGGACAGCCATTTCTTCCTGTTCTACGGCAATCGCGCGACCGACAACATCATGTTCCTCGAGGCGCTTGAAGAGCTCAAGGATCGCTTCATCGACCGCCTCTCGATCTTCCACGTTATCTCCGGCGAGGAACAGGACATTCCGGTCCTGCATGGCCGGCTCGACGGCGACAAGGTGAGGGTGCTGCTGCGCTCGCTGGTCCCGGCCGCGAGCATCGATCACATCTTCATCTGCGGACCCCTTGGCATGAGCGAGGAGA
Organism: Bradyrhizobium sp. LB14.3; assembly: GCF_040547985.1. NCBI lineage: Bacteria > Pseudomonadati > Pseudomonadota > Alphaproteobacteria > Hyphomicrobiales > Nitrobacteraceae > Bradyrhizobium > Bradyrhizobium sp. LB14.3. Next base: position 43,206 of record NZ_JBEPQT010000021.1, read on the forward strand.
TCGAGGCGACCTGCCGCGGCCTTGGCATCGCGGAAGAGCGTATCCACGTCGAGCGCTTCGTCTCCGAGTTCGGCGGCAAGCCGCGGCCGAAGAAGATCGTTGCGCCCGACGCGCCGCCGAAAGCGGTGGCGTCACTGATCATCGACGGCAAGCGTCGCGACGTGCCGGTTGCCGAGGACGAGGCGATCCTGGATGCCGCACTGCGCGCCGGCATCGATCTGCCCTTCGCCTGTAAGGGCGGCATGTGCTCGACCTGCCGTGCAAAACTGGTCGAGGGCGAGGCGCCGATGGACATCAACTACTCGCTGGAACCCTGGGAGCTGAAGGCCGGCTTTGTCCTGACCTGCCAGGCGAAGCCATCGTCGGAGCGGGTCGTGGTCGACTACGACCACGTTTGACAGTTATGGCCAAGCAGCAGAGCATTGCGGGTAAGCAATTGGCCGGGAGATGCGCGTGAACGTCAAAGCCGCCCTGTCGCCTGAGGATGTTGCCCGCGCCTGCGCCGATGCGATGTGGGCGGAGGACGATGCCTCAAAGGGCCTCGGCATGGAAATCGTCGAGATCGGCCAGGGTTTTGCGACCCTGGCGATGAATGTGCGGCCGGACATGGTCAACGGTCAGCGCATCGCCCATGGCGGCTTCATCTTCACGCTCGCCGATTCCGCGTTCGCCTTTGCCTGCAATTCGCACAATGAACGCGTGGTGGCCGCGCAAGGCCAGATCACCTTCATCAAGCCCGGCGAGCTCGGCGACCGCCTCGTCGCAAAAGCGTGCGAAGTCAGCCGCGGCGGCCGCTCCGGCATTTACGACGTGCGCATCACCGCCGGCGATACCGTCATCGCGGAATTCCGCGGGCATTCGCGGGTCATTCCCGGTACGTGGCTGCCGGCGCAAGATCAATAACGAAAAAGAACAAACCAATGATATGGGGAAACGAGGATGGCTCTGACGAGGCTCAAGGAAGGTGGCAACACCTATCGCGCCGAAATGGACGCGCATGAGCGCGCGTCGCGTGACGAGATCATGGCGCTCCAGACGCAGCGGCTGGCCTGGTCGCTGAAGCACGCCTACGACAACGTCGCGCATTATCGCAAGACCTTCGACACGGCCGGCGTGCACCCGTCGGAGTTTCGCGAGCTCTCGGATCTCGCGAAATTTCCATTCACGGTGAAGACGGACCTGCGCGACAACTATCCCTTCAACATGTTTGCCGTGCCCCGTGAAAAACTGGTGCGTGTGCATGCCTCCTCCGGCACGACAGGAAAGCCGATCGTCGTTGGCTATACGCAGGCCGACATCGACACCTGGTCGGAAGTAATGGCGCGCTCGATCCGCGCTGCCGGCGGCCGCACCGGCATGATCATCCACAATGCCTATGGCTACGGTCTCTTCACCGGCGGGCTAGGCGTGCACTATGGCGCGGAGAAGCTCGGCTGCACCGTGGTGCCGATCTCCGGTGGCATGACCGAGCGGCAGGTGCAGCTGATTAATGACTTCCGGCCCGACATCATCACGGTGACGCCGAGCTACATGCTGGCGATCCTCGACGAGTTCAAGCGTCAGAAGCTCGATCCGCGTCAATGCTCGCTCAAGGTCGGCATCTTTGGCGCCGAGCCCTGGACCAACGCGATGCGCGGCGAGATCGAGGACGCCTTCGACATGGACGCGACCGACATATACGGTCTCTCCGAGGTGATCGGCCCCGGCGTTGCGCAGGAATGTATCGAGACCAAGGACGGCCTGCACATCTGGGAGGATCATTTCTATCCTGAAGTGATCGATCCGGAAACTGGTGCGGTGCTGCCCGACGGGGAGAAGGGCGAACTGGTCTTCACCTCGCTCACCAAGGAAGCATTTCCGGTGATCCGCTATCGGACCCGCGACCTGACGCGGCTGCTGCCGGGCACGGCTCGGCCGGGCATGCGGCGGATGGAGAAGGTCACGGGCCGTTCCGACGACATGATCATCCTGCGGGGCGTCAATCTGTTCCCGACCCAGATCGAGGAGGTTCTGCTCGCCACCGACTGGTGTGGTGGGCATTTCATTCTGGAGCTGACTCGCGAAGGCCGCATGGACGAGTTGACCATCATTGCCGAGGCGCGGCCGGAGAGTTGGGACGGCCGGGGTCTTCTGGACCATGCGAGCCGGATCTCGACCCAAATCAAGAACACCATCGGCATCAGCTCCAGGGTGAGCGTGGTTGCGCCGGCCACGCTGGAGCGCTCGCTCGGCAAGGCCAAGCGCCTCTATGACAAGAGGCCGAAGGATTGACTTGACCGCCCCCAAAGGCGACAAGGCCCGCGAGAAGTCCCGTGGGTCTTTCGATGTCCATAGCCGATGCCAAAGCCGTCGAAGCGCTCTGCGTGCGCCTCAATGCCAAGGCCGAGAACGCCGCCACGCTTGCCCCTGGCGTCGAGCGTCATACACTCACGCGCGGTCCGAATGATCTCCTGATTGAGGTCAAGGCCGCCGCCGTCAATCCGTCCGACGTCAAGGCCGCGACCGGGCTGATGCCTTATGCCGTCTTCCCGCGCACGCCCGGCCGCGACTACGCCGGCGTGGTGATCGACGGGCCGTCCGGTACGATCGGCCGCGAGGTGTTCGGCTCCTCCGGCGATCTCGGCATCCGCCGCGACGGCACCCACGCCAGCCATCTCGTCGTTGAATCTGACGCGGTGGTAGCCAAGCCGAAGACCTTGTCCTGGGAGGAGACGGCCGGCATCGGCGTGCCCTTCGTCACGGCCATGGAGGGCTTCCGCCGCGCCGGCATTCCAAAGCCCGCCGAAACGGTGCTGGTGTTCGGCGTCAACGGCAAGGTCGGTCAAGCGGCGGTGCAAATCGCGACCTGGCAGGGCGCGTGCGTCATCGGCGTGGTGCGCAAGGCGGAAGCTTATGAAGGCCATACCAACGCGGCGATCGAGGTGATCGACGCTTCCGCCACCGATGTCGCCACGCGCGTGCGCGAGTTGACCGATGGTAAAGGCGCCGACATCGTCTTCAACACGGTCGGCGATCCCTATTTCCAGGCGGCGCACAAGTCGCTCGCGCTTCGCGGCCGCCAGATCCTGATCGCAGCGATCGACCGCATCGTGCAGTTCAACATCCTCGAATTCTACCGCGGGCAGCACACCTATGTCGGCATCGACACGCTCGGCCTGCCGTCGGCCGCGACAGGCGCTGTGCTGCGTGACCTCGGCCCGGGCTTTGCGAGCGGGCACCTGAAGCCGTTCCCGATCAAGGCAAACGCCGTCTATCCGCTCGAACGCGCAAAGGAGGCCTATGTCGCCGTTGCCGGCTCGTCGCGTGATCGCGTGATCCTGAAGCCTTGATCATGGAGTCATCCACCCAACTTGTCATCTTCGCCGGCCTCGTCATTGGCCTCGTTTACGGCGCCGTTGGACTGCTCAGCGGCTTCTGCCTGATGAGCAGCATGCGCGGCTGGCTGGCGGAAGGGGACGGGCGGCTGGTGCGGACCTATGCGCTGGCGATCGCGGTTGCGACCGCCGCGAGCCAATTCTTCGCCGGCAACGGCATGGTCGATCTCGGCAAATCGATCTATCTGCAACAATCCTTTTCGGTGCCGGTGCTGTTGCTCGGCGGTCTGCTGTTCGGCTACGGCATGGTGCTGTCGAACGGTTGCGGCTCGCGGGCGCTGGTGCTGCTCGGCCGCGGCAATCTCCGCTCCTTCGTCGTGGTGGTCGTGCTGGCCATTGCCGCGCAGATGACGCTCAAGGGTCTGATCGCGCCGGCGCGCATCGCGCTGGTGCAGGCCTCGCAAACCACGGTCCACCTGAATTCGCTGCCGTCACTGTTGGCGACGTTCGGTCCGGCAGAAGCGGTTTCGCGCGCGATTGCTGCTGCTGTCATCGTCGTTGTGCTTATCCTGTTTGCTTTCGCACACCCACCTTTCCGGCGTTCGCACGGACAGATCGCAGCCGGTGCCATCGTCGGTCTCCTCGTCGCCGGCGGCTGGTTCGTCACCGGCTATCTCGGCGCGGATGACTTCAACCCGGTGCCGGTGACCTCGCTCACCTTCATCGCGCCGATCGCGGATGCGCTGCAATACGCCATGCTCTCGACCGGCCTGTCGCTCAATTTCGGCATTGCGACAATTGCCGGCGTCCTCGCTGGCAGTCTCGTCACCGCGCTTGTCACAGGCCGATTCCATCTCGAAGGCTATTCCTCGCCACGCCACATGCTGCGATCGGCGGGCGGCGCCGCCCTAATGGGCATCGGCGGCGTGATGGCCTTCGGCTGTTCGATCGGGCAAGGGCTCACTGGCGTGTCGACGCTCGCGCTGGGCTCGTTCGTCGCCGTCGCCGGCATCCTGCTCGGCACCACGGCGGGCCTGCGCGGAGTCCTGCGCGTTCAGCCTCTCGCGGTGGCCTGACCGCGCAGCAGGCGATCGCCGAGCGTCGCGAGAGCGATGCCGGTGACGATCAGCGCGGCCGCGATCACAAGACTCATGTCGATCGGCTCACCCAGCAGGATCGCGGCGCCGGCGATGCCGACGAGCGGCGTTGCGGTCGTACCGAGCGAAGTCGTCAGGGCCGAGATGCTCTTGTTCACCATCGACATCGCCCAGTAGGCCAGCACCGTTCCGATCAGCCCCGAATACAGGAACAGCAACACGAGCCTCCACGACCACTCCACATGCGGCAGGCCATCCGCGATTGTCGCGCTCACTGACAGCACGATTGTCGCCACGAGCACCTGCCAGATCAGGAGCTGGAGCGGGGACGCAATCCAGCGATGCGCGCGGATATAGATGATGTTCGCGGCCCAGGAGATCGCGGCCAGGATCACCATGCCCGCGCCGAGCACGACGTTGGCATTGGTCCAGTCGATCGAGGCCGGGTTCAGGATGACGACAAGCCCGATCAGCCCGAGCAGCGCGCCGGCGAGCTTTGGCGCCGTCAGAGTGTCCTTGCCGAGCAGGGGTGCAGCGAGCGCGACCCAGAGCGGCGTGGTGTAGCCGAGCACGACGCCCTTGCTTGCGGGCAGGAAGCGCAGACCCGACGCAACCAGAACCGAAAACAACGTCATGTGCAGCAGTGCAACGCTGAGCACGACCGGAATGTCACGCCGGTCCGGGATCACCAGGTTGTTGCTCAGCCCGAGGATCGCGGCGAGACCGATCAGCGCGATCCAGCTCCGGATCGCCGCGCTCCACAGCGGCGGGACGAACTGCACCAGTTGCTTGGTCACCGACCAGTTTATGCCCCAGGCCAGCACGACGATGAGGAACAGGCCAACGGCCGCGCGGGGTGACAGGGAGTTCATTGTGGAGGTCCTTGAAGCAGTCCGGTTCAGCGGATAGCATCAATTGGAGCCTGAAAAAGTACCAGATTGTAGAGGAATAAGGTGCCAGTTTCGGAAGGCATGATCTCCGCCCTGCTCGATCTGAAGCGGGCTGACGGGGAGGGGCTGGTGGCTCAACTGACGAGCCAGCTCCGAAGCTTGATCGCGACCGGCCGTCTCGGCAAAGGCCGCACGCTGCCGTCGAGCCGCCGGCTTGCGAACGATCTCGGCGTCTCGCGCAACACCGTCACCTATGCCTTCGAGCAGCTTGCCGCCGAGGGATATCTCGAGGCCTCGCATGGGCGCCGTCCGATGGTCACGGTCGACGGCGAGCGCATCGAGAAAACGGACGCCGTTGCATCTCGCGTGCGCGCCGGCAAGCCGCGGCTTTCACCTTGGGCTTCGAGCCTCACGCAGACCGACTGGCCGATGTCGTATCAGGCGCAACTAAGACCCTTGCGTCCCGGACACGGCGATTTCAGGGAGTTTCCGAACGAGGTCTGGGCGCGCTGCCTGCGCCGCAGCGCCGTGCGCGCGGCCAAGCGCGAGCTCGGGCCGGTCAACCGGACGCGCCTGCGCGAGGCGCTGGCGCATTATCTCGCGACCAGCAGGGGCGTTCGCGCCAAGGCGGATCAAATCCTGATTCTGCCGAGCGCGCAGGCTGCGCTGACCTTGATTGCGGCTGCCGTCATCACGCCCGGCGACGACGTCTGGGTGGAGGACCCCGGCTATCCCGGCGCCACGGCGGCCTTCCGCGCATCCGGCGCGCGCGTGGTCGGGATGAGGCTGGACGAACAGGGCATGCAGCGGATTCCGGGACTGGCGGCGCCGAAATTGATCTTCATGACGCCGTCGCACCAGCACCCGACCGGCCGCCTGATGTCACTCTCGCGCCGCACCGAATTTCTTGGCCTGAGCAGGCCCGGCAAGACCTGGATTGTGGAGGACGATTACGACGGGGAATTCCATTATGACAGCCGGCCGGTGCCGGCCTTGCAGGGGCTCGATGCCCATGGCCGCGTGTTCTATGTCGGCACGTTCTCGAAGGCGATGACCTCGGATATCCGGCTCGGCTATCTCGTCGTTCCCTCGGCACTGGTCAACACCCTGGAAATCGCACAGCGGCACATCGGGCTGATCGCCGCGAGCCACATCCAGGAAGCGCTGGCTGAATTCGTTGCCGACGGGCATTTCCTGGCGCATCTGCGCCGGATGCGCCGGCTCTATCACGTCCGCCGCGATCACCTCGTCGAGGGATTGGAGCGTCATCTCGGCGAGGTTCTCTCGGTCGAAGTGCCCCCGGGCGGCATCCAGCTCGTCGCGCGCCTCAAGCGCGGTCGGGCCGATCAGGCCGCGGTAAAGCGGCTCGTCGCGGCAGGGGTTGAAACGCGGGCTTTGTCCAGCCTTGCGCTCGGCCGTCCCTGCGATCACGGCCTGCTGCTGGGCTTCGCAGCCTGGCGAGAAAGCGAGATCACCGCGGCGTTGCGGACGATGGCGTCGTGCTTCTAGCGCGCTAGTCCACAGCCTTCGTCACGATGCGGATTTCCGAGGTCAGGGTCCGGTGCACCGGGCATTTGTCGGCGATTTCCATCAACTTCTTGCGCTGCTCGGGATCGAGTGTGCCGTCCATCGCGATGTCGCGCTCGATCTGGTCGAGCATGCCATCGCGTGTCTCGCACTCCGCACAGTCTTTTGCGTAGATCTTGGAATGTTTCAACGTGACGGTGACACGATCGAGCGGCAGCGACTTGCGGTCGGCATAAAGGCGCATGGTCATGGAGGTGCAGGCGCCGAGACCGGCAAGCAGGAAATCATAGGGACCAGGACCGGCATCCTCGCCGCCGGCGGCGACCGGCTCGTCCGCGATCAGGCGATGCGGACCGACGGAGATGGTCTGGTTGAATTTGCTCTTGCGGGTCTCCTGCACCACGACCTGGCGCGGTGCCTCAGGGAGATCCATCGCCTTCGCGGGTTTGGCTGTGTCGATGTACCGGCTCGCCCAAGCCGCGATCAGGTCGGCCGCGTAGAGGGCGTCGGATGGCTTGGTCAGGAGATGATCGGCATGGTCGAGCGAGACGAAGCTCTTGGGATGCCTGGCCGAGACAAAGAGCCTCGTCGCATTGTCGATGCCGACGGTATCGTCAACCGGAGAATGCATGACCAGCAGGGCCTTGTGCAGGCCGGTGACGTCCTTCATCAGCTCGTGCTCGGCGATGTCGTCGAGGAATTCGCGCTTGATCCGGAACGGGCGTCCCGCGAGCGAGACTTCGACCTCACCCTGCGCACGGATGGTGTCGATATGCTCTTTGAACAGACCGGTGACGTGGGCGGGATCGGATGGTGCCGCGATGGTCGCAACCGCCTTGGCTTCCGGAATGTGTCCGGCTGCCGCGAGGATCGCGGCGCCGCCGAGGCTGTGACCGATCAGGATGGACGGTGCCTTTCGGACGCGACGCAGATGATCCGCCGCGCGCACGAGATCGGCCACGTTGGAGGAAAAGGTCGAATTGGCGAAATCCCCCTCACTGGAGCCGAGCCCGGTGAAGTCGAAGCGCAGCACGGCGATGCCTTTGGCGGCGAGCGCGACCGAGATGCGCTTGGCGGCCAGCGTGTCCTTGCCGCAGGTGAAGCAATGCGCGAACAGCGCGAAGGCCGCGGGCTCGCCGTCGGGTAGCTCCAGCGCGGCCGAAAGTTGATGGCCGCCTTCGCCGGTGAATTGAAAGCGCTCTGTCGGCATGGGCTTTCCTCGTTCTTGCTTGAACCTAATCGCCTGAATAGCGCTGTTCGGCCCAGGGATCGCCGCGGTTATGATAGCCGCGGACTTCCCAAAAGCCCGGCGCATCCTCGGTCAGGAATTCGATGGCCTGGAGCCATTTGGCGCTCTTCCAGAAATACAGATGCGGCACGACCAGCCGCACCGGGCCGCCATGCTCGTCCGACAATGGCTGGCCGGACCAGCTATGAGCGAGGAGCGCATCCTCGGCGGCGAAGTCGTCCAGCGCAAGATTGGTGGTGTAGCCGTCAGAAGAATGCAGCACCACGAAGCGCGCGCCCTCGCGCGGCTGGCAGGCAGCGAGCAGCTCGCGGGTCGCGAGCCCTTCCCATTCATTGTCGTAGCGCGACCATGTCGTCACGCAGTGAATGTCGGAAGTGAACTGCGCCTGCTTCTGGGCGGCGAACTCGGCGAAGGTCCAGAACACCGGCTGCTCGATTGCGCCGTAGACGTCGAGCCGCCAGCGCTCGCGCGAAACCGGCGGCACGACCCCGAGATCGAGCACCGGCCAGTCTTTTGTCAGATGCTGGCCGGGCGGCAGGCGCTGCTCTTCCGGGCGCGTGATCTTGCCGGTCAAAAAGCGGCCTTCGCGCGCCCATTTTTCCTTGGTGCGCGTCAGCTTGCTGTCGGGGGGCTCGTTGTCCTCGGCCATGAGCTACTCGTGGCGATGCATCGCGGAGGCGTGCTTGGTGTCGCGCATGGTGGAATAGATGATCAGCGACAGGCAGATGACGCTGGCGAGATAGTAGTAGAACCACTCCTCGCGCCCGATGCTCTTGAAATAGAGTGCGATCGCCGGCGCCGTGCCGCCGAAGAGCGAGACCGTGATCGCATAGGGCAGGCCGACGCCGAGGGCGCGGACATTGGTCGGGAATAGCTCGGCCTTTACCACCGCGTTGATCGAGGTGTAACCGGCGACGAACAGCCAGGCCGCGCAGATCAGGATGAACGCGATGAACGGCGACTTGGTCTCCTTCAGCGTCATCAGCAGCGGCACGGTTGCGAGCGTGCCTGCGACACCGAAGAAGATCAGCAACGGCTTGCGGCCGATCTTGTCGGAGATCGCACCATAGATTGGCTGCAGGATGGTCGCGAAAATCAGCGTGCCGAAGATCACGAAGGTGGTCTGGTCCTCGGTCAGCCCGACCGAAAGCTTCACGAACGTCTGCATGTAGGTGGTGAAGGTGTAGAACGCCGCGGTGCCGCCTGCGGTCAGGCCGACCACCAGCAGCAGTTCGCGGGGATAGCGCAGCAGGTTGGTAAGCGAGCCGGTCGGCTTCACAACCTTCCTGGCTTCCTCGAAGGCTTCGGTCTCATGTAGGCCGCGCCGCATCACTGCGGCAAAGATCGCGAGCGCCGCACCGATCGCAAACGGGATACGCCAGCCCCAGGCTCTCAGTTCCTCCGGCGTGAGGAAGACTTTTTGCAGAAGCAGCAGCACGATGATCGCCGTGAGCTGGCCGCCGATCAGTGTGACGTACTGAAAGCTCGAATAGAAACCGCGACGTTTGGGATCAGCGACCTCGCTGAGATAGGTCGCGCTGGCGCCGTACTCGCCGCCGAGGCTCAGGCCCTCGATGATGCGGGCCAGCGCCAGGATCACCGGTGCGGCAAAGCCGATCGAGGCATAGGTCGGCGTCAACGCGATGATCAGCGAGCCGAAGCACATGAAGACGACCGACAGCGTCAGCGAAATGCGCCGTCCGTAATGATCGGCGATATAGCCGAACAACCAGCCGCCCAGCGGGCGCATCAGGAACGTCGCCGCGAATACCACGGCGACATTCAATTGCTGCACGACGGGATCGCTGCCGGGAAAGAAGGCGGGAGCGAAATAGAGCGCGAACGCGGTATAGGCGTAGAAGTCGTACCACTCGACGAGATTGCCGATCGAACCGATGAAGATCGCCTTGATCCGGCGCTTGGCGTCGGAGATGTCAATGTGGTCGGAGGCCGGTTTGATTGCTTGCTCGGTCACGTCCGGCCTCTTCGTATCGCTGTTTGGAAAGGTCTACATCGCCTTTCCAAGCAAAAATGGCAACTGGCGGGGGCCTCTGACGGTTCCCTGTGACCAGGTCACCGTGCCTGCCGGATCGAGGGCGAAGTCCGGAATTCGCTTCAGCCATTCCTCCAGCGCAACCTGCATCTCCATGCGCGCAAGGTTCGAGCCGACGCAGCGGTGGATGCCGAGGCCGAAGGCGGCATGGCGGTTCTCGCGGCGGTCAATCACGACCTTGTCAGCATCCGGAAAAATCTTTGGGTCGCGGTTCGCGGCCGGGAAGGACAGCAGCACCATGTTGCCTGGCTTGACCGGGCAGCCCGAGATCGTGGTCTCCTTGACCACTTCGCGCGCCATCGTCACCGGCGAATAGGCGCGCAGCAGCTCCTCCACCGCGTTCGGGATCAGCTCGGGCTCGGCAATCAGTCGCTCGCGATCGGCGGGCGTCCGGGCGAGGTGCCAGAGTGAGGAGCCGATCGCGCTCCAGGTGGTGTCGATGCCGGCGATCAGGAGCAGTCGCAGCGAGCCCAGCACGTGGGAATCCTCGAGCGGATTGCCTTCCTTGTCCTTGGCGTTCATCAGGTAGGAGATCAGATCGTCGGTCGGCTTGTTCTTGCGGGCCTCGATGTGGGCGCCGAAGTAAGCGCTCATCTCGTGCACGGCCTGAAGCAGCATGGTCTCGTCCTTGATGCCGAGCTCCAGGATCATGTGGATCCATTTGATGAAGAGATCGCTGTCGGACTCAGGAATGCCGAGCATGTGCGCGATTGCCCGCACCGGAATGTGCTTGGTGTAGCGCTCCGCCGCGTCTAGCCGACGTTCGGCGATGAATCCGTCGATCAACTCGTTGCAGATCGCGCGCATCCGCGGCTCCAGCTTCTTCATCGCGTCCGGCGTGAACGGCGGCAGAAGCAATTGCTTGGCGGGCTTGTGCACCGGCGGATCGGAGGTGATCGGCGGGGCGGAGTTCCTGCTGGTGATTTCCGGCCGCACGTCGCGGACGATGATCCGGCGCGAGGAGAAATGCTCGCTGTCGTTGGCGATCTCGCGTACGGCCTCATAGGTCGTCGGCATGTAACAGCCGAGAAAACGTTCGGTGTGCACGACCGGGCCTGCGGCGCGTAGCTCGTCCCAGATCGGGAAGGGATCTTCCGTCCATTGCGGATCGGTGTGGTCGAAATCATGGACCCAATCGGTCACGGGCGGATGGGCGGCGGGTTGGCTGACGTCGGACATATCAGTGAATCCCTAGGGGCTCGTGTTCAAGAAGGCACGCGGGGCGGCAGGCGGTGCGCTACTCCTCGATCACGTCGATTGCGATTTCCGGACAATTGGATTTGGCAAGCCAGGCCTTGTCTTCGAGGCCGGGGGGGACCGTGCCGTCGCCGGCCTCGTGGGCGTTGCCGTATTCGTCGAGCTCGAACAGCTCCGGCGCCAGCGCCTTGCAGCGCGCGTGCCCCTGGCATTTGTCGGGATCGACGTGAATCCTCAGTCGCTCTGTCATGGCGGCTTTCCTCGGTCGTGCGCGCGTGAACCCGAAGGGTGCGCGTTCCTCTTGTCAATTTTGTCGCGGCATTGCCGCTTCTTCTAAGTTATAGCCTATTACATTCGTGGCAGGCTTCCCCTGTCAAGCACAAACTTATAGGCTCTGCGCAACATGCGTTCACAACTTGCCCGAAAACCCGAGAACACCTACCACCATGGCGATCTCCGGGACGCCCTGATCAAGGCTGCGCTGCGCGAGGCGGAGCAGGGCGGAACGGAGGCGATCAGCATCAAGGCGCTTGCAAAACAGCTCGGCGTCTCCCAGCCGGCGCCCTACCGGCATTTTGCCGATCGCGAGGCGCTGCTTGAGGCGGTGACGGCGCAGGCGTTCCGGCAGCTCAGCGCGATTTTGCGGGCCGCGATGGCAAAGCCGTCGAAGCAATCGAAATTATCGCGGCTGGCGCAGGCGACGCTCGATTTCGGTCTGCACCGCAGTGGCATCTACCGGTTGATGTTCGCTTCGCGCACTGTGTCCTGCGCGCCCAAGGGCAGCGAGTTGCGCGAGGCCACGCACGAGACATTTGCGCTCGTGGTGGAAGCTCTTGAAGCGCCCGCGGTCGGCTATTTGCGAGAGCGGCACGCGCTCAAGATCTGGGCGGCGCTGCACGGCGTGGTGATGCTGGCAGAGCAGGGCCTGTTCACCGGTGAGGCGGCGCATGCCACGCGCGAGGAGCTGGTGGAGGATTTTGTCAGCGAAACGAAGGCAGCGCTTGCGGCGGCGATCAAGGCCGCGCGGCGCCGGAAAAAGGCTGGCACTTAAGCCTTCACCACCAACAGCTTCATCAGCTTCTCGACGGCGCTGTCAGGCGTGGTCACGACAGGGCGGCCGGTAGCCTCCGCCACGAGAGGCGCCGTCGCCGCGATACTGAACTGCGCGAGCGCGACGACGTCGCAATCGCGTAAGTCACGTGAGGCTTCCACGATCAGCCGGTCATGTGTCGCGCGGTCGCCGCGGTCGAGCGCGTCCAGCGCGCCTTCGGCAAGTTTCGGCACGATCTTGACGGAGGCCGGAAATTCCGGCGGCATCGAGGCCAGCGTGGGCGGGAAGGTCGAGAGCAGGCCGATCCGCTGGCCCATCGTCACCGCCCGTTCGATCATGGCTTCGTTCGGCTTGAGCACCGGCATCGGCGCATGCGCGCGCGCAACCGCCTCAATGCAGGGACCGAAGGCCGAGCAGGTGAACAGGATCGCATCCGCGCTGGTCGCCGCGGCGTAGTCGCCGAGCGCAAGGAAGCGCTCGGTCATGGCATTGTTGAGCTTGCCGTCACGCGCGAGATCAGCCGACAGGCTGTCGTCGAGCAGGTTCATGAGCCGCGCCTCTGGCCACGCCTTCGCGAACGCCGCCTCGATCGGGGCGACAGAATGCTTGAGGGCATGGATCAGGGCGATGCGAGGAGACGTCGTCATTGAACGTTACCCGATGGGGGGCGTGCTCCGGACGCAGCGCAATGCGCAGTATTGCGCGGCAGAGCCGGGGCCCATTGTGGCGGCGAGGTCCCGGACGCGCAGCAGCGTTGCACGCTGCGGCCCGTCCGGGACACGCGAGGCCTTTACTTGAACGGCACCGCATACATCAAGCCGCCCTTGCTCCAGAGGCCGTTGAGGCCGCGCTCGAGCTTGAGCGGGCTCGCCTTGCCGACATTGCGCTCGTAGATCTCGCCGTAATTGCCGGTGGCCTTGATTGCCGTGACCAGCCATTTATTGTCGAGCCCGAGCCGCGAGCCGAGATCGCCGGAGGCGCCCAGAAGGCGCTGGATCGCCGGTGTCTGCGACTTCGCCATCTCGTCGACATTGGCTTGCGTGACGCCAAGCTCTTCGGCCTCGATCAGCCCGTAATGCAGCCAGGTGATGATGTCGCTCCAGACCTCATCGCCGTTCCGGGTGAAGGGGCCGAGCGGCTCCTTGCTGATGGTCTGCGGTAGCACGACGTAGTCGGCGGGATTCGGCGCCGCGGTCGTCACGGCACCTGCGAGCGCGGAAGCGTCCTGGGTCATGGCATCGCAACGGCCGCCGAAGAAGGTCTGGTACATCGTGTCGACGCGGTCGAACACCAGCGGTTTCCAGTCGATGCCGTTGGCGCGGCCGTAATCGCCGAGCGTGACCTCATGCGTGGTGCCCTGGGCGACGCAGACGGTGGCGCCCTTGAGATCCTTGATCTCCTTCACGCCGAGGTCCTTCTTCACGACAAAGCCCTGGCCGTCGTAGAAGTTGATTGGGCCCTGCCGCAGGCCCAGCGTCACGCCGCGCAGATAGGTCTGCGTGGAATTGCGGTAGAGCACGTCGATCTCGCCGGACTGGAGCGCGGTGAAGCGGTTCTGCGCGGTCAGCGAGACGTAACGCACCTTGCTGGCGTCGCCGAGCACGCCGGCGGCGAGCGCGCGGCAATAATCGACGTCGAGACCCTTGTAATTGCCTTGCGAGTCCGGCGCGGAGAAGCCGGCAAAGCCGGCGCTGACACCGCATATCAGCGTGCCGCGACTCTTCACCGTGTCGAGCGTCGCGGCCGATGCGACCACCGTCGATGCCGCGAGCACGCTCGCTGCGATAACCACTTTCCTCATCATGTTACTCTCCCCTCAATGATTGACACTACGCAACACGTGGTCGACGGCGGTGCCGAGCTTGTCGACGATCAGGTCGATCTCGTCAGCCGAAGTTATATAGGGCGGTGCCAGCAGCACGTGGTCGCCGCGGACCCCGTCCACGGTGCCGCCGCCGGGATAGCAGCCGAGCCCGTTGGCAAAGGCCTCCGCCTTGATCTTCTGGTTCAGCTTCAATGCCGGATCGAACGAGCTGCGGCCGGCGCGATCGGCGACGAGCTCGATCGCCCAGAACAGCCCGCGACCCCTGATGTCGCCGACATGGCGGTGGTTGCCGAAGCGCTCGGTCAGCCGCTGCTCGAGCTCCTTGCCGCGCTCCTTGACGCGTTCGAGCAGGCCGTCCTCGCGGATCACGTTTTGCACCTCGAGTGCGGCGGCGCAGGCGAGGGGATGCGCGAGATAAGTATGGCCGTGCTGAAACGCACCGGAGCCCGCACGGATCGTGTCGATGATCTTTCCGCTGGCAAGCATCGCGCCGATCGGCTGGTAGCCGCCGCCGAGGCCCTTCGCGATCGCCTGGATGTCGGGCGCGACGCCTTCCTGTTCCCATGCATGCGTGGTGCCGGTGCGGCCCATGCCGGACATGACCTCATCAAGGATGAGCAGCGCGCCATGTCGATTGCAGATCTCGCGGACCGCTTTGAAGTATCCGTCCGGCGCCGTCACCGCACCGGCGGTCGCGCCGACGACGGGCTCGGCGAGGAACGCCGCGACGGTCTCAGGGCCGAGCCGCTGAAACTCGGCTTCAAGTTCGGCGGCGAGGCGCGCCACAAACTGCGCATCTGATTCACCATCGTGTTTCTCGTGATAGGCGAAGGCCGGGGTCACATGGCTGAAAGCGTCGGAGAGCAGCGGCGCATAGGGCGCACGCCGCCACGCATTGCCGCCGGCGGCCAGCGCGCCCAGCGTGTTGCCGTGATAGCTCTGGCGCCGTGCGATGAAATGCTGCCGCTGCGGCTCGCCACGCTCGATGAAATATTGCCGCGCGAGCTTGATGCTGGCCTCGATTGCCTCCGATCCGCCACTGACGAAATAAGCATAAGCGAGGCCGCCGGGCTCGTGGCCGACCAGCAGTTCGGCCAGCGCCTCGGCCGGCTCGGAGGAGAAGAAAGCGGTGTGCGCATAGGCCAGCGTCGAGGCCTGCTTCGCTATCGCTGCGATCACGCGCGGATGCTGATGGCCCAGGCAGGACACCGCCGCACCGCCGGATGCGTCGATCACGCGGCGTCCGTCCTCGGCCAGGAGATAGACGCCTTCGCCGCCGATCGCCTTGGGCGGCGTTTCGCGCAACGAACGGTGCAGCACGCGGCTGGTGCGAGCGGCCATGGGTCAACCTTTCTCTGGAACGTAAGTGGAGGCCGCGGCCAGTCGCGCCTCGGTATTTTCCAGGCGCTTCTTTGCGGCCGCGCCGCCGAGCGAAAATGTCACGGCAGCGAGCGATTGCGCGATCGCAATGGCACCGGTGAGGCTCGGGAAAAAGCCGGGAGAGGAGGCCGCCTCGAACAGCAGCACGTGGTCGGCGCCTTCGACCATCGGCGCCGATGGGCTATCCGCGATCGCGATCAGGGTCGCGCCGGCACGATAGGCGGCCTGCGCGACCCGGACGCTCGCATGTGTGTAGGGCATGAAGCCGATGACGATGGCGGCTTCGCCGGGCCGGAACGCGCCGAGGTCGAGATCGTCGGGGCCCGACGCACCGACGAGTTGCACCTGTTCGGGACGAAACAGCCGGAGCTCGTAGTTCAGCAGCTCCGCGACGCTGCGGCAGCTCCGGTAGCCTGTGATCCAGATCCGCTTGGCGTCGTGAAGTGCGCGGGCCGCTTCCGCGATCGGCTGGGCCCGAATGCGCGGAAGGCCAGCGGCCTCGGCCTCGAGCTTGTCGGTGACGAGCGCGACATCGGCGTTCGGGCCGTGACGGCGGCTCTTGGCGCGGCCGGAGAAGGGCGCGATCTGCGAGGGCCGCCGCGCCTCGGTCAGCGCCGCGCGCAATTCGTCCCAGCCCGAATAGCCGATCGCTTTCGCAAGCCGCGTGAACGCGGCCGGATCGGCGCCGGCAACCGCTGCGAGATCGCGCATCGAACGCGTGGTGGCGTCGTAATCATTGGCGGCGACGAAACGCCCGACCTCCTGCAACCGCATCGGGAGCGACGGCAATGCAATGCGCAGTTCGCTCAACGGCGAGGATTTCGCGGGCTCGGCCATGAAACATTTGTTGCACGAAGTAGAGTTTGGTGCAACAGTTGACGTGCGCCGCCGGAAATCGCCCGTCTTGAGAAGGATTTTTGTGCTGTGACGTCAGACGCTCCGAGACCGCCGCCGCGCCGCCGCTTGTTCGGCGCTTTCGGGCGACGCGAGCTGAAAGGCCTGTTCTGGCAGGTCCTGGTGGTCGGGATCGCGGTCGCGGTCATCGTCTTCCTCTGGTCCAACACGGTCACCAATCTCTCCGCGCGCCGCATCACGACCGGATTTGCGTTCCTCGGCCGTGAGGCTGGCATGCCCATCGCCGACAGCCCGCTCGCCTACAATCCAAGAGACTCATATCTCTGGGCCTTCGTCGTCGGCATCGCCAACACCTTGCGTGTTGCCGTAATTGGCATCGTGCTCGCAACCATTTTGGGTACGCTGATCGGTATTTCGCGCTTGTCCGCGAACTGGTTGGTGTCGAGGCTTGCCGCTGTCTATGTGGAAACGCTCCGCGATATCCCGCTGCTGCTCCAGCTTTTGTTCTGGTATGTGCTGATGCAGGCACTGCCGGCCGCACGCGCGGCGTTTCGGCCGATCGATGGCGTGTTCCTCTCCAATCGGGGCTTGATCCTGCCGGCGATTCCAACCGGGAAGCCGCAGCTTTGGGTGCTCGGCACAGCAGTGCTCGGGCTTGTCGTGTTCTATGTCATCCAGCGACGGCTGATCTCACTGCAGATGCGCGACGGCAAGCCACGGCCGGCCTGGCCTTTCGCGCTTGGCTTCATTGTCGTGCTGCCGGCGCTCGTGTCCGCACTGCTCGGCGTATCCTGGATCATCGAATGGCCCGAGTTGCGCGGCTTCAACTTCGTCGGTGGACTGACGCTCGCGCCGGAATATTTTGCGCTCGTGATCGCGCTCGTCACTTATACCTCGGCCTTCATCGCCGAGATCGTGCGCAGCGGCATCCAGTCGGTGCCGCGCGGCCAGTGGGATGCCGCCAATGCGCTGGGTCTCCGCCGCAGCTTCATGCTGCGGCAGATCATCCTGCCGCAGGCGTTGCGCGTGATCGTGCCGCCGATGACGAGCCAGTACCTCAACCTGACCAAGAACTCTTCGCTCGCGGTGGCGATCGGCTATCAGGACGTGGTCTCGATCGCCAACACCACGCTGAACCAGACGGGCCAGGCGATCGAGGCGATTGCTTTGATCATGGCGGTGTTCCTCACCATCAGCCTCGGCATCAGCTTTTTCATGAACTGGTACAATTCGCGCATCGCGCTGGTGGAGCGCTGATCATGACGGCGATCGCCGACATTCCGGAAGCACCGCGCGCCGCCCGTCGCCCGCAAATCGGCAACCCGGTGCTGCGCTGGCTGCGCACCAATTTGTTCTCGTCGATTCCGAACGGCATCCTCTCAGTCGTGCTGCTGGCGGTGCTCGCCAAGGGTGTCTTCAGCTTAGTGCTGTGGGGAATCGCGAACGCAGTCTGGTTGACGCCGGCGAACGATTCCAGTGCCTGCCGCGCAGTGCGCGGCGTCGGTGCGTGCTGGGCGATCATACCCGAAAAGTACCGCTTCATCCTGTTTGGCACCTATCCGTTCGACCAGCAGTGGCGGCCGGCGCTGGCGGTGCTGCTCTTCATCGCCCTGTTCTATCTCTCCACCCGCCGCGCCTTATGGCGGCGCGAACTGGCCTATCTCTGGATCGGAGCGCTGGCGCTGATCAGCGTGCTGATGTGGGGCGGCGTGTTCGGTTTGTCGTTCGTCTCGCAGGACCGTTGGGGCGGCTTGCCGGTGACGCTGATCCTGGCGACGTTCGGTCTCGCGTTCGGCTTCCCGCTCGGCATCCTGGTTGCCCTCGGCCGTCGTTCGAAGCTGCCGGCAATCCGCTCGCTCAGCGTGCTCTATGTCGAGCTGATCCGCGGCGTGCCGCTGGTCAGTCTGTTGTTCATGGCGAGCGTGATGTTTCCGCTGTTCATGCCTGCCGGATTCAATATCGACAAGCTCTTGCGCGCGCAGATCGCGATCATCCTGTTCGCCGGTGCCTATCTTGCCGAAGTCATCCGCGGCGGCCTTCAGGCCGTGCCGAGCGGACAGTATGAGGCCGCTGATGCGCTGGGGTTGTCCTATTGGCGCAAGAACCGGCTGATCGTCCTGCCGCAGGCGATCCGCCACGTCATCCCGCCGCTGGTCAACACCTTCATCGCCTTCTTCAAGGACACCAGCCTCGTCCTGATCATCGGTATCTTCGACCTGCTGACGACGGCGAAGACCGCGATCATCGATCCCGCGTGGCAGCAATTCTCCGTCGAAGTCTACATCTTCGTCGCCGCCATCTATTTTGTCTTCTGCTTCGCGATGTCGCGGTATAGCCGGAGTTTGGAGGCGACGCGCGCGGGCTAGATATCTCGTGCCCCGGACGAGGTGCAACGCGTCAGCGCTGCCGCTCGTCCGGGGCTCGAGAAGTTACTTCTTCACTTTTGGATCAATCGGCGTCGTGCCCCGCAGACCCAGAATATCCTCCAGCACCTTCGCGCCCGCGAGCACGTCAGCGTCGCTCCGGGGCGCGCCGACCACCTGCACACCAACCGGCAGGCCCGACGCCGTGAAGCCGCACGGCAGCGACAACGCCGGGCAGCAAGCGAGCGTGATGGCGTAGACGATGCCGAGCCATTCGACGTAATTGTCGAACCTCTTGCCCGCGCATTCGGCGACGTAGCGGTTCTCGATCGGGAACGGCGGCACGATCGTGGTCGGTACCAGCAGCAGATCGTAGGTCTGGAAGAACTCGACCGCACGGGCGGTCATGCCGACGCGCTGCGCTTCGGCGCGCTCGAGTTGCTCGACGGTGAGCTTGAGACCTTCCTCGATGTTCCAGATCACCTCGGGCTTGAGCAGGTCGCGCTTGGTGCGGAGCAGCTGCGCCTTGCTGATCGCGAAGTCGAACGCGCGGAGCACGTGGAAGCACTCATGCGCCTCGCGCCAATCCGGATGCGCCTCCTCGACGATGGCACCGGCTTCGGCAAAGCGTTCCGCCGCCTTGCGCGTGAGCGCCTTGACTTCGGGGTCGACCGGGGTGATGCCGAGATCAGCGGAGTAGGCGATGCGCTTCGGCTTTTTGCCCGACCGCGCGGCCGTCAGGAACGAGGTCGCGGGCGCCGGCAGCGACAGCGGGTCGGCGGCATAATCGCCGCTCATGGCATCCAGGAGCAGCGCGAGGTCTTCGACATTGCGTGCCATCGGGCCCTGCACGCCGAGATTGCGGTCGATGCCCGCTTTCGGCGTGTGCGCGACGCGGCCGATGCTCGGTCGCATGCCGACGATCCCGCAGAAGCTCGCGGGGCTGCGCAAGCTGCCGCCCATGTCCGAGCCCTGTGCGAGCCAGGCCATGCCGGTCGCGAGCGCCACCGCCGCGCCGCCGGAGGAGCCGGCGGCGGATTTCGAAATGTCCCAGGGGTTGAGGGTCGCGCCGAATACCTCGTTGAAGGTGTTGGCGCCGGCGCCGAATTCCGGCGTGTTGGACTTGGCGTAGACGACCGCACCATTGGCTTCGAGGTTCTCGACCATGAGGTCGGACTTCGCTGGGATATTGTTTTTGTAGATCGGCGAGCCCTGGGTGTTCAGCACGCCTGCAACATCGGTCAGGTCCTTGATCGGCACCGGCAGGCCTGCGAGCAATCCGCGCGCGCCGGCCGGCTTCTGCATCAGCGCCTTGGCGCTATCCCGCGCGCGATCGAAGCACAGCGTCGGCAGCGCATTGACCTTGCCGTCGACTTCACCGATGCGCTTCTCCAGCGCATCCAGCAGCTCCAGCGGCGAGACCTCGCCGGACCGCAGCTTGTCAACGACGACGCAGGCGGTTTCGCGGATCAGATCCTGAGACAATTATTTTACTCCTGTGCTTATTGAACCGTCATTGCGAGCGCAGCGAAGCAATCCAGTCTGTCCGCGGAAAGATTCTGGATTGCTTCGCTACGCTCGCAATGACAGAAAACTCAACCCCATCCCGCGCTGATGCCGCCATCCACCGTATAGATGACGCCCGATGTATAGCCGGCGCGATCCGACGCCAGGAACGCCATGAGGTCGCCGATCTCGCGGGCATGCGCCGGCCTGCCGAGCGGCAGGCTCTTCTGGAATTCCTTGTAGCGGCTCTCGTCGCCGAACTGGTGCTTTGCCCGCGTCTTCAGCAGGGTGACGTGACGGTCGGTGCCGACCGGGCCGGGATTGATGCCGACCACGCGGATGTTGTCGGCGAGGCTCTTGCCCCCGAGCGCGCGGGTGAAGGCCATCAGCGCGGCATTGCCGGCGCTGCCGCAAATGTAGTTGGCGTCGAACTTCTCGCCGGCGGCGCCGATGTCGTTGACGATCACGCCGCCGCCCTTCGCCTTCATCTGCGCATAGATCATGCGCGTGAGGTTGATGTAGCCGAACACTTTCAATTCCCAGGCGTGCCGCCAGGTCGCCTCGTCGATCTTGTCGATGGAGCCGCCGGGAATGTCGCCTGCATTGTTGACGAGCACGTCGATGTCGGCGGCCTCCTTCGCCAGCCGCGCCAAATCCTCAGTCTTGCGCAGATCGACAATGCTCGTCGCGGCATCGATCTGATGGGCGGAGCGCAGGCGCTCGGCCAGCGCCTTGAGCTGATCGCCATTGCGGGCGGCGAGGAGGAGATGGCAGCCTTCCTCGGCAAAGGCCTCGGCGGCGGCTGCGCCGATGCCCTTGGACGCACCCGTGATCAGGACGCGCTTACCACGCAGATGCAGATCCATGGAAGTTACTCGCTCGGTGAGAACAGGATGAAATCAGTAGGCGGTTGGCCGCGCCATGGTCAACATTGCAGTGCAGCGTTGCACTGCCGCCGCGTTTGGTCCATTGCAGTGCGGTCAAAAAGGCGGCGGCTGCCGGACCAATCAAGGACGTTCTCGATGAGCAAGAAACAATACCGGATCGCGGTCATTCCCGGTGACGGCATCGGCAAGGAAGTGATGCCGGAGGGTCTGCGTGTTCTGGAGACCGCAGCGAAGAAGCACGGGGTGTCTCTTCATTTCGATCATTTCGACTTCTCGTCCTGGGACTATTACGAGAAGCACGGCCAGATGATGCCGGACGATTGGAAGGACAAGATCGGCAAGCACGATGCCATTTACTTCGGTGCGGTCGGCTGGCCGGCCAAGATTCCGGATCACGTCTCGCTGTGGGGTTCACTGATCAAATTCCGCCGCGAGTTCGATCAGTATGTGAATTTGCGTCCGGTGCGGCTGATGCCGGGCGTGCCGTCGCCGCTGGCAAATCGCAAGCCGGGCGAGATCGATTTCTGGGTGGTGCGCGAGAATACCGAAGGCGAATATTCGTCCGTCGGCGGCCGCATGTTCCCGGACACCGACCGCGAGTTCGTGACGCAGCAGACAGTGATGACCCGCATCGGCGTCGACCGCATCCTGAAATTCGCCTTCGAGCTCGCGCAGTCGCGGCCGAAGAAGCACCTGACCTCGGCGACCAAGTCGAACGGCATCTCCATCACCATGCCCTATTGGGACGAGCGCGTAGAGGCGATGGCCAAGAAGTTTCCGGGCGTGAAGTGGGACAAGTACCACATCGACATTTTGACGGCGAACTTCGTGCTGCATCCGGATTGGTTCGACGTCGTGGTCGGCTCCAATCTGTTCGGCGACATCCTGTCCGATCTCGGCCCCGCCTGCACCGGCACCATCGGCATCGCGCCGTCAGGCAACATCAACCCCGAGGGCAATTTCCCGTCGGTGTTCGAGCCGGTGCACGGCTCGGCGCCAGATATCGCGGGGCAGGGAATTGCGAACCCGATCGGTGCGATCTGGTCGGGCGCGATGATGCTCGAGCATCTCGGTGAGAAGGAAGCCGGCAAGTCGATTGTCGATGCGATCGAGCGCACGCTGGCCGAGCGCACGCTCCGCACCAAGGACCTGGGCGGCAATGCTGACACCACGGCTTGCGGCAAGGCAGTCGCGGAGATGGTGGATTAGTTCGATCCGCTAACCGCGGGGTGGCCGTCCCGGCCTTCGCCGGGACGACATGGAGCTACCCCGCGATCTTTTCGATCGCCGCCTGATCCAGCCCAAACTTCTTCCCGGCTTCCAGAATCTCCTGCCAGGTGGTCGGATCAACCGGAACCCCCTCCGCCAGACGCTTCTGCTTCGTCTCACGCTCAGGGTCGCCGGCGATCTTCACCTTGTCGACGCCGGGGGCCGGCGGCGAGCCAGTGTGCCAGGCGACGAAGCCCTCGACCTCGCGCGCCAGGTTCTCGCCGGTGCCGAGCTTGCCCGGGTCGATGATGATCGAGAGCATGCCGTTGAGGACGTTGTGCTTGCCGTCGGACGGGCCCTTGACCACCTGCCCGCCGGAGAGCGCGCCGCCGAGGATTTCGCACACCAGCGCGAGCCCCGAACCCTTGTGCTCGCCGAACGGCAGGATGGCGCCGTGCGGCGGGATCACGGTGTAGCGCGGATTGACGGTGGGCTTGCCTTCATTGTCGATGATGGTGCCGGGTTCGAGCTCGACGCCCTTGTTGTGGGCGACACGCGTCTTGCCCTGCGCGATCCTGCTGGTGGCGAAGTCGAGCACGATCGGCTCTTTGCCTCTGCGCGGGATGCCGACGCAGAAGGGGTTGGTGCCGTGGCGCGCATCGCTGCCGCCCCAGGGCGCCACGATCGGGCGCGAGATCACGTTGACGAAGTGAATCGATACCAGTCCGTGGCCGATGCACTGCTCGGCCCAGTGGCCGATGCGGCCGATGTGGTGCGAGTTCGACAGGCCGACGAGACACACGCCGTTGCGCTTGGCGCGCTCTGCCGCCAGCTCCATCGCTTCATGGCCGATCACCTGGCCGTAGCCGGTGAGGCCGTCGAGGGTGAGAAGCGGACCAGTGTCGAGCACGATCTTGACGTGCTGGTTCACGGCGAGGCCGCCCGTGGTGACGCTCTGGACGTAGCGCGGGATCATGCCGACGCCGTGCGAGTCATGTCCCCTGAGGTTGGCCTCGACGAGGTTCGTGGATACGAGCTCGGCCTCGCGGTCCGTGGAGCCGCCGGCCTTGACAATGGCGCGGACGACGTTGGTGAGCGGCTGTGCCTTGATGGTGCGATAGTCGGCCATTGTTATTGCTCTTATCCTTTCACGATCCGGCGGCAGTGGACCCACGCCGCTTCGATCAGGTTCTCACTTGCTTCCGGCGTGCGGAAGGCCGAGTGCGCCGACAGCGTCACGTTCGGAATCTTCGTCAGCGGATGATCGCCGGGCAGGGGTTCGATGTTGAAAACATCGAGGCCGGCATGGCGGATGTGGCCCGACTTCAGCGCGTCGATCATGGCGGTCTCGTCGACGACGGCGGCGCGGGCGGTGTTGATGAGGATGACCCCCGGCTTCATCTTCGCGATCATCTCGCGGGTGATCATGCCGCGGGTCTCGTCGTTGAGCAGCAGATGCAGCGACACGACATCGGCTCGCGCCAGCAATTTGTCGAGATCGGTGAATTCGACGCCCGGATGGCTCTTGGGCGAGCGGTTCCAGGCAATCACCTTCATGCCGCTGCCCGAGGCAATGCGTGCGACCTCGGCGGCGATGCCGCCGAAGCCGATCAGGCCGAGCGTCTTGCCGGTGAGCTGCATGCCATCCTCGCGCAGCCAGTTGCCGCCGCGCATCTCGCGATCCATCATCGCGATGACGCGGGCCGAGGCCCACATCAGCGCGATCGCGGATTCTGCGACCGCCGTGTCACCATAGCCCTTGATCAGGTGCACGGAGATGCCGAGCTCGGCGAGCTCTTCCGGATTCATGTAGCTGCGCGCACCGGTGCCGAGGAACACCACGTGCTTCAGCCCTGCGCACTTCTTCGCGACCTCGGTCGGCAGCGCGGTGTGATCGACGATCGCGATCTCGGCGCCGTCGAGGATCTCAGGATATTGCTCGGGCTTGATGTCGGGATCCCTGTGGATACGCACCTTGGGATCGCCCGGTTGCTCCAGCCGCTCCATGATCACGGCGAGAGCTTCATTGGCGTCGACGAAAACTCCGCGCATGGTTTTCTCCGGTCAGGACGCGACGCCGGCGATCGCCAGCACGGTGTGCATCAATACGTTGGTGCCGGCCGCGCAGTCGGGCTGCGTGGCGTCCTCCAGCTCGTTGTGGCTAATGCCGTCCTTGCAGGGCACGAACACCATCGCCGCCGGCATGACGGTATTGAGGTTGCAGGCGTCGTGGCCGGCGCCCGAGGTGATGCGGCGAGAGGAATAGCCGAGGGTCTTCGCTGCGTTCTCCACCGCTGCAATCAGCTTCGGATCGAAATGCGTCGGCGGCTTGCGCCAGACGAGGTCGATCTTGACCTCGACCTTGCGGCGCGTGGCGATCTCGGCAATGGCAGCGTGCAAATCGCGATCGAGCGCGTCCATGATCGCGCCATCGGCGCTGCGGCAATCCATGGTGAAGGCGATCTCGCCGGGAATGACATTGCGCGAGGGGTTTGCGATCACGGCCTCGCCGATGGTGCCGACAGCCTTCGGCCCGTGCTTGCTGGCGATGGCCTCCATTGCCAGCACGATCTCGGAGAGCGTGGCGAGTGCATCGCGCCGCAACGGCATCGGCGTCGATCCGGCATGGCTCTCGAAGCCGGTAATCTTGCCGTCGTACCAGAGCACGCCCTGGCCGGAATCGACCACGCCGATGGTCTTGCTCTCAGCCTCAAGGATCGGACCCTGCTCGATGTGCAACTCGACGAAGCAGCCGAGCTTCTGAAAGCCGACCGGCTTGTCGCCGCGATAGCCGATGCCGTCGAGTGCCTGCCCGACAGTGACGCCTTCGACGTCCTTGCGCGACAGGATGTCATCAGTGGTGAAGTCGCCGACATAGGCTGCGGAGGCCATCATCGCGGGGGCGAAGCGCGAGCCCTCTTCATTGGTCCAGTTGACGACGCAGATCGGCGCCTCGGTCTCGATGCCGGCGTCGTTCAGCGTACGGATCACTTCGAGCGCGCCGAGCGTTCCCAGAATGCCGTCATACTTGCCGCCGGTAGGCTGGGTGTCGAGATGCGAGCCGATGCCGACGGGCAGCTTCGACATGTCGCGGCCCTTGCGCAGGCCGAACTGCGAGCCGAGCGCATCGGTGTGCACCTCTAGGCCGGCGTCCTCGCAGGCCTTGCGGAACCAGTCGCGCACCTGCTTGTCTTCTGTGCTCAGCGTCAGCCGCCGCACGCCGCCCTTGGCCGTCGCGCCGAACTGCGCGGTCTCGTGGATGGAGCCCCAGAGGCGGGCGGAATCGATTTGCAAATTGGTGGCGGCTCGGCTCATGCGGTCAGTCTCTCATTTGTCCGGCGCCTGTTTCAATGACGCGCCGGCGCGGGCGCGTCAACTGCGAGGCTGCTCTGCGCAATCTGACATGCAAGCTCTGCGACGCGCTCCACCGCCACGACGTCGGGCGAGGCGAGCCAGCTCGCGGTAAATGTCAGCGGCGCGATTTCGAGATCGGTGTCGAGCAGTTGCAGCCGCCCGTCTGCAAGCTCGCTCTCGACGATGGCGTCGGGAATCACGGCGATGCCGAGGCCCTCGACCGCCATGTGGATGACGGTCGCGAGCGAGGCGGAGGCGTGCAGCCGGATCGGCGGCAGCTCCGGCCGGTCGAACACTTCGCGCACGACCTCGTAAGGCCGTGTCTTCCGTGGGAAGGTAATGATCGGAAACCGCGCCAGCTCAGCCCGCGTTACCGGTCCATGGCCGAGGCCGAGCGAGGGGCTGGCGAGAAAGCCGATCGGATAGTCGGCGAGGACGCGATTGTGCACCCCGGAGGCCGAGAGCGGACCGACGACGAAGGCAAGCTCGATCTCTTGCGCAAGCAGGCGCGCGGTGAGGTTTGGCGTGATGTCGACCTCGATCTCCAGCGAGAGGTTCGGATAGACCTCGTTCATGCTCTTCACGAGGCGGGGCAGCCAGGTGTGCACGATAGTTTCGGCAACGCCGAGACGCATCACACCGCGCATCGCCGAGCGGTCGCCGACCTCGGCCAACATCTGGGCGCGCAGGCCGATCAGTTTTTCCGCATACACCATCATCTGCCGGCCGCTCGGCGTCGGCGAAGCCACGCGATGATCGCGGTTGAGGAGCTTCACGCCCATCTCGCGCTCAAGCTGGGCGATTCGCTGGGAGATCGCCGGCTGGGTCGTGTTGAGCCTTGCTGCGGCGCCGCGGAAGCTGCCGAGCTTCACAACCCAGAGGAACGTCTCGATCGACCTGAAGTCCAGCATTGAAAGGATTTTCCCGATCGATAAACAAAATTTATCGAGAACGATTAGAAACGACGATTAGACTTTATAGCACGCTTGGTGTTGGCTTGTTTTTGTCGAGTTTATAGGCAGGTCGATCACATGACTGTTTTGGTGGCAGTGCAGCAAACTGAAACGCCCGACATGCTTCCGAGCCGCAAGGCGCGGCTTGCCTACCGCGAGGGTCTGGTCGCCTCGACCGCCGGCGTGGCTCCCGGCTTCGTCCAGGGCAATCTGGCGATCCTGCCGGCGGAATATGCCAGCGCCTTTCACCGCTTCTGCCAGCTCAATCCCAAGCCGTGCCCGATCATCGGGATGTCCGAGGTCGGCAGTCCGCACATCCCGGCGCTCGGAGCCGATCTCGATATCCGCACCGACGTGCCGCGCTATCGCGTCTGGCGCGACGGCGAGGTGGTCGACGAGCCGACCGATGTGAAGAAGCATTGGCGCGACGATCTCGTGACCTTCGTGCTCGGCTGCTCCTTTTCGTTCGAAGAGGCGCTGCTCGACGAGGGCATGCCGATCCGCCACATCGAGCACAATGTGCGGGTGCCGATGTATCGCACCAACATCGCCTGCGGCGAGTCCGGTCCCTTCGCCGGTCCCATGGTGGTGTCGATGCGTCCGTTCAAGCCGGCGGACGCGATCCGCGCGGTGCAGATCACCTCGCGCTATCCAGCCGTGCACGGCGCGCCCGTGCATCTCGGCCATCCGCATCTGATCGGTATCAAGGACATCGCCAAGCCCGATTACGGCGATCCGGTGCCGGTTGCCGACGACGAGATCCCGGTGTTCTGGGCCTGCGGCGTGACGCCGCAATCGGTCATCAACGCCGCGAAGGTGCCGTTCGCGATCACGCATTCGCCCGGCTTGATGCTGGTGACGGATATCAAGAACAGGACCATGGCCGTGATTTAGTGGGCAGCGTTTGCTGCTTCTTCGGGCTTTACCGCATCCACCAATCGTTTCATTCGATCAGTCGAAATTCAGTAACAGGGGACTTTGCCATGACGATAACTCGCCGCGACGTATTGTTGGGAGCTACCGCTACAGCCGCGCTGGTACCGCTGGCAGCGCGCGCGCAGACTTCCGAGGTCGTGATCGGCGTGATTTATCCGTTCTCGGGCGGCAGCGCGCAGCAGGGCGTCGACGCGCAGAAGGCCTATGAGACCGCGCTCGAGGTCATTAACAAGGACACCGATTTCGACCTGCCGCTGGCGAAGGGCGAGGGCCTGCCAGGTCTCGGCGGCGCAAAGGTCCGCCTCGTGTTTGCCGATCACCAGGCCGATCCGCAGAAGGGCCGCGCCGAAGCCGAGCGCCTGATCACGCAGGAGAAAGTCTCCGCCATCATCGGCACCTATCAGAGCGCGGTCGCCGTCACCGTCAGCCAGATCTGCGAGCGCTACCAGATCCCGTTCGTCTCCGCCGACAACTCCTCGCCCAGCCTGCATCGCCGCGGCCTGAAATATTACTTCCGCGCCGCGCCGCACGACGAGATGTACTCGGCCGCGATGTTCGACTTCTTCGATGCCTTGAAGAAGAAGGGCACCAAGATCGAGACGCTGTCGCTGTTCCACGAAGACACCATCTTCGGCACCGATTCCGGCAACGCCCAGGCCAAGATCGCCGGCGAGCGCGGCTACAAGATCGTCACCGACATCAAGTATCGCGCCAACTCGCCCTCGCTCTCGGCCGAGGTGCAGCAGCTCAAGAGCGCCAATGCCGACGTGCTGATGCCGTCGAGCTACACCACCGACGGTATCCTGCTGGTCAAGACCATGGCCGAGCTCGGTTACAAGCCGAACGCGATCGTGGCCCAGGACGCCGGCTTCTCGGAGAAGGCGCTCTATGACGCCGTCGGCGACAAGCTCGAAGGCGTGATCTCGCGCGGCACCTTCTCGCTCGACCTGGCGCAGAAGCGCCCGATGGTCGGCAAGATCAACGAGATGTTCAAGACGCGGTCGGGCAAGGATTTCAACGATCTCACCTCGCGCCAGTTCATGGGCCTGATCATCCTCGCCGACGCCATCAGCCGTGCCAAGTCGACGGACGGCGAGAAGATCCGCGACGCGCTGGCAGCCACGGACATCCCGGGTGAGCAGACCATCATGCCCTGGAAGCGCGTCAAGTTCGACGAGATGGGCCAGAACAACGACGCCGACCCGGTGCTGCTGCAATATGTCGGCGGCAAGTTCGTCACCATCTTCCCGCCGCAGGCCGCGATCGCCGAGGCGATCTGGCCGATGAAGTAAGATGTAGGAAAGCGGGAGCTCAGACGGTAGCTCCCGCCCTCATCCCTGCGCAACGGCGAAGCCGTTGTCGCTGGAGGAGCGGGCGCAGCCCGCGTCTCGAAGGACGAGGGCGGGCCCATCCTTCGAGACGCGCGCAGCGCGCTCCTCAGGATGAGGGCGTAATTCGGGGGACGGACTTTTGACAGCCCAAACCATTATCCAGAGTCTCGCGAGCGGCCTTCTCATGGGTCTGCTCTACGGACTGATCGCCGTCGGTCTCGCGCTGATCTTCGGCCTGATGGACGTCGTGAACTTCGCCCATGGCGAGTTCCTGATGATCGCAATGTATGTGAGCTTCTTCCTGTTCACGTTCTTCGCGATCGACCCCCTGCTGTCGGCGCCGCTGGTGGCTGCCGCGCTGTTCGTGTTCGGAGCTGTGGTCTATCTATTGGTCGTGCGCTTCGCCATGCGGGCCAAGGCCAATGCCGGCATGGTGCAGATCTTCTCGACCTTCGGCCTCGCCATCGTGATGCGCGGCCTCGCGCAGTTCTTTTTCACGCCGGACTATCGCAGCGTTCCGCATTCCTGGCTCGGCGGCAAGACGATCTCAATCGCCGGCATCTTCCTGCCCGAGCCGCAGCTGATGGGTGCGCTGGTCTCGATTGTGGCCTTTGCCGGGCTCTACTTCTTCATTCATCGCACCGATTTCGGCCGCGCGCTGGAGGCCACGCGTGAAGATCCCGGCGCGGTGGCCCTGGTCGGCATCGACAAGAACCGCGTGTTCGCGCTTGGCTGGGGACTTGGTGCCGCGCTGGTCGGCCTCGCCGGAGCGATCATGGCAAGCTTCTTCTATATCTATCCCGACGTCGGCGCGTCCTTTGCGCTGATCGCCTATGTTACGGTGGCGCTCGGCGGCTTCGGCAGCGTATTCGGCGCTTTCGCCGGCGGCATCATCGTTGGCCTCGTCGAAGCGACCACAGCCCTTGTGTTGCCGCCGTCGCTGAAATCGGTCGGCATCTACGCAGTCTACCTGCTGGTCGTCTTCATCCGGCCGCGCGGCCTGTTCGGGTCGATGTGATGGACAAGAATTTTGCCGTGCGGCGCCGCCGCGACCTCATCATCGCCGCGGTGCTGGCCGGGCTCGCTGCGCTCGCCCCGCTGTTCATCAAAGACGTCTACGTCCAGAACATCCTGATCCTGACCTTGATGTATGCGGCGCTGTCGCAGAGCTGGAACATTCTTTCCGGCTATTGCGGGCAGATTTCGCTGGGACACGCGCTTTATTTCGGGATCGGCGCCTACACCACCGAGCTCCTGTTCACCAAGTTCGGCGTGCTGCCCTGGTTCGGCATGCTCGCCGGCGGCGTGATTGCCGCCTTCATTGCGATGGGGCTCGGCTATCCCTTCTTCCGCCTGCGCGGCCATTACTTCGTGATCGCGACCATCGTCATCGCCGAGATCGGGCTGCTGCTGTTCCAGAACTGGGAATGGGCGGGGGCGGCGATGGGAATCACCATTCAGGTGCGCGGCGACAGCTGGCTGAAATTCCAGTTCATGCGCAGCAAGCTGCCGTACTTCTATTTCGCGCTGGTGCTGTGCAGCCTCGCCTGGCTCGTCACCTGGTGGCTGGAAGACTCCAAATGGGGCTTTTGGTGGCGCGCGGTGAAGGACAATCCGGAAGCGGCCGAAAGCCTTGGCGTCGTCGTGTTCAACTCCAAGATGGGCGCGGCTGCCGTCTCCGCTTTCCTCGTTGCCATCGGCGGCGCCTTCTATGCGCAATTTCTCGCCTATATCGATCCTGAGAGCGTCATGGGCTTCCAGTTCTCGCTGCTGATGGCGCTGCCGGCCGTGCTCGGTGGCATCGGTACTCTCTGGGGCCCGGTGCTTGGCGCGGCCATCCTGATCCCGATGACGGAGCTGACGCGCTCCTATATCGGCGGCTCCGGGCGCGGCGTCGATCTGATCGTCTATGGCGGGCTGATCGTGGCGATCTCGCTGGCTCTGCCGCAGGGGCTGGTCAGCCTGTTCTCCCGTTCTAAAGCGAAGGGAGCCTCGCGATGACCGCGCTCCTTGAAACCCGCGGCGTCTGGCAACGTTTTGGCGGCCTCGTCGCCAACAGCGACGTCTCGATTTCGGTCGGCCGCGGCGAGATCGTGGGCCTGATCGGCCCCAACGGTGCCGGCAAGTCGACGCTGTTCAATCTGATCGCCGGCGTGTTGCCGCCGACTCAAGGCTCGATCTGGTTCGACGGCGAGGACGTCACCAAGATGCCCGCGGCCGAGCGCTGTCAGCGCGGCGTCGGGCGCACGTTCCAGGTGGTCAAGAGCTTTGAGACCATGACTGTCATCGACAACGTCATCGTCGGTGCTCTCGTGCGTAACACCGTGATGCGAGTAGCGCGCCGCAAGGCGTATGAGGTGCTGGAGTTCACCGGCCTTGCCGCGCGTGCCGACGTGCTGGCGAGCGACCTCGTGCCGGCCGAGAAGCGCCGTCTCGAAGTCGCCCGTGCGCTGGCGACCGAACCGAAGCTGCTGCTGCTCGACGAAGTCCTCACCGGCCTCACGCCGACCGAGGCGCAGACCGGTGTCGCCCTGCTGCGCAAGGTGCGCGATGCCGGCATCACCGTGCTGATGGTCGAGCATGTCATGGAGATCGTGATGCCGCTGGTCGATCGCGCCATCGTGCTCGACCTCGGCAAGGTGCTGGTCGAGGGCAAGCCCACCGAGGTCGTCCGCGATCCCAAGGTGATCAGCGCTTATCTGGGAGATCGTCATGCTGTCGGTGCGTGAAGTCACGACCGCCTATCAGGGCCTGGTCGCGATCTCCGCGATCTCGATCGAAGTCCAGAAGGGCGAGATCGTCTGCGTCGCAGGCGCCAACGGCGCGGGCAAGTCGACGCTGCTGAAATCCATCGCCGGCGCCGAGCGCCCGCGCTCGGGCACCGTGACGTTTGACGGCAAGCGGCTCGACGGCATGGCGCAGCACCACATCACGGCCACCGGCATCGCCTACGTGCCGGAGAACCGCCGCCTGTTTCCGCGCCTCTCCGTGCGCGACAATCTGCGCCTCGGCAGTTATCTCTATCGCGGCGAGGCGGACCGCGAGAGCCCGCTCGATCTCGTCTTCAAGCTGTTCCCGCGCCTGTCCGAACGCCTCGAGCAGCGGGCCGAGACGCTCTCCGGCGGCGAGCAGCAAATGCTCGCGATCGGCCGCGCGCTGATGACGCGCCCGCGGCTGTTGATGCTGGACGAGCCGTCACAGGGCATCATGCCGAAGCTGGTCGATGAAATCTTCCAGGCCGTGAAGCGCATCCGCGATGCCGGCATGACCGTCTTGATCGTCGAGCAGCGCATGGCGGAGTGCCTTGAGATCGCCGACCGCGCGTACATCCTGCAAACCGGCCGCGTGCTGATGCAGGGCGCAGCAAGCGAGATCAGAGGCAATCCGGATGTGCGCAAGGCATATCTGGGGCTATAACTAGACAGCCACCACAATCTCTACCGTCATCCTGAGGTGCGCGCCCTTCGCGCGCCTCGAAGGGCCGCGAGCGCCTGTAGCCCATCCTTCGAGGCTTCACCTTGCGATGCATTGCATCACAAGGCTCGCGCCTCAGGATGACGGCGGAGTATGCGGTGAGCGCCCGTGCTCATGCCCATGCTCCGGCAGCTTCACCCCGAACACTTTCACCAGATCCTCCACCTGCTCCGGCGACAGATAGCGCGGGTTCATCCCGCGCAGCAGCAGATACAGCTTCGCCGTCTCCTCCAGCTCCTCCGTCGCGAACACCGCGGCCTCCAGCGTGTCGCCTGATACCACCGGGCCGTGATTGGCGAGCAGCACGGATGAATATTTCCCCGCCAGCCCCTTGATCGCGTCAGCCACCGCGGGATCGCCGGGGCGGTAATAGGGCACGAGCGCGGTGGCGCCGCATTTCATCAGATAATAGGCCGTCATCGGCGGCAGCACGGCACGCGGATCGACCTCGGGGAGCATCGACAGCGCGACGGAATGGGTAGAATGCAGATGCACGATTGCCCTTGCGCTCCCGCGCGTGGCGTAGAGCGCAGTGTGCAGCGGAACTTCCTTGGTCGGCGCATCGCCCGAAACCAGCCGGCCCTGCTCGTCCAGCCGCGACAGTTTTGCGGGATCGAGAAAGCCGAGCGAGGCGTTGGTCGGCGTCACCAGCCAGCCGCCGCCGTCCAGCCTGACGCTGATATTGCCGGAGGAGCCGGGTGTCAGCCCGCGCTCGAACAGGGACCGTCCGAAGCGGCAAATGTCTTCGCGCAGCCGTGTCTCGTTGCTCATGGCCGTCATGTCTGTTT
The DNA here is from genome assembly GCF_040547985.1 of Bradyrhizobium sp. LB14.3. Classification (NCBI taxonomy): domain Bacteria; kingdom Pseudomonadati; phylum Pseudomonadota; class Alphaproteobacteria; order Hyphomicrobiales; family Nitrobacteraceae; genus Bradyrhizobium; species Bradyrhizobium sp. LB14.3. Next base: position 76,445 of record NZ_JBEPQT010000021.1, read on the forward strand.
GTCTCACGCTTTGGCAGCGCGGCCAAGCCGTGTTATTCGGTTGCCAAGCTGCCGCAAAGGGCGGCCGTCCGGGAAACGTTCGCAAGGATGAGTTGCATGTCCGCCTCCACGTCACAGAATCAGCGCATCGCCGTCGTCGGGCTCGGCTCGATGGGGTTTGGCATGGCGACCTCGCTAAAACGCGCCGGTCATATCGTCACCGGCTGCGACGTCTCGGCCGATGCGGTGGCGCGTTTCGTGACGGACGGCGGCGCAGGCGCCAAGACGCCGGCCGAAGCTGCCAAGGACGCCGATATCGTCGTCAGTGTCGTCGTCAATGCCGCGCAGACCGAGACCATCCTGTTCGGCAAGGACGGCGTCGCCGAAGCCATGCCCATGGACAGCGTCTTCCTGTCGTCCGCGACCATGGATCCCGACGTGGCGCGGCGCCTTGCCAAGCAATTGGAAGCGACCGGCCGGCACTATCTGGATGCGCCGATCTCCGGCGGGGCGCAGCGCGCCGCGCAAGGCGAACTGACGATTCTCGCCTCCGGCAGTCCGGCTGCGTTTGAGAAAGCGCGGCCCGCGCTCGATGCCATGGCCGCAAAGCTCTACGAGCTTGGCGATGCCGCCGGCCAAGGCGCCGCCTTCAAGATGATCAACCAGTTGCTGGCCGGCGTGCATATCGCCGCCGCCAGCGAGGCGATCGCATTCGCGGCCAAGCAGGGCCTCGACATCCGCAAGGTCTATGAGGTGATCACGGCGTCCGCCGGAAATTCCTGGATGTTCGAGAACCGCATGCCGCACGTTCTGGATGGCGACTACACGCCGAAGAGCGCGGTCGAGATCTTCGTCAAGGACCTCGGCATCATCCAGGACATGGCGCGCAGCGCCAGATTCCCGGTGCCGGTCTCCGCTGCCGCGCTCCAGATGTTCTTGATGACGGCAGCCGCCGGCATGGGCCGCGACGACGACGCGTCGGTGGCGCGGATGTATGCGCAGGTCACCGGCGTCAAGCTGCCCGGCGACAAGTAGACAAGAGGACTCCAATGCCCCGTTTTGCCGCCAATCTCTCGATGATGTTCACCGAGGTGCCGTTCCTCGACCGCTTCGATGCCGCAGCCCAAGCCGGCTTCACTGCCGTCGAGTTTCTCTTTCCCTACGAGCATCCGGCCGAAGCGGTCGGCGAGCGGCTCAAGCGCAATGGCCTGACGCAGGCGCTGTTCAACCTGCCGCCGGGCGACTGGAATGCCGGCGAGAAGGGTTTTGCCGCACTCCCCTCGCGCTTCGCCGAGCTCAAGCAAAGCCTGGAGACCGCGCTGCCTTACGCCAAGGCGACCGGCGTCAAGCGGCTGCATTTGATGGCCGGCATCGCCAACCGTGGCGAGCGCGTCGCCATCGAGGCGTTCTACAAATCGGTGGCGTGGGCCGCCGAGTTCTTTGCGCCGCACGGCATCGACATCGTGCTCGAGCCGATCAATGCGCGCAATGTACCCGGCTACTTCCTCAATGATTTCGGTTTCGCGCGCGACCTGATCGACGAGTTGAGGATTTCGAACCTGAAGCTCCAGTTCGATATCTATCACTGCCAGATCATCCATGGCGACGTCACGATGCGGCTGCGCGAGATGATGCCGATCATCGGCCACGTCCAGATCGCCAGCATCCCCTCGCGCAACGAGCCTGACGGCGAGGAGCTGAACTATCCGTTCCTGTTCACTGAACTCGACCGGCTCGGCTACACCGGATTCGTCGGCTGTGAATATAATCCGCGCGGCAAGACCACGGACGGTCTAGCCTGGTTCCAGCCCTATGCCGGAGTGAAGCCGTGACACTTGCATTGGGCTGCATCGCCGACGACTACACCGGCGCCTCCGATCTCGCCAACACGCTGACACGCGCGGGCCTGCGCACCGTCCAGACCATCGGCGTACCCGCGGACGATCTCGCGCTGCCCGAGGTGGACGCCGTCGTGGTGTCCTTGAAGAGCCGCTCGATCGAAGCCGGTCTTGCCGTATCGCGCTCGCGCGCGGCGGAGACATGGCTGCGCAGCCGCGGCGCGAGCCATGTGCTGTTCAAGATCTGCTCTACTTTCGATTCCACGGATGCCGGCAATATCGGCCCGGTGATGGACGCGCTGCGCGCCGATGGCGGCGAGTCGGTGGTGCTGGTGACGCCGGCCTTCCCGGAAACCGGCCGCACCGTCTACCAGGGCAATCTGTTCGTCGGCGCCGTGCCGCTGAACGAGAGCCCGCTGAAGGACCATCCGCTCAACCCGATGCACGATTCCAATCTGGTGCGCGTTCTGGCGCGCCAGAGCGGGACGCAGATCGGCCTCGTCGACCTCGCCACGGTCACCCGCGGCGAAGATGCCGTGCGGGCGCGGCTGGCCGAGCTCGCCGGCAAGGGCGTTGGCGCGGCGATCATCGACGCCGTCTTCGACCGCGACCTCGAGGCCATCGGCCTCGTCGCTGCCGAACACCGGCTGTCGGTCGGTGCCTCCGGCATCGGCCTTGGCCTGGCGCGCGCGCTGGTCTCGACAGGCAAGGTCAAATCGGCAGCGGCCAGCAGCGACGCGGGCGCCGCCGTCGGCGGACCCGCGGCCTGCCTTGCCGGAAGCTGCTCGCAGGCGACGCTTCAGCAGATCGCGAATGCCGAGCGCGTCATGCCGGTGCTACATCTCGATCCGGACCGTATTACTACGGGCGAGGACGAGGCGCAGCGTGCGCTGGCCTGGGCGAAGCCGCGACTCGCCGACGGTCCGGTCCTGATTGCATCGAGCTCGACGCCGGATCAGGTCGCAGCGCTCCAGGCGCGCCACGGCCGCGACGCGGCTGGTCACGCCATCGAGCAGGCCATGGCCGATATCGCCGAGGGGCTGGTGCATGCCGGCGTCAAGCGCCTGGTCGTTGCCGGCGGGGAGACATCGGGCGCCGTGGTCGACCGGCTAAAGATTCCTGGATTTCTCGTCGGAGTAGAGATCGCGGCGGGCGTCCCGGTGCTGCGCGCGGTCGGTGCTGAAAAAGGCGACATGTTGCTTGCTTTGAAGTCCGGAAATTTCGGCGGCGCGGCGTTTTTCACGGACGCGCTTGGGCTCATGCGCTGAGCGCAGGGCATTTTTAGCGTCATGTTCACTTGTTTCGGGCTTCCGTACTCGTACGGAGTCGTAATTAACGTCTGCTCAGGTGCTCTGGTGTTGGATGTCGGTGCTGCTCCCTTTGGTTGATTCGTAGAACTTCCGGACGCCCGCCGCGCCAGCACAAAGAGACCCGATTATGCTCGCCACCATTTCCATCCGCGCCAAGATCATCAGTGTCGTGGCGTTCCTGCTGGTCGCAATGACCGGCATGGGTCTGCTCGCCGTCATGAAGATGCAGTCGATGAATGCCAATACGGTCGACATCACCACGAGCTGGCTGCCGAGCGTGCGGGTGCTCGGCGATCTGCGCGCCGGCGTGATCACCTACCGCAACGTGATCCGCGAGCACATGCTGTCGGAGACTCTCGAAGAGAAGCTCGCGTCGGAGAAGACGCTGGCGACGGTGGTCGAGGCCAACACCAAGTTCCGTCAGGTCTACGAGCCCATGATTACTTCGCCTGAAGAGCGGGCGATGTACGGCGAGTGGTCCAAGCTGTGGGACGAGTACAAGAAGGGCACCCAGGAAGTCATGGCGCTATCGCGCAAGGAAGCCGGCAAGGTTCCGCACGAGGCGCATGAGCTGAACGCCAAGACCGTCAACAAGATCGGGCTGCAAGCCGATGAGGTCTTGCGCAAGGACATCGAGCTGAACACCAAGGGCGGCGAACAGGCCGCCCAGGACGCCGCCGACAGCTATTCCTTTGCTTTCATGCTGGTCTCGATCATTCTCGGCGCTGCAGTCGTCATCGGCACCGGCGTCGGCTTCTATCTCGTCCATGACGTATCGAGCGGCATCAACTCGATCACCGAGCCGATGCAGGCGCTTGGCAAGGGCGAGCTTTCCGCGGAAGTCCCGCATCGCGGCGAGAAGACGGAAATCGGTGCCATGGCCGACGTGCTCCAGATCTTCAAGGAAGCGCTGATCGCCAAGAAGTCCGCCGACGAGGCCGCGGCCGCCGATGCCGAAGCCAAGATCGAGCGCGGCCGCCGCGTCGACAACGTCACCCGCGAATTCGAAACCATGATCGGCGAGATCGTGCAGACCGTGTCGTCGGCCTCGACCCAGCTCGAAGCCTCGGCCTCGACGCTGACCTCGACCGCCGACCGCTCGCAGCGGCTGGCGACCACGGTTGCCGCCGCTTCGGAAGAAGCCTCGACCAACGTGCAGTCGGTGGCCTCGGCGACCGAGGAGATGGCTTCATCGGTGGGCGAGATCAGCCGTCAGGTGCAGGAATCGGCGCGGATGGCGGGCGATGCCGTCGGCCAGGCCCGCGCCACCACCGAGCGCGTCAGCGAGCTCTCAAAGGCTGCCTCGCGCATTGGCGACGTCGTCGAGCTGATCAACACCATCGCCGGCCAGACCAACCTTCTGGCGCTGAACGCGACCATCGAAGCCGCCCGTGCCGGCGAAGCCGGCCGCGGCTTCGCCGTGGTGGCCTCCGAGGTGAAGGCGCTCGCAGAACAGACCGCGAAGGCGACCGGCGAGATCGGCCAGCAGATCGCCGGCATCCAGGCGGCGACCAACGACTCGGTCGGCGCCATCAAGGAGATCTCCTCGACCATCGAGCGTTTGTCGGAGATCTCCTCGGCGATTGCGGCCGCGGTGGAAGAGCAGGGCGCTGCGACCCAGGAAATCGCCCGCAACGTCCAGCAGGCCGCCCAGGGCACCCAGCAGGTTTCGTCCAACATCACCGACGTGCAGCGCGGCGCGACCGAAACCGGCTCGGCATCCTCGCAGGTGCTGTCGGCAGCGCAGATGCTGTCCAACGACTCGGGCCGGCTCAAGACCGAGGTCAGCAAGTTCCTGACCAACGTTCGCGCGGCGTAGGCCGGGCAGGCACGGAATTCCTGAAAGCGGCGTCTTCGGGCGCCGCTTTTTCACGCGCAGGAAAGCGGCTTCTGTCATCTTTCGGGCGCGAGCTGCATATCTGGAATGCTGTTTCGCAGTGCAATAGCGCGGAATTGACCGCACGTGACGCAGCGTCGTTGGCCATTTGGGCGGTCTTCAGGTAAATCAGCCATGGAACCCGCGGGGGCGGTGTTTCCTGTCCCTGATTTGGAATTGCCTGGCGAATGATTGCTCTGGTTCGTATTGCCCTGAGCCGGCCCTACACGTTTGTCGTGCTCGCGCTCCTGCTTCTGATCATCGGCCCGCTGGCGGCGCTGCGGACGCCGACCGACATCTTTCCGGACATCCGCATCCCCGTGATCGGCGTGGTCTGGCAGTACACCGGCCTGCCGCCCGACCAGATGTCCGGCCGCATCACGACGCCATTCCAGCGCGCGCTGACCACGACGGTCAACGACATCGAGCACATCACCGCCAACTCCTACAACGGCTTTGGCATTATCAAGATATTCTTCCAGCCGAACGTCGATATCCGCACCGCCAACGCGCAGGTCACGGCGATCTCGCAGACGCTGATCAAGCAGATGCCGCCGGGCGCGACGCCGCCCTTGATCCTGAACTACTCCGCCTCGACCGTGCCGATCATCCAGGTGGCGCTGTCGGGTGACGGCCTCACCGAGCAGAATCTCGCCGATATCGGCATCAACCAGCTTCGTACGCCGCTGGTCACCGTGCCGGGCGCAGCGATCCCCTATCCGTTCGGCGGCAAGCAGCGTCAAGTCCAGATTGATCTCGACCCGACCGCGCTCCAGGCCCGCGGCCTGTCCGGCCAGGACGTCGCCAACGCGCTCGCGGCCCAGAACCTGATCACGCCGGTTGGCACTCAGAAGATCGGCCAGTTCGAGTACATCATCCAGCTCAACAACTCGCCGCTGAAAATCGACGAGCTCGGCAATCTGCCGATCCGGACCGTCAACGGTGCGATGGTCTATGTGCGCGACGTCGCGACCGTGCGCGACGGCAATCCGCCGCAGACCAACATCGTCCATGTCGACGGCAACCGCTCAGTGCTGATGATGGTGCTGAAGGCGGGCGCGACCTCGACGCTCGACATCATCGCGGGCATCAAGCAGAAGGTGATCGACGTCAAGGATCAGCTGCCAGACGCGCTCAAGATCGGCTTCATCGGCGATCAATCGGTGTTCGTCCGCGGCGCCATCGAAGGCGTCGCGTTCGAAGGCGTGATCGCGGCGCTGCTCACCAGCGTCATGATCCTGCTGTTCCTCGGCAGCTGGCGCTCGACCGTCATCATCGCGGTCTCGATCCCGCTCTCCGTGCTCGGCGCCATCATCATGCTGTCGGCGATCGGCGAGACGCTGAACATCATGACGCTCGGCGGCCTGGCGCTCGCGGTCGGCATCCTCGTCGACGACGCCACCGTGACCATCGAGAACATCAACTACCATCTGGAGCAGGGCAAGCCGGTCGAGCAGTCGATCCTCGACGGCGCCAACCAGATCGTGACGCCGGCCTTCGTCTCGCTGCTCTGCATCTGCATCGTGTTCGTGCCGATGTTCTTCCTCACCGGCGTGGCGCGCTTCCTGTTCGTGCCGATGGCGGAAGCGGTGATGTTCGCGATGATCTGGTCGTTCCTGCTGTCGCGCACGCTCGTGCCGACCATGGCCAATTATCTGTTGCAGCCACATGTGCATCACGAGGGCGCGCCGCCGAAGTCGCGCAATCCGCTGGTGTGGTTGCAGCGCGGCTTCGAGGCTCGTTTCGAACGCATTCGCGGCGGGTACCACAACTTCCTCGGGCTCGCGCTCGCGCACCGTCCGGTGTTCGTGATCGGCTTCCTCTGCGTGGTCGGCGCGTCCTTCGCGCTGGTGCCGTTCCTCGGGCGCAATTTCTTCCCTGCGGTCGATGCCGGCAACATCCTGATGCACGTCCGCACCCAGGTCGGCACCCGCGTCGAGGAAACCGCCAACCAGCTCGCCGACGTGCAGAAGGCGATCCGCAAGCTGATCCCGAGCGAGATCGAAACGCTGACCGACAACATCGGCATGCCAATCTCCGGCATCAACATGACCTACAACAACACCGGCGTGATCGGCCCGCAGGACGGCGACATCCAGATCAAGCTGAAAGAGGGTCACAGGCCGACCGAGGAACATGTGCGTGTGCTGCGTGAGCAACTGCCGCGGCTGTTCCCCGGCGTCAGCTTCGCCTTCCTGCCCGCCGACATCGTCAGCCAGATTCTGAACTTCGGTGCGCCGGCGCCAATCGACCTCCAGATCCGCGGCGCCAATCTCAGCGCCAACTTTGCCTACGCCAGCACGCTCCTGGCCAAGGTGCGGCGGATTCCCGGCGTCGCGGATGCGCGCATCCAGCAGTCGCCGAACAATCCGACCTTCAACATCGATGTCGATCGCACCCGCGCGCAATATGTCGGCCTGACCGAGCGTGACGTCACCAATAGTCTCGTGGTCAACCTTGCCGGCTCCTCGCAGGTGGCGCCGACCTACTACCTCAATCCGGATAACGGCGTGTCCTATTCGATCGTGATGCAGACGCCGCAATACCAGATGGATTCGCTCAGCGCGCTGCAGACGTTGCCGATCACGGCCGCCGGCAATTCGCAGTCGCCGATCCTGGGCGGCATTGCCGACATCAAGCGTTCGACGTCGAGCGCGGTGGTCTCGCAATACGACATCCAGTCGATGGTGCAGATCTTCGCCACGACCTCGGGCCGTGATCTCGGTGCGGTTGCCGTCGACATCCGGCAGGCGATCGCCGACTCCGCAAAGGAGGTGCCGAAAGGTTCTTCCGTGGTGCTGCTCGGCCAGGTGCAGACCATGAACAGCGCCTTCACCGGCCTCTTGTTCGGCCTGCTCGGGGCGATCGTGCTGATCTACTTCCTGATCGTCGTGAACTTCCAGTCCTGGTCCGATCCTTTCGTGATCATCACGGCGCTGCCGGCCGCGCTCGCCGGCATCGTCTGGATGCTGTTCGCGACCGAAACGACGCTGTCGGTGCCGGCGCTGACCGGCGCCATCATGTGCATGGGCGTCGCCACCGCCAACAGCGTGCTCGTGATCTCATTCGCCCGCGAGCGCTACGAGGAGCTTGGCGATCCCATCGCAGCCGCGCTCGAAGCCGGCTTCGTCCGGTTCCGCCCGGTGCTGATGACTGCACTCGCCATGATCATCGGCATGGCGCCGATGGCCTTGGGGCTGGGCGAGGGCGGCGAGCAGAATGCGCCGCTCGGCCGCGCCGTGATCGGCGGCCTGATCTTTGCGACCTTCGCCACCCTGATGTTTGTTCCCGTGGTGTTCAGTATGGTACACAAGAAGCAAGGCGCCAAAGCCGCCGCCTCCCTGGAGACCCCGCATGTCGCCCACTGAACCCCGCTCCCCGGTATCGCACCGGAAACTGGGCATTTTTGGCGTGGTGGCGCTGATTGCGGCAGGCCTCGTGGTCGGCACCGGCATTCGCGCGCGCGAGGAGCAGGGCTCCAAGCTGAAGGAGTGGACCGACGAACAGGCCGTTCCCAGCGTCGCGGTGACGCTACCCAACGCCAAGGCCCTCCATGCCAACCTCGATCTGCCGGGCCGGTTGGAAGCCTATTCCCGCGCACCGATTTTCGCGCGCGTATCGGGTTACCTGAAGAGCTGGAGCGCCGACATCGGCGCGCGCGTCAAGGCCGGTCAGGTGATCGCCGAGATCGAGGCGCCCGACCTCGATCAGCAGCTCTTGCAGGCCCGCGCCGACCTCGCCAGCCAACAGGCCAGCGCCAGGCTGTCGGAGGCGACGCTCAACCGCCGCAAGACGCTGGTCGCCTCCAACTTCGTCTCGGCGCAGGAAATCGACGAGCGCACCGCCGATCTCTCCAACAAGAACGCCGCCGTGCATTCGGGGCAGGCCAACGTCGAGCGGCTTGAGGCGCTCGCAGGCTATAAGAAGATCACCGTGCCATTCGACGGCGTCGTCACCGCGCGCGATACCGACGTCGGAGCGCTGATCAACGCGGGCGGCGGCTCGGGGCCGGCGATGTTCGTGGTTTCCGACATCACCAAGCTGCGCGTCTACGTCAACGTTCCCCAAAACTACGTGCCCGCGATCAAAATGGGCGCCAAGGCCAGCATCGTGCTGCCGGAGTATCCGAACCGGACCTTCCAGGCCACCGTGGAGGCTTCTTCGCAAGCCGTCGACGTCGCCTCCGGCACGACGCGCATGCAGCTTGGTCTCGACAATTCCTCGGGCGAGCTGATGCCCGGCGGCTACGCCAGCGTCAAGCTCAGCCTGCAGCGCGACTCGGCGCCGCTCAGCATTCCCGCCAGCGCGCTGATCTTCAACAGCAGCGGCCTGCGCGTCGCGACTGTCGGTGTCGACGACAAGGTCCTGTTCAAGCCCGTGACCATCGCCCGCGACCTCGGCCGCGAGATCGAACTCGCCTCAGGAATTGCAGCGGATGACCGCGTCATCGCCGCACCACCGGATGGCCTGTCCGACGGCGACCTGGTCCGCGTGACCGGCGCCGGCGCCAAGGGCAAGCCGGCGACGGCGTCGGAGAAGCAGGCGCCGAAGGGGTAGGGGGTCCCGTGCCCCGGCTCTGCGGAGCGGCATTGCATGCCGCACCGCGTCCGGGACACGAGAGCTAGTCTAGGCCGCGCGCCACTCCGGCACGCCATCGACGGCCATCGTGATCTCGCCGAGTGAGCCGACCGGCGTCCTATCCGTGTTCAGGAGGTGCGCCAGCGTGGCCGCATCATTCGCCGGAATCCGCGCCAGCGTGCGCCTGTCATCTTCCGTCCGCAGCATCACCACGCCGTGCTCGACATCGCCGCCACGGCCGTAAAGCACCGTAAAGCTCTCGACCTTGCCCCTGCCTGAGATATCCGTGACGAACTCCGGCACCGCGCGCTTGTTGCTGTCTGCCTCCGCCTGCACGCTGGTCTCCTGCGCCAATGCCTCACGCGGCGGCACCTTAGACAGTACCAGCGCATGATGCTTGGTGACGAAGCCGCCCTGGCCGTAAAGCAGGCCGAGCTTTGCGCCGTCGCGCACACGCCGCACCATCGCGCAGGCTGCATGCGTCATGTAGGTGTTGAGCGGCGCGCCGAAGAAGGTGAGGCCGCCGGTCACGGTCGGCTGTACGTCGGGGCCTAAGCCCAGCGTCCGCCGTGCCATCTTGGGTACGCACGGGAAGCAGCTGTAAAGTTCGATCGCGTCGAACTTCTTGCCGTCGGCCCCGGCGAGGTCCATCGCGGCTTTCAGCACCGCATTCTGCGGATGGCTCTCGTAAAACTGGTCGCGCAGGAGATAGTCGCGCGGCTCTTCCGCAGAGGCGCCGCCGAGCAGGTAGACCAGCTTGTCTTCGGCAATGCCGGCCGCGCGAGCCCTGGCGAGGCTGGTGAGCAGCAGCGCACCGCCCATGTTGACGCTGGGGTTGGCAACCATGAGCTTGTTGTAGGGCCACGCGATGAGACGATTGTCCGCCGTCGGCGTCGTGATCTCGTCCGGCGCGTAGCGCCGCTTGAGCCAGGCGTTGGGATTTTGCGCCGCGGCCTCGGAATAGCGCGACCATAGCGTGCCGGACTCTGCCATGGCTTCGCGCGGCGTCTGGCCCCAATGCGCGGAGGAGGCGGTCTCATAGAACGGGTAGACGGTGACGGGGCGGAACACACCGAGCTTCACGGCCAACGGCTTCTGGAACGCCGCGCCGCGCTTCGGCTCCTCGACGTCATGGGCGAACGGCGTCCAGGGCAGCTTGGCCCCGGCGCGCTCGGCCTTGGTCGCGGTCGACTGCGCCTCCGCGCCGCAGACCGCGGCCACCGTGCATTCGCCGCGCGCGATGCGCTTTGCTGCCTCGTGGACGTAGCGGATCGGGCTCTCGCCGCCGACCGGGCCGTAATAGCAATGCGCCGGCGTGATGCCGAGTTGTTTCGCCAGCAGCTGCTCCGGATCGCGATAACGCCAGCTCAGGAAGTTGACGACGTCGAGCGATTGCACCTCGCCGAGCAGTTTGGCGCCGGCGTCCTGTTCGGCACGTCGCAGCGCCTGTTCGAGCAGATCAAGCGGCTCGAGGCCGTCGGTGATCTCCTTGGGGCGATCGACGATCTCGCCGATGCCGACGATGACGGGGATGCGGTTTGGGGGGATAGAGGAGTTCGTCATTTCTGTTTGCTTCACGTTTCAGATCTTGGGCACGCCGTCGTCCTTCGAGGCCTTCGCTGCGCTACCGCACCTCAGGATGACGGCTACAGATACCGCGTCATCCTGAGGTGCGAGCCGAGCGGCGCGTGCGCCGCCGGGCGAGCCTCGAAGGATGGGCCGCGGGCAATCACTCCGCCACCAGCGCATTCATGTGCTCGACGGCTTCGGCAAACTCTTCCTTGAACTCCTGCACCACGGCACCCGCCGACTTCACGCTGTCGATCAGGCCGACGCCCTGGCCGACGAAATAGCTGACGAGATCCCGCGCCCTCGCGTTGCCACTCGCCGCGGCGCGGTCGATCGAGTTGAAGGCGTCGCGGCTGACGATGCTTTGTAGCGGCATCGGCAATGCGCCGGGGCTCTCGGGTGCGCGATCCCAGGCGTCGGTCCAGACCGAGCGGAGTTGTCGGGCCGGCTTTCCCGTACGCCCTTTCGAGCGGATCGCATCGCGCGATGATGCCGCGATCATCTTCTCGCGAAAGATCTCCGTGGTCTCGGCCTCGACGGTGGCAAGCCACACCGAGCCGGTCCAGGCGCCGGCCGCACCCATGGCCATGCAGGCCACCATCTGCCGTCCGGTCATGATGCCGCCGGCGGCCAGCACCGGCACGTCGCGGATCGGCTTGATCGCCTTGATCACCTCCGGCACCAGCACCATGGTGGAGACCTCGCCGCAATGGCCGCCCGCTTCGGTGCCCTGGACCACGAGGATATCGACGCCGGCCGCGACCTGTCGTAGCGCATGCTCCTTGGCGCCGACCAGAGCGGCAACCGGCACGTCGTGCTTCCTGCCCATCTCGATCATGGCCTTCGGCGGCACGCCCAGGGCATTGGCGATCAGGCGAATCGGGTGGTTGAACGAGACCTCCAGCAGCTCCAACGCGGTCTTGGCATCGAACGGCTGCGGCTGGTCGTCAGCCACCTCAGTGGTCGTGAGTTCGATGTCGTATTTCTTCAGGAGATCGCGCGTGTAGTTGCGATGCTCCTGCGGCACGCGTGCTTCAAGGCTCTTCCAGGTGACGTCCTTCTCACCCGCGGTCGAAATGTTTTCCGGGATCAGCACGTCGACACCGTAAGGCTTGCCTTCAACGTGGTCGTCGATCCATTTCAGCTCGCGTTCGAGGGTATCAGGTGTGTGCACGGTCGCACCTAACACGCCAAAGCCGCCGGCGCGGCTGACGGCGGCGACGACATCGCGGCAATGGCTGAAGGCGAGCAGCGGGAACTCGATGCCCAGCATATCGCAGATCGGCGATTTCATCGTTCCCTCCCGGCGGCCTCGCGTTGCTGTTGTTGCATTCTGCAGCGAAGACCACTCGACGCTAGCCCATCGTCGTCCGCGATGCCACGCCGGATTCGGCCGCGCATCTTGCGCGCAGGCGTCGCGCGGCAGACGAGCCATTCCGCTGTACAAAATAAGCAGATCAGAGCCGGCCGATTTGCCCCTTGCGCTTTCGGATGCGCGAGCGAATGCTGGCCCACAACAACAGAAAACAACGAGGGAGCGCCAGTCGATGTCGCCAGCGCAAGCGAATCCGTCTCCGACCACGGAATCCTACAACGTGATCGTCGTCGGCGCGGGTTTCGCCGGCATGTACATGCTGCACCGTTTGCGCGGGCTCGGTTTCTCGGCGCGAGTCTACGAGCAGGGCGGCGGCGTCGGCGGCACCTGGTACTGGAATCGCTATCCCGGTGCGCGTTGCGACGTCGAGAGCATGCAATATTCCTATTCGTTCTCGGAAGAGCTCCAGCAGGAATGGGACTGGAGCGAGCGCTACGCATCGCAGCCGGAGATTTTGAAATACGCCAACCACGTCGCTGACCGGTTTGATCTGCGCCGGGACATCCAGTTCAACACCAACGTCGAGCGCGCGGTGTTCGACGAGCGTGCGAGGTGCTGGGCGGTGACGACATCCGACGGCACAACGGTTCAGGCGCAATTCGTCGTGCTCGCGACCGGCTGTCTCTCGAATGCGCGCAAGCCCGACATCAAGGGTCTCGATAACTTCAAAGGTCCCGTCTATCACACCGGCAACTGGCCGCACGAAGACGTTGATTTCACCGGCTTGCGCGTCGGCCTGATCGGAACGGGATCGTCAGGCATTCAGTCGGCGCCCGTCATCGCCGAACAGGCAAAACATCTGACAGTGTTTCAGCGCACTGCGAATTTTTCCATTCCCGCCCGCAATGCCGCGCTGACCGGCGAGGAGCGCAACACGTTCCGCAAGAATTATCCCGAGATCCGCCGCTTCGCCCGCGAAGTCGCGCGCAACGGAATTTTCGCCGAGCAGCCCGACCGCGGCGCGCTCGATGATAGCGACGATGTCAGGCGCGAAAAATACGCGGCGCGCTGGGAGCGCGGTGGTCTCACCTTCATGTATGCCTACAACAATCTCGGCCTCGCGCTGTCGGCGAACGACACCGCCGCGAATTTCGTCCGCGGCAAGATCGGCGAGATCGTGACGGATCCCGAGACGGCAAAGCTGCTGCAGCCGGACAACCATCCGATCGGCACCAAGCGCATCTGCATCGACACCGATTATTTCGCGACCTTCAACCGGCCGAACGTCTCGCTGGTCGACATCAAGAGCAACCCGATCCAGGAGATCACGGCGCATGCCGTCCGTGTCGGAGGTGAGGACCAAGAGGTCGACGCGCTCGTGCTCGCGACCGGCTTCGACGCCATGACCGGATCGGTCGCGAAGATCGACATCCGAGGTCCGGGCGGACAGACGCTAAACCGGAAATGGGCGGAAGGCCCCAAGACCTATCTCGGGCTGATGAGCGCCGGCTTTCCGAACCTCTTCATCATCACCGGCCCCGGCAGCCCGTCGGTGCTCTCGAACATGATCGTGTCGATCGAGCAGCATGTCGACTGGATCGCGGACAGCCTCGTCCATATGCGCAAGCAGGGCCTTGCCACGATGGAGGCGGACGGGGAAGCCGAGGACAAATGGGTCGTCCATGTCAACGAGGTCGCCCATGGCACGCTCTATCCGCAGGCCAATTCCTGGTACATGGGCGCCAACATCCCCGGCAAGCCGCGCATCTTCATGCCCTATATCGGCGGCGTCGGCGTCTACCGCCGAATCTGCGACGAGGTCGCGGCGAAGGGCTATGAGGGATTCGTGATGGAAGCCGAAGCGCAGCCGCGCAGGCTGGGGGCAGGAGGCTGCATGACGCCGGCCTGAGGCCCGCGCCGGGCGCAGACCGGGCAGGCTTGTCATTCGCCATTTGCGCGCTAATTAATGCAGACGCATCTTCCCGCCGGAGAGCTTTGCATGACTGACGCCCCCGCCTACGTGCCGCCTAAGGTCTGGACCTGGAACAAGGAGAACGGCGGGCAGTTCGCCAGCATCAACCGCCCGATCGCCGGTCCCACGCATGACAAGGAGCTGCCGGTCGGCCGCCACCCCTTCCAGCTCTATTCGCTGGCGACGCCGAACGGCGTCAAGGTCACCGTGATGCTGGAGGAGCTTCTGGCGCTCGGCCACAAGGGCGCGGAATACGACGCCTGGCTGATCAAGATCGGCAATGGTGACCAGTTCGGCAGCGGCTTTGTCGACATCAATCCGAATTCCAAAATCCCGGCGCTGATGGACCGCTCAGGCCCGGAGCCGATCCGGGTGTTCGAGTCCGGCTCGATCCTGCTTTATCTCGCGGAGAAGTTCGGCGCCTTCCTGCCGAAGGACATCAAGAGCCGTACCGAAGCGATGTCGTGGCTGTTCTGGCAGATGGGCAGCGCGCCCTATCTCGGCGGTGGCTTCGGCCACTTTTACGCCTACGCGCCGACCAAGATCGAATATGCCATCGACCGTTTTGCGATGGAGACCAAGCGCCAGCTCGACGTGCTCGACCGCCGGCTCGCCGACAATGAATATCTCGCCGGCAGCGAATACACCATCGCCGACATGGCGGTGTGGCCCTGGTATGGCGCGCTCGCCAAGGGGCTGGTCTATGGCGCGGGCGAATTCCTGTCCGTGCAGGACTACAAGCACGTGCAGCGCTGGACCGACCAGATCGCCAAGCGTCCGGCCGTCAAGCGCGGCCGCATGGTCAACCGCGTCTCCGGCGATCCCGCCAGTCAGCTCCACGAGCGGCATGACGCCGGCGATTTTGAGACCAAGACGCAGGACAAGATCGGCGAGGTGGCCGCGTCGTAGGTGGTACTTGCTTCAACTCGCGCCGCTTGCGGCCGCAAGCGAGGAGAGGTCGGAATTCAAGCTCGCTTGAATTCCGGGTGAGGGGGGACTCTCCGCGAATCCAACTGTCACCGTCCTTGCGGAGGACTCCCGCTCATCCCAACCTTCTCCCCGCAGGCGGGGAGAAGGGGAAGAAAGATCACGCCATGCTCAGTTCGTGGCGTCCCACCACCATCCAGTGCACCTCGTCCGGACCGTCGGCGAAGCGGAGATGGCGGACGTCCTGGTACATTTCGGCGAGCGGGGTCCAGTGCGAGATGCCGGTGGCGCCGTGCATCTGGATCGACTGGTCGATGATCTTGCAGGCTCGCTCCGGCACCATGGCCTTGACCATGGAGACCCAGACGCGGGCTTCCTTGTTGCCGAGCACATCCATGGCCTTGGCGGCCTTCAAGACCATCAGCCGCATCGCCTCGATCTCGCAGCGCGCCTGCGCGATGATCTGCATGTTGCCGCCGAGATGGGCGATCTTCTTGCCGAAGGCTTCGCGGGTGAGGCCACGCTGCACCATCAAATCGAGCGCCTTCTCGGCCTTGCCGATGGTGCGCATGCAGTGATGGATGCGGCCCGGGCCGAGCCGAAGCTGCGAGATCTCGAAGCCGCGGCCTTCGCCGAGCAGAATGTTTTCCTTGGGCACGCGCACGTTGTTGAAGCGCATGTGCATGTGGCCGCGCGGGGCGTGGTCCTGGCCGAACACGTACATGGGGCCGAGCACTTCGACGCCGGGGGTGTCGCGCGGCACCAGGATCTGCGACTGCTGCTTGCTCGGCGCCGCATCCGGATTGGTCTTCACCATCACGATGAGGATCTTGCAGCGAGGATCGCCGACACCGGAGATGTAATACTTCTCGCCGTTGATCACCCACTCGTCGCCGACGAGCTTTGCGTTCGTCGAGATGTTCTTGGCGTCGGAGGAGGCGACGTTCGGCTCGGTCATGACATAGGCCGAGCGGATCTCGCCGTTCATCAACGGCTTCAGCCACTTCTCCTTCTGCTCCTTGGTGCCGACGCGCTCCAGCACCTCCATGTTGCCGGTGTCCGGCGCCGAGCAGTTCATGCTCTCCGAGGCCAGCGGGCTCTTGCCGAGCTCGGAGGCGATATAGGCGTAGTCGAGATTCTTCAGGCCCTGGCCGGTGTCGTCGTCGGGCAGGAAGAAGTTCCAGAGGCCTTCCTGCTTGGCCTTGTTCTTGGCTTTCTCCAGCACCTCGAGCTGCTTCGGCGTAAAGCTCCAGCGATCCTCTTTGCCTTCGCCGGCCTTGGCGAATTCGATCGACATCGGCTCGACGGTTTCGCGGATGAACTTCCTGACGTGATCATAGAGCGGCCGGACCTGGTCCGACATCCGGAGGTCGTTGAGCTCGTCGCCGGGGTTGAGGGTGTAATTGGTGGTGCGGGGAATATAGGCGTGTTTTGTCATTGTTCCTCCCGGACTCGCTGAGATCGTGCTGGAGCAGAGAATAGTCGCAGCGTCGCCAAAGTGCGAGCGCGCATTTTCCAACGCGAGCCATGCCACGCGATGGAATATCGCAATAGCGTTTCAAACACTGTTTGAGCGAGATCGGCATCGCGACGGCGACAGTCGGATGACCCGTCGGCTCGCAGATCTCCAGCAGGCATCTTGCGATCTGAACATGTGGGTCGGTTAACGGGTCGCGCCGCCGCAGCTCCGCTAGCGGATTCCGTACTGATTCCGCCTGTTCCCGGTGGCTATTGGGGCTTTTGCACGCCGCTGTAACCGGCTAACCTCCGGCTCGCGCTTAGGGAGAGAGTACATGAGTTCTTCCGTTATACGCGAAGTGCAGTTTCCAAAGCAGCCGGCGCTGCAGTTGATCTACGATACGGCGCCGATCGGGCTTGCATATCTTTCGCCGGACTGCCGCTATTTGCAGATCAATCAGCGCCTCACCGAGATTTGCGGTATCTCGGTCGAAGGCCATCTCGGGCACACGGTGCGGGATTGCGTGCCCGGGCTCGCATCCGCCGTCGAGGGCATCGTTCGCTCCATCATGGAAACCGGCGAGCCGGTCATCGGGATCGAGGTTTACGGCCAGCGTCCCGGCTATAATGACGAACGCTGCTGGATCACCTATTGGCATCCGCAACGCGGACCGAACGGTAACATTGTTGGCGTCAATGTCGCGGCAGAGGAGATCACCGAACGCAAGCGCAGCGAGCGAGAGATTCGCGGCGCGCGCGACGCGGCGGAGGCGGCGCTGCAACGCCTGAAAGAGGCTCAGGATTCACTGGTCGAGGCGGAGAAGCTCGCAGCTCTCGGACGGTTGGTGGCTGGCGTGGCACACGAGATCAACAGTCCCGTCGGTACCAGCCTGACCGTCACCTCGGCGCTGGAGCGCAAGACGACAAAGTTTGCGGCGGAAGTCGCACGGGGCGGGCTGAAGCGATCGAGCCTGAATGAGTTCGTCGCGGTTGTTCAGACCGCATCACTGCATCTGGCCGACAATCTCGCCCGCGCCGCGGAATTGATCCAGGCATTCAAGCAGGTCGCTGTCGATCAAGGCTATCTTGAACGCCGCAGCTTCGATCCGGGCGAGCTGACGCGACAGGTCGCCGTGAGCCTACAGCAGGAATTGCGGAAGAACGCTTTGGCGCTCAATGTCGAATGCCAGCCCGATCTGGCAATGAACAGTTATCCGGGTCAATTCGCACAGGTGGTGACCAACCTGATTAAGAACGCGATGGTGCACGCGTTTCCGCATGCCAAGAGCGGCAGCATCAACATCGAGATTTGCGCGTGCGGCCGGGATGATATTGAGATTGTCGTTTCTGATGATGGCTGCGGCATGAGCGTGGATCTGCGCCGGCAGGCGTTCAATCCGTTTTTCACGACGCGTCGCAGTCAAGGCTGCATCGGTCTCGGCCTGCACATCGTTCATAACATCGTCGTCAGTCGGCTGGGCGGGCGTATCAATCTCGAAAGCGAGCCAGACGAGGGGACACGAATTGGCGTGATCGTGCCGCGAGTTGCGCCCGTGCCACGCGATGCCTAGCGCACCGGACACAGGCGAACGGAAGCGACGCCGTCCTTCGGATGGCTATCCTGGCTACGGCGACGCAGTGAGTGCCCCCGCTCACACCATCCGATGCATCGCGCAGATCTTGTTGCCGTCGAGGTCGCGCAAATACGCAATATAGAGGTTCACGCCCGGGCCTTGTCGGACGCCGGGCGGATCTTCGCAAGGGATGCCGCCAGCGGCGATACCGGCGGCATGCCAGGCGTCGACCTGTTCCGGCGAATGGCAGGCGAAGCCGATGGTGCCGCCATTCGCGCACGTCGCCGCCTCGCCGTTGATCGGCTTCGTGACCGAGAACACGCCGGTCTTGGTGATGTAGAAGATGCGATGGCCGTCAACCCTGGCCGGCCGCACCTCGAGCGTGCTCAGCAAATCGTCGTAGAATGCCTTGGCCTTGTCGAGGTCGTTGGTGCCGATCATCACGTGGGAAAACATTTGCCCTGTCCCCTTATTGCGCTTACGAAATCAGACATCGTAGGTTGGCAAAGCGCAGCGTGCCCACCACGACGAAAACTCAAAACGCTGTATAGCCGCCGTCGATCACGAACGTATCCGCGGTGTGATAGGACGAGGCCTTGCTCATCAGATAGACCGCGATGCCGCCGAAATCGCTGGCCTCGCCGAAGCGCCGCACCGGAATGCGCGGCATCACGTTGGCGACGAATTTTTCGTTGGCCATGATGCCGGCGGTCATGTCGCTCTTGATCCAGCCGGGCAGGATTGCATTCGCGGTGACGCCGTGGCGTGCCAGCTCGACGCCGAGCGCGCGCACCAGCGCGTTGATCGCGGCCTTGGTCGCCGCGTAATGCTCGTTACGCGCGGTGCCGAAGATCGAGGCCAGGCTCGAGGTCGCGACCAGCCGGCCAAAGGGATCGCCGGCCTCGGCGCGCTGGGTCATGTGTCTTGCGGCAGCCTGGAACGCGTGGAAGACGCCGTCGAGATTGGTCGCAAACATCGTGCGCCATTCCTCCTCGGTGCGCTCGATGAAGGAGCGCCGGCCGCCGCCGCCGATGCCGGCATTGGCGAAGCAGCCGTCGACCCGGCCGAAAATGTCGAGCGTGGCCTTCATCGCGGCATTGACCGAGGCCGGGTCAGTGACGTCGCAGACCCGCGCGTCGACCTTGCCGGGCAGATCCGCAAGGCTCGCGGCAGCGCTTCTGTTCTTGTCAGGATTACGACCCCAGATCGAGACGTTGCAGCCCTGGCCGGCGAGCGCCTGTGCGATGCCGAGTCCGATACCGCCATTGCCGCCGGTGATCACGGCCACGCGGCCGGTGAGGTCGAAAAGGTCCATGGCGCGTTTCCTGTTTTTGGCAAGTCTTCTCGGCATGCGGCGCATCAGCCGCTGCGCGCAAGATTGCTGGCTATGCTCTGATCACCATGGACAAGACCGCGCCAAAAATCAAATATGCGCCCCGGCAAGCAATTCCGGTCTGCGAAATTGACACAGGCCGCAACGTACGAGGAAACCATGCAGTTCAAACACGTCACGCTCGATCTCGATGGTTCGGTCGCGATCCTCAAGCTCGACCATCAGGAGGTGATGAACGCGGTCTCCGTGGACATGCTGGGCGGTCTCGCCGATGCGCTCGACGTGATCGAGGAGAAGAAGGACGAGGTGCGTTGCGTCGTGCTGACCGGCGCGGGCCGCGCATTCTGCACCGGCGCGAATCTCCAGGGCCGCAACAACCAGTCGAAGAAGACCAAGGCCGGCCTGACGCTGGAGACCGGCTTCCACCCGTTCCTGCGCCGCATCCGCAATCTGCATTGTCCTGTTGTCACCGCGGTCAATGGTCCTGCGGCCGGCGCCGGCATGAGCTTCGCGCTGCTCGGCGACATGATCTTGTGCGCGCGCTCGTCCTATTTCCTGCAAGCCTTCCGCCGTATCGGCCTCGTGCCGGATTGCGGCTCGACCTGGCTGCTGCCGCGACTGATCGGCAAGGCCCGCTCGATCGAATTGTCGCTGATGGGTGAGCGGCTCCCGGCCGAGAAGGCGCTGGAATGGGGCCTCGTCAACCGCGTCTATGATGACGGCGTGCTGATGGAGGAGGCGATGAAGCTCGCGCATGAGCTCGCCAGCGGCCCGACGGTCGCACTGTCGTTGATCCGCAAGCTCTACTGGGACAGCCCGGAGAATTCTTTCGAAGATCAGCTCAATCTCGAATTCCAGTGCCAGCTCCGCGCCGGCGATACGCAGGACTTCCGTGAAGGCGTCGGTGCGTTCCTGGAGAAGCGCCCGGCGCAGTTCAAAGGCAAATGATCGAGGCCGAACTCTCCCGCAGCGTTCAGCGCTGGTACCCGGGCGCGACGGGTGTCGCCGGAGTAGCAAGGCTGTCCGGCGGCGCCAGTCAGGAAACCTGGCGCTTCGATATCGTACATCCGGGTGGGTCGATCGGCGCGATTCTGCGCCGCGCACCGAACGGCTATGGCGCTGCACCGACGCGTGCAGCCGGCCTCGCTGCCGAAGCAACGCTGATGCAGCTCGCATTCGAGGCCGGCGTGCCGTCGCCGCGCGTCATGCATGTGCTGGTGCCGGACGACGATCTCGGCACCGGCTTCATCATGCAGCGGGTCGAGGGCGAGACCATCGCACGCAAGATTCTTCGCGATGATGAATTCGCCGCGGCGCGACCGCGCCTCGCGCGGCAGATCGGCGGGGTGCTGGCCGGACTCCATAAGCTGCCCCTTTCGAAGCTGCCCGAGCTGCGGCACATGAGCGCCACGAAGGAGATCGGCGATTTCGAGCGCGACTATCGCAGCCTGAACTGGCCCAAGCCCGTGTTCGAGCTGGCGCTGCGCTGGCTGCGCGACCACGACCCCGGTCCGTCCGCCGAAGAAACGCTGGTACACGGTGATTTCCGCAACGGCAATCTCATCATCGGTGCCGACGGCGTGCGCGCGGTGCTCGACTGGGAGCTCGCCCATCTCGGCGATCCCATGGAGGATCTCGGCTGGGTCTGCGTCAACTCATGGCGTTTTGGCGAGATCGACAAGCCCGTCGGCGGGTTTGGTTCGCGCGAAGAGCTGTTCGCCGGCTATGAAGCCGCGGGGCGCAAATACGATCCTGAGCGGGTCAAGTTCTGGGAAGTGATGGGCACGCTGCGCTGGGGCATCATGTGCGGCGGCATGATGCAGCGGTTTCGCGAAGGCCCGGACCATTCGATGGAACGCGCCATGATCGGCCGCCGCGCCTCCGAGACCGAAATCGATCTGTTGCGGCTGCTCGCGCCGCGGGGGAGCTGACCATGCAGGACGAACCGACCCCGATCGAGCTGACCAAATCGGTCGCCGATTTCCTTCGCAACGACATCGCGCCGTTGATCTCCGGCCACCCCGCCTTCAAGCTGCGGGTCGCCGTCAACATCCTCGATCTCGTGACACGGCAGCTGACGCAGGGGGAGGGGAGCGATGCTGCGGAGGTCGAGCGGTTGCGCGCGCTGCTCGGCGCGGACGGCACGGTGACGGAGCTCAACCGCGCGCTAGCCGACCGTATCGCGAAAAGCGAGCTGGATCTCGCAACACCGGGGTTGGCCGAACACCTCTGGCAGACGACGATGGACAAGCTTGCGGTCGACCAGCCGAATTACGCATCCTATAAGCGCGAGCTGTCGCGAGGCGGAGGTTAGGTGCGATCCATCCTTCGTCATTGCGAGGAGCCCTTGCGACGAAGCAATCCAGACTGCCACAGCGGTGAGATTCTGGATTGCTTCACTGCGCTCGCAATGACGGGGAGGGACCGTCTACTTCCCCACCCATTTCGGCGGCCGCTTCTCCGCAAACGCTTTCGGGCCCTCGATGTAGTCCTGTGACGCCGCCATCGCCTTCACCGCCGGATACTCCCGCTGCTCTTCGATCGCCTGCTCGAGCGACACGCCAAGCCCCTTCTGGATGGTCTGCTTCGAGGCGCGGATCGACATCGGCGAATTCTTGGTGATCATCTCGGCCCAGCGCAGCGCGGCCGTCAGCGCCTCGCCCTGCGGCACCACCTCGTTGACGAAGCCGAGCTCGAGGCCTTCCTTGGCGCTGACATGGCGCGCAGTGAGGATCATGCCCATGGCGCGCTTCAAGCCGATCTGCCGCGGCAGCCGGTGCAGGCCGCCGGCGAGGGCGGCAAGGCCGACGCGTGGCTCGGGCAGGGCGAAGGTCGCATTCTCGGAGGCGATGATGAGATCGCAGGCGAGCGCGATCTCGAAACCACCGCCCATGGCGACACCGTTGACGGCGGCGATGATCGGCTTGTCGCAGTCGAAGCGCGCGGTGAGGCCGGAAAACCCGCCCTTGTCCCAGCCGCGTTTGCCACCTGCCGCCTGCCACTTCAGGTCGTTGCCGGCGCAGAACGCCTTGTCGCCGGCGCCGGTGACGATCGCGACCCACTGCTCCGCATCGGTCGAGAAATCGTCGAACACCTTTTGGAGCTCGAAATGCGCATCGGTGTGTAGCGCGTTGTAGACCTCGGGCCGCGACAGCGTGACGATCGTGATCGGTCCCTTGCGTTCCACCTTTGAGAACTTCAGCTCCATGGTCGCTCCCGCATTTTCTGTGACAGAGAATTTGGCCGCAGTGTAGCGCGCGGCGGCGCGTCAACACCATCGAATTGCGCAAGCGCGCCTTGCGCCTCTCACACGCCTCGGCTTGCTTGACTTGCGCACACTCTTCTCACCTTAATCGCGGGAAGAAAATCGCGCATAGCGCCTTAACGCAACACGAAAAATCATCCGGGAGAGAACCGTGGATTTCTCATTGCCTGCCGACCTCGTCGCCTATCTCGGAGAGCTTGACCAATTCATCGAACGCGAGATCAAGCCGCTGGAGGAGGCCGACGACAACATCCGCTTCTTCGATCATCGCCGCGAATGGGCGCGCACCGATTTCGAAAATGGCGGCCTGCCGCGCCACGAATGGGAAGCGCTGCTGCGCAAGGCCAAGGATCTCGCGGACGCCGCCGGCCATCTGCGCTTTCCAGTGCCGAAGCAATATGGCGGCAAGGATGGCTCCAACCTCTGGATGGCCGTGATCCGCGAGCACTTTGCGGCGAAGGGGCTCGGCCTACACAACGACCTCCAGAACGAGCATTCCATCGTCGGCAATTTTCCTGTCGCCACCATGCTCGACCGCTACGGCCGCGACGACCAGAAGGCGATGATCAACGGCTCGATCAAGGGCAAGTACCGCATCACCTTCGGGCTGACCGAGCCAAATCATGGCTCCGACGCCACCCACATGGAAACGCGCGCGGTGCCTGCGACCCGTGACAACGTCAAGGGCTGGATCATCAACGGCGAGAAGATGTGGACCACCGGCATGCATGTCGCCACGCACTGCGCGCTGTTCGCGCGCACTAGCGGCAATGATGGCGATGCGCGCGGCATCACCTGCTTCCTGGTGCCGGCCAGGAGCCACGGCGTGAAGATCGAAGAGTACATGTGGACCTTCAACATGCCGACCGATCATCCCCGCGTCAGCTTCACCGACGTGTTCGTGCCCGAGGACGCGCTGTTCGGCGAGGTCGGTCGCGGCCTGTCGCTGGCGCAGTGTTTCGTGCACCAGAACCGAATCCGCCAGGCCGCGAGTTCACTCGGAGCCGCCGTCTATTGCATCAACGAGAGCGTGAAATATGCGCGCGAGCGAAAACCGTTCGGCAAGGCGCTGGCCGAAAACCAGGCGATCCAGTTCCCGCTGGTCGAGCTGGCGACCCAGGCCGAGATGCTGCGCCTGTTGATCCGCAAGACCGCCTGGGAGATGGACAAGCTCACCGAGGAGCAGATCGAGCGCACGCTCTCCGACCGCGTCTCGATGTGCAACTACTGGGCAAACCGCCTCGCTTGCGAATCCGCCGACCGCGCCATGCAGGTCCACGGCGGCATGGGCTATTCACGCCACAAGCCGTTCGAGCACATCTACCGCCACCACCGCCGCTACCGCATCACCGAGGGCAGCGAGGAAATCCAGATCCGGAAGGTGGCCGGATTCCTGTTCGGGTATATGGGGCCGGGAAAGCACTGATCGTCATTGCGAGCGGAGCGAAGCAATCCAGCTTCCTCGCTTCGCTCCTCGCACCGCCGATCAATTCACCCGCCGGTCCTTCCCCGCCCAATACGGCTCGCGCAATTGCCGCCGCAAGATCTTGCCGCTTGGATTTCGCGGCAGCGCCGGCAAAAACTCGACGCTCTTCGGCGTCTTGAACCCGGCGATGCGCTCGCGGGTGAAGTTGATGATGTCGGTTTCGGTCGCCTGCTTGCCCGGCTTCATCACCACGACGGCCTTCACCGCCTCGCCCCATTTGTCGTCGGGTATGCCGATCACGGCAGCTTCTGCGACATCGGGATGATCGCACAGCGCGCTCTCGACCTCGGCGGGATAGATGTTTTCGCCGCCGGAGATGATCATGTCCTTGATGCGGTCGTGGATGTAGAGATAGCCGTCTTCGTCCATGTAGCCGGCGTCGCCGGTGCGCAGCCAGCCGTCGGAGCGCAACGTCGCGGCGGTCGCTTCCGGCAAATTCCAGTAGCCGGCCATGTTGGAGCCCGAGCGCGTCGCGATCTCGCCGACTTCGCGCGGCGGCAGCGGCTTGCCTTCGACATCAAGGATCGCGATCTCGATGCCCGGCAGCGCCTTGCCGGCCGAGCGCATCCGCTCCAGTCCCTCGACGTGGTCTTCCGGCGGCAGCGCGACGATGGTGCCAGTGGTCTCGGTCATACCGTACATCTGCACGAAGCCGCATTTGAAGATCTCGATGCACTCCTTCAGCAGCGCCGCGGGAATCGGGGAGGCACCGTACAGCATGTATTTCAACCGCGAGAAATCGACCGTCCTGGCGCGTGGCTGCCGCACCACGAACTGCATCGCCGCCGGCACCATGAACAGTTTTGTGATGCCGGACTGTTCGAAGAAATCCAGCACTTTGGTCGGATCGAACTCGCGCGCAATCACGCCGCGGGCGCCGTGATAGAGCCCCATCACGCCCCAGCCGGAGCCGCCGATGTGGAAGATCGGCATCGCGACCAGCGACACGTCGTCGGTCGACCACCGGTTCCACTCCGGCTTGTCCTCGGCATTGCCTGTTTGCACCAGGTTGAGGAAGTTGGCATGCGACAGCATCGCGCCCTTCGGCTTGCCCGTCGTGCCGGACGTATAGAGCTGGATGGCGATATCCCTGGTATCGATCGGTACTCCGGGATCGTCGCCGCTCTGTGCATCGCGCCAGGCTGTATAATCAGGCCACTCCGGCGCGCCGCCTTCGGTGGTGATGACGGTGCGCACACCCGGCAGCTCGTCCTTGATCTGGCTGACCTGAGCGATGAACTCCGGTCCCACGAACAGCACCGGGGCCTTGCAGTCGCTAACGATGAAGGCGACCTCGGGGCTCGCGAGCCGCCGGTTCACCGGCGCCATCACGACGCCGGCCTTCATCGCGCCCATCAGCAGCTCGAAATAGATATCGCTGTTCTTGCCGAGATAGGCGATCCGCTCGCCGCGTCTCACGCCCATTTCAATCAACGCGCCGGCGACCTTGTTCGTCTTAACGTCGAACTCGGCAAAGCTGGTGACGCGGCCCTCGAACTCGTAGGCGGTGGCGTTGCCGCGGCTCGTCGCACGCTCGCGCACCATGTCGGCGAGATTCGCCAATGGCTGTTTGGTGGACATGTTTCTCCCGTGACGTCTTGTTTTTTATGCCGCGGAGTGTGGCGTCATCTGCGGGTGAAGACAAGATGGCGGGAGGGCAACCGCGCTTTCGTGTCCCGGACGCGGCGCAGCACGAAGTGGTGCGGCGCTGAGCCGGGACCCATTCTGATTCAGCATGCTGCGAGAGATAGGCCCCGGCTCAGCAGCGCATCACGCCGCAAGTGCGGCGCGCTGCGCTGCGTCCGGGGCACGAGATCATCCTCTCTTCGCCCGGTCCTTCTCGTTCTGTGCCTTGATCGAGTCCCGGGCGTTGGCCCAGTCGTCGTCGCCCCAGTCGCGGAGCTGGTAGAAATTGCCGCCCATTGCGAGCGCCTGGGCGCCGTCCATGGCGATCGTCTCGCCTGTAATCCAGTCGCAGCCGCCGGAAATCAAAAACACTGCGAGATTCTGCAGCTCCTCCATGGTGCCGACGCGACCCATCGGGTTCATCGCCTTGGTGCGCGCGCCGGCCTCGTCGCCGGGCTTGATGCGCTTGCTCATGCCCTCGGTCGGAATTTCGCCGGGCGCGATTGTGTTGAGACGGATGCCGTATCGGCCCCATTCGGTGGCGAGCGACATCGTCATGGCGTGGATCGCCGACTTGCTCATCGCCGACGGCACCACGTAAGGCGAGCCGTTGCGCACCCAGGTCACGGTGATCGAGACGACGTTGCCGGGCTGCTTCAAAGCTATCCAGCGCTTGCCGACCGCATGCGTCACATAGAACGTGCCGTGCATGACGATGTTGGCGACCGCGTCGAAGCCGCGCGGCGAAAGTTCTTCGCTGCGCGAGATGAAATTTCCGGCCGCGTTGTTGATGAGATCGGTGAGGGGGCTGTCGCGAAAGATGTTCTCGACCATCTCCTCGACCGCGAGCGCGTTGCGAATGTCGACGCCGTGGCTGGCGACGCGGCCGCCATACTGATCCATCAGCTCGGTCGCGGTCTCGTCGCAGACGATCTTGCGCCGGCCGCAGATGTGCACTTCGGCGCCGAGCTGGAGGAAGCGCGCCGCCATCGACTTGCCTAGCCCGGTCCCGCCGCCGGTCACGAGAATGCTCCGGCCGGCCAGAAGATTTTCCTTGAACATGGCTGTTTCCCCCGTAGGGATTGTCAGTTAATTGGTCGATTGACTAAATCCGGCCGCCGTCTTCCTGTAAAGCGGCACCGAACAAGAACAGGCAAGAACCAGGGGAGAATCATCCATGGAAGAGCGCGTCTCGATCTCGATCTCGGAAGGCGTCGCCGACGTCCGCCTGGTGCGCGCGGACAAGATGAATGCGCTGGATCAAGCCATGTTCGAGGCCCTTGTGGCCGCAACGGACCGGCTTTCAAAGGACAAGAGCGTACGCGTTGTCGTGTTATCCGGCGAGGGCCGCGCCTTCTGCGCCGGCCTTGATATGGGGCGTTTTGCCGCCATGAAGGAAAAGGGCGGCAACGGAATTCCGGGTGGCGAAAATCGCGATCTCACGGCGCGCACGTACGGCCAGGCGAACTTTGCGCAGCAGGCGGTGTGGGGCTGGCGCCAGCTTCCGGTCCCCGTGATCGCCGCGATCCAGGGCGTTGCCTTCGGCGGCGGCTTCCAGCTCGCGCTCGGTGCCGACATGCGCTTCCTCACCCCCGACGCACGGATGTCGGTGATGGAAATCAAATGGGGTCTGGTGCCCGACATGGCGGGCACGCCGATCCTGGCTTCGCTCGTGCGCGACGACATTTTGCGCGATCTCACCTACACCGGCCGCATCTTCTCCGCGCAGGAGGCGATGGCTTATGGTCTCGCCACGCGCATCTGCGACGACCCGCGCGCTGCCGCGCTCGAAGTCGCGCGCGAGATCGCCGGCAAGAGCCCCGATGCAATCCGCGCCGCAAAACGCCTGCTCAACAATCTCTCGGTCGATCCGGGCCCCGCGCTGCTCGCCGAGTCCGTCGAGCAGCAGAAGCTGATCGGCAGCGCGAACCAGACCGAAGCGGTGCGTGCCAATCTGGAGAAGCGCGCGCCGAAGTTTGCGGACTGAGGCAGACCTCATCCCGAGGAGCCGCGAAGCGGCGTCTCGAGGGATGGGCCACGAGGTCTCATGGTTAGAGACAGCGCTGCGCGCCTCCTCACCATGAGGGACAACGTCAAACATAAAGAAAAACAAATGAGCGAAACGTCAAATTTCCTCGGCATTGTCTCCGGCGAGCGCAGCCGCTCCCATGCCGAGGTCGCGAACCGCGCCGATCGCATCGCCGCCGGCCTCGCCATGATCGGCGTCAAGCAGGGCGATTGCGTCTGTATGCTGATGCGCAACGACATCGCCTTCCTCGAGGCCGCCTATGCCGCGATGCGGCTGGGCGCCTATGGTGTGCCGATCAACTGGCACTTCAAGCCGGAGGAGATCGACTATATCCTGAAGGATACCGGCACGTCCGTGCTGATCGGACATGCCGACATGCTGCATGCCTTGCGCGACGCCATTCCGAAAGGCGTCACCGTGCTCAGCGTGCCGACGCCGCTGGAGATTCTAACCAACTACAAGATCAATCCCGATCATCTGAAGACGCCGGACTTCGCGATCGATTTCGAATCCTGGCTCGCGCAGTTCCAGCCCTATAATGGCCCGGTCGTGCCGCAGCCCATGAACATGATCTACACTTCGGGGACGACAGGCCATCCCAAGGGCGTGCGGCGCCATGCGCCGACGCCGGAGCAGGCGGCTGCCGGCGAACGCATGCGCGCGATGATCTATGGGCTCAAGCCAGGTGCTCGCGCGATCCTGCCGGGCCCGCTCTATCACTCCGCGCCGAACTCGTTCGGCATCCGCGCGGGAAAACTCGGCGGTGCGCTGGTGCTGATGCCGCGCTTCGAGCCGGAAGAGTTTTTGCAGCTGATCGAGCGCTTTGGGATCGACACCATCTTCATGGTGCCGACCATGTTCATCCGCCTGATGAAGCTGCCGGAGGAGGTGCGCAAGAAATACGATGTCTCCTCGCTGCGCCACATCATCCACGCGGCGGCGCCATGCCCGGCGGACGTCAAGCGCGCCATGATCGAATGGTGGGGGCCGGTGATCTACGAATTCTACGGCTCGACCGAATCCAGCGCCGTCACCTTCGCGACCTCCGAGGATGCGCTGAGGAAGCCCGGCACCGTCGGCAAGATTTCGCCCGGCGCCGAACTGCGCTTCATCGGGGATGACGGCCGCGTGCTGGACGTGGGCGAGATCGGCGAGATCTACTCACGCATGGCCGGGATGGCCGATTTCACCTATCACAACAAGCCGGAGAAGCGCGCCGAGATCGACCGCGACAGCTTCATCACCTCGGGCGACGTCGGCTATATCGACGCGGATGGCTACGTCTTCATCTGCGACCGCAAGCGCGACATGGTGATCTCGGGCGGCGTCAACATCTATCCGGCCGAGATCGAGTCGGTGCTGCACGCCGTGCCCGGGGTGCATGATTGCGCGGTGTTCGGCATTCCCGACGCCGAGTTCGGCGAAGCGCTGATGGCGGTAGTCGAGCCGCAGGCGGGCATCACGCTCGACGCCGGCGACATTCGTAAGCGCCTAAAGGCGTCGCTCGCCGACTACAAGGTCCCAAAGCACATCGAGATCCGCGCCGGGCTGCCGCGCGAAGATTCCGGCAAGATCTTCAAGCGCCGCCTGCGCGATCCCTATTGGGAGCAGGCAGGACGGAAGATCTAGCGGCTACAAGAATGGCAACGACCTGAGTGGCGTCACGGGCCACCGGTCGTGCTATACAAACGGGATCATCGACCTCCGGATCATCCCATGGCTCCTGTTTCCATCCTGCTCAACCTGCTCTGGATCCTCATCGGCGGCGCCTGGATGGCGGTCGGCTGGCTGATCGCTGCCGTTATCATGGCCATCACCATCATCGGCCTGCCCTGGGCGCGGGCGGCGTTTAACATCGCCGTCTACACGCTGGTGCCGTTCGGTTCGAAGGCGGTCAGCCGCGACGAGGTCACCGGCATGAGCGATATCGGCACCGGCCCGCTCGGGGTGATCGGCAACATCATCTGGTTTCTGCTGGCCGGCTGGTGGCTGGCGCTCGGCCATCTCCTCACCGCCCTGGCCCTCGCGATCACCATCATCGGCATTCCCTTCGCCTGGGCCCATTTGAAGCTCGCGGGCATCGCGCTCTGGCCGATCGGCAAGGTGATCGTGCCGGCTTAAGGCGTGGACCCGTCAATGTCGGCCTCCGGCTGCAGAGCGGAAGTCGCCCGGCTTTGGGTAGGGCTATCGCATTTGAGGCGCTTCCCCGCGGCCCATCCTTCGAGACGCCCGCCCTTGGCGGGCCCTCAGAATGAGGGGGGAACACGTGGTTGCAGTTTCAACGAAACCCGACGCAGCTCAGCCTCATCCTGAGGAGACCGCGAAGCGGTCGTCTCGAACGACGAGGCGCTTGCTCAGCTCATAGCTCGTAGAATGGGTAGAGCGAAACCCATCAATCCGTCCGCCGATGACGAAGGATGATGGGTTTTCGCAAGGGCTCAGCCCATTCTACTGGCGGGAATCATGGCAGGCGCGATTCGCAACATTTAGCGGCTATCCGGCCGGCTTAGGGTCCGGTCTGATGATCCGTGCATCGTCGCCCCATCTGGCGAGGCGGGTGCGCTCAATTGCCCTCCGCACACAATTCCCCGCGTTGCACTCAGGATATTGAACCCTTCCTATCTCGCAGTTCGACGAACGCACTCGATAAAGAGCTTTGCGGCTGGGCTGAGCGCGCGATTCTTGAGTGTCACAATTGCGACAGGCCGCGGCTGCGCGGGAAGTCGAATTGGAAGTACCTTGAGAGAGCCGCCATGGTTGCCAAAGCGAAGAATCGATGTTGGAAGCATCGTCACAAATTGTGCACTGGCAGCCAGTCGACAGCACAGATGCATTGAGAGCGTCGTAATGGGCGCACGTGGCAACTCTGTACTACTCGCGCGGAACAACTCGGCGGTGAGTGACCCGTGCATGGTATCCGCGGGAGGCAGAATCCAACGCTCGCCGACTAGATCGGCAAGCTTGAGTTTACGCATCCGTGCCCATTTGCTCTGACGGCCGGCTACCACGACGACCTGGTCGTCATACACGACTTCCGCCTTTAGATCGGCTTCCTTGAATGGCGTCGGAATGCGACCCAGCATGAGATCGATGCTGCGCTCACGCAACTCACGATAATGCAGTTTGCTAATGTCCGCTTGCGCGACGTCCAAGTGAATTCGGGGCTGCTCACGTGTGAAGCGCTCGATGACTGCCGGCAAGAGACCGGCCGCAATACTCTCAGTACTGCCGATGTGCAACTCTCCCACAGACGGGTCGGCGAGAAATGCGATTTCGTCGACGCCCTGCTTGAGTTCGTCGAAAATCACTCGGCCTCGCGCGACCAGTGCGCGGCCGTATGCCGTCGGCTCGATCCCGCCTCGGCTGCGGTCGAGCAAACGAAGTCCGAACGTGTGTTCCAAGTCGGTGATTGCCTTCGATACGGCGGGCTGCGAGATCGCCAGCTCTGCCGCAGCCTTTCCCATGCTTCCGCGCTCCACGACCGTGAGCAGAATACGGAGGTCGCGCAGCTTCAGGCGGCGCCCAATGCGATCGACCAACGACATGACCACGAACCTGCCAAATCGGTTATCGAACCATCACATATCAGAATTGGACAGAAATGGCTGCGTGATGCACGCTTTGATTGATGAGGCATCCGAAATCGAATGTCTGGCCTTGTGCTGAGAACACGTTGCGGAAATAGGGGAGCCACGGGAGGCGGCTTATGGGGACGCGTCGTGACTTTTTGATAGCGTCGGCGGCCGGTGTCGCTTTCTCCGTCGCTGGTCCCGTGCCGCAAATCATTGCCGAACCGCGTGTGAAAACGGCGCATATCCTAACAGGCTTCACAGCCGGGTTGCCTGATTCTGTCGCGAGGCTCCTTGCGGAACAGATGAAGACCTATGCAACGTCGATCGTCGTCGAACCTCGACCAGGCGCGAGTGGTCGTGTCGCCGTGGAAGCCGTGAAAGCCGCTCCCCCGGATGGATCGGTCGTTCTGTTCGCGCCGACTGGTTTCCTCACGCTCTTTCCTCATACCCACAAGAAGCTGAGATACGAGCCTCAGGATTTTGCCCCAGTGTCGACCGTTGCGTCGTTCGCTGCAGCTTTGACGGTGGGGCCGCGAGTGCCAGAGGAGGCGAGGACGCTTGCCGATTTCGTCTCGTGGTGCCGTGTTAACGCAAAGGATGCGACCTATGGCACGCCAGGAGTTGGAACCAGTATGCACCTAATCGGTGCAGCGTTGGGACGCGGGGCAGGCTTCGAGTTTCTTCACGTACCGTATCAAGGTAGGGCGGCAAATCCAAGACCTCCTCAAGGGCGAGATCGCATCGGCGATCATGCCAATCGACAGTTCCTTAGGTCTCGTGCAAGCCGGCGAACTGCGCGCCTTGGCAACCACCGGTCCAGCCCGTAGCCGGTTTCTTCCCGATGTGCCGACGATGGTGGAAGCCGGCTATCCCTTGCTCAAGGACGTCACATGGTTTGGGTTCTTCGTTCCGGCCAAGACACCGCCAGATATCATTGAAGGCCTCAATGGAGCTATTCAGGCGGCTCTGCGAACGAGTGTCATAGAGCGCAGCCTGGCAAAATTATCAGTCGAGATCGACTCGATCTCAATGGACAACTTTGCACAACTACTCGCATCGGAATCGGCTCGATGGAAAGGGATCGTGCAAGCAACCGGGTTTAGCCCGAACGACTGAGCTCGTGAGATGGGTAGAGCCCTTGCGAAACCCATGCTTCGTCATCGGCGAACGGATTGATGGGTATCGCTGGCGTTCTATCCATCCTCGGCGCTCTGCGCTGCGATGAGAGAGCGCATCGCTGGTGCTGCGCACACAATTCCCCGCGTTGCCCGACGGGCAAAACACGCCGCATGCAGGTCAAGGGTGGCGCTCCCAAATATTCTGATTGACCGAATTTATCTCTTCGGGTAAACCGCAAGACATCCCGGCCCGCCAAAAGGGCGTTTCGCGATCGTCACGATACGTGAGCCGGGATGCGATGGACGCGGCAGCGCCGGCGCGTGACGAGGTGGCAGGGCGGGCTACGCCTGTGAGCCATCGCGATCTGCGCGAACGACCCGGCGCGGTCACAGCGTTTCTTTTCGGCTTCGGGAGCGAGCACGCGCGAGCTTCCGGATGTCCGGGGAGGGACGTCCGCGGACGGCAAAAGCGTGTGGTCCTGACGCCCGGGGTCTGTGCGTCAAGGCTTGCGGTGATGTGCGGCCCGACCGGGTGCGCGCATCGATCATCCGCAAGGCGACGGGGGCAACAGTGCATCGCTCCCCGGGGAGAGCGCGCCATAAGCCGTAAAACCATTGCGCAGGGAAGGCCGGGATGTCCCGGCATCACCTGTGGGTCACCCCGCGTGCGTTTTTCGCGTGCGGACCCTGGGTGCCAGCCGGCGCCCGGCCTTCCCTGCGCCCTTTCTTCTCGATGAGGGCGAAACGGACAGCAAAACTCGGGCGCCTGCGCCGCGAGGCCGCGGATATGCGCGCGCCCGCCAGCGACGCGCACGATGATCGGTGACGTTGCCGCGCCGCCCCCAACTTCATCTTGCGCTGCGGCAAAAAACTTGCACACTCGTCGCCACCGGGGAGCCACAGGGTGCTCTAGAAGCGGAGCCAGCCATGTCCCTCCAGACCGTACCATCCGACGCCACCGATCTTCGCCCCAACCGCCCTGAGGACGTCCAGGCGCTGGAGGCGGATACGCAGCTGCGCGACGACATCCGCCTGCTCGGGCGCATCCTGGGCGATACCGTTCGCGGCCAGGAGGGGGCCGAATTGTTCGACCTGGTCGAGCGTATCAGGCAGACCTCGATCCGGTTTCACCGCGACGAGGACCGGCTGGCCCGCCGCGAGCTCGAGCAGATCCTCGACAGCATGTCGACCTCGGAGACCGTGCGGATCGTCCGCGCCTTCAGCTATTTCTCCCACCTCGCCAACATCGCCGAGGACCAGAACAACATCCGCCAGATGCGCGCCGGCAAGGGTGGCGGCTCCGGCGTGCTGGCCGAGACGCTCGCCCATGCCAGGGCGGCGGGCATCGGTGCCGATGCACTACGCAACTTCTTCAAGAGCGCGCTCGTCAGCCCGGTGCTGACCGCGCATCCGACCGAAGTCCGCCGCAAGAGCACCATGGACCGCGAGATGGAGGTCGCAGCCCTGCTCGACCGCCGCGAGCGCGTCGCGCTGACCGCCGATGAGGCCGCCGCCAGCGACGAGCAGCTCCGCCGCGAGGTGCTGACGCTGTGGCAGACCAATTTGCTGCGCCGGACCAAGCTCACGGTGCTCGACGAGGTCGCCAACGGCTTGTCGTTCTACGATTACACGTTCTTGCGCGAGGTGCCGCGGCTGGTCAACGCGCTGGAGGACCGGCTGGAGGAGGGCGGCGAGCAGGCAGCCGGCGAGCTCGCCTCGTTCCTGCGGATGGGAAGCTGGATCGGCGGCGACCGCGACGGCAATCCCTTCGTCACCGCCGACGTGATGCGCGGCACGCTGCGGCTGCAGTCGAGCCGCGTCATGCAGTTCTATCTCGAAGAGCTGCATGTGCTCGGCTCGGAGCTGTCGATCGCTGCGCATCTCGCCGACGTCTCCGAGGAGCTGCGGACGCTGGCCGAGCGCTCGCCCGATACATCGCCGCACCGGAGCGGCGAGCCCTATCGCCTCTCGGTGTCAGGCATCTATGCGCGGTTGACGGCCACGGCCGAAAAGCTCGAGGTCGAGATCACGCGCCGGCCGGTGGGCAAGGGCGCGCCGTATGACAGCGTCAGGGAGCTCAAGGCCGATCTCGACGTGCTGCACCGCTCGCTGATCTCCAACAACGCCCGCGTCATCGCCCGCGGCCGGCTGCGGCTGCTGCGCCGCGCGGTGGACTCTTTTGGCTTCCATCTGGCGCGGCTCGATATCCGCCAGAACTCGGCGGTGCACGAGCGCACCATCGCCGAGCTGATGGACGCCGCCAACCCCGGCATGTCCTACCTCGCGCTTGGCGAGGAGGCGCGCATCTCGCTGCTCACCAACGAGCTGCGCTCAACGCGCTCGCTG
The DNA here is from genome assembly GCF_040547985.1 of Bradyrhizobium sp. LB14.3. Lineage (NCBI taxonomy): Bacteria > Pseudomonadati > Pseudomonadota > Alphaproteobacteria > Hyphomicrobiales > Nitrobacteraceae > Bradyrhizobium > Bradyrhizobium sp. LB14.3. The sequence goes on from NZ_JBEPQT010000021.1 coordinate 111,616, forward strand.
GTGTCGCCGTTCGTCAAGTACAGCGACGAGACGATGGGCGAGCTCAATGTGTTCCATGCCGCCGCGGAGGCGCATGCGAAGTTCGGCTCGGACGCCATTCCCCAATGCATCATCTCGATGTGCAAGGGCATGTCCGACATGCTCGAGGTCGCGGTGCTGCTCAAGGAGGTCGGCCTCGTCCATCCCTCCGGGCGTAGCGCGATTAACGTCGTGCCGCTGTTCGAGACCATCGAGGATTTGCAGGCGTCATCCAGCATCATGGACCGCATGCTGTCGCTGCACGATTACCGACGGCTGGTGGACAGCCGCGGCAGCGTGCAGGAGGTCATGCTCGGCTATTCCGACTCCAACAAGGATGGCGGCTTCGTCACCTCGGGCTGGGAGCTCTACAAGGCCGAGATCGGCCTCGTCGACGTGTTCGAGCGCCACGGCGTGCGGCTGCGCCTGTTCCACGGTCGCGGCGGCTCGGTCGGCCGCGGCGGCGGTCCGAGCTATGATGCCATCATCGCCCAGCCCGGCGGCGCCGTGAACGGCCAGATCCGCATCACCGAGCAGGGCGAGATCATCTCGTCAAAGTATTCCAACGCCGAAGTCGGCCGCAACAATCTGGAAATCCTTGCCGCGGCGACGCTGGAAGCAAGCCTGTTGCATCCGCGCCAGAGCGCGCCGCGCCGCGAATATCTGACCGCGATGGACGAGCTTTCAAGTCTCGCCTTCAAGGCCTATCGCGGTCTCGTCTACGAGACCGACGGCTTCGTCGATTACTTCTGGGCATCAACCGTCATCAACGAGATCGCGACGCTCAACATCGGCAGCCGCCCGGCCTCGCGCAAGAAGACCCGGGCGATCGAGGACCTTCGTGCGATTCCCTGGGTGTTCTCCTGGGCGCAATGCCGCCTGATGCTGCCGGGCTGGTACGGTTTTGGCAGCGCGGTCGAGCAGTGGATCGCGGAGGATCCCGACAAGGGCATGCCGTTCCTCAAAGAGCTCTACCGGGAATGGCCGTTCTTCCGCATGCTGTTGTCGAACATGGACATGGTGCTTGCGAAAAGCTCGATCGCAATCGCCTCGCGCTATGCCGAACTCGTGCCGGATGAGGCGCTCCGCGAAAAGATCTTCGGTCGCATCCGTCGCGAATGGCATTCCTGCATCGAGACGCTCTTGGACATCATGGGCCAGGACCGTCTGCTCCAGGGCAATCCGCTGCTGGAGCGCTCGGTGCGCCACCGCTTCCCCTATCTCGATCCGCTCAACCATGTGCAGGTCGAGCTGCTGAAAGAGCACCGCGCGCAGAACCCGGACGAGCAGGTGCTGCGCGGGATTCAGCTGACGATCAACGGGATTTCGGCGGGGTTGAGAAATACGGGTTGATGAGGGCGAGTAGCGAACAGATGCGTGTCCGAACCGTTCGCTACTCGCCACGCGCTTATTGGCTCAAGGCTTCATCGAACCCTGTGCACTCGTGTAGACAGCATAGAGCGAACTCGAGCCGCAGATGTACAGTCGATTTCGCTGCTGACCGCCGAAGCAGAGATTGGCGACCGTTTCCGGGAGGTGGATCTTGCCGAGCAATTCGCCCTCTGGAGTATAGCAGCGCACGCCGTCCTCGTTCGGATCGCCCCAGCCCACGGAGCACCAAACGCGCCCGGCCGTGTCGGTTCGCATCCCGTCGGTAATGCTGGGCTTGGGCATCTCCGCAAACACCTTGCTGTTCGAGACCTTTCCGGACCCAATATCCACGTCGAATACGCGGATATGGGAGGGATTATCGGGGCCATCAGTGAAGCCGGTATCGATGACGTAGAGTTTCTTCTCGTCGGGCGAGAAGGTTATACCGTTGGGTTCGACGAAGTCGTCGACGACAACCTTGATCTCCCCGGATCTTGGATCGACCCGGTAGACGTTGTTTTTTGCCTGCTCCTTCTCGGCCTTGATACCCTCATAATAGCCGCCGATCCCGTAGCCGGGATCGACAAACCAGACCGATCCATCGGAAGCGACGACCAGATCGTTCGGCGAGTTGAGCTTCTTGCCGTTGTAACTGTCGGCAATGATGGTGATCGAGCCGTCGAGCTCGGTCCGGGTGACGCGCCTGCCGCTGTGCTCGCAAGTGAGCAGGCGTCCTTCGCGATCGATGGTGTTGCCGTTGGAGTTCATCGAAGGCTGGCGGTAGACGCTCGTATGACCGTCATCCTCGGAGAAACGCATGATGCGGTTGTTGGGAATATCGCTGAACAACACGTACCGGCCGGCTGGGAAGTAAACTGGTCCCTCGGCCCATCGGAATCCGGTTGCTACGCGCTCAACAGCCATCGTGCCCGCGAAGGCAGGAAAACCAGAGGGCCCAAACGATGGTGGCCCCTTCTTGGCCGATTCCAAATGGGAGTCCGGGTAGCGGCTGCCTGGCAGCGGTCCCAACGGCAGCGGCGCCGTCGATCTCGTTGGAGCGCCCGTCTGGCCCAATGGCATGACGGAGGCTGCCAAGCTTGCGTTGGCGGTAAAGCCTGTCGCGGCTACTGCCGCCGCTGCGCCCTTCAAGAGGGCACGACGGCCGAGGCCATCGCGCTCTGTTGCAAGCGTGTCGCTGGAGTTGGTCAGTATTCTTGTCATGGTTTCCTCCCGAAGTTGTGTTGGGAGGGAACGATCCGCCTGCAATCGGGCGTAAAGCGGGCGATCTCCGGCCGGACAACCGGAGATCGCAATGCAGCAACAGGTGGAGTTCGCTTACACGGGATCCCACGGGAAGATGTCGGCGGAACGATCGAGCTTGTAGAACGATCCCTTCAGAGCCGGCATGCCGTGTTCGGCGATCGATTGCGGGGTCCAGCCTTCGCTCCGATGCACCGAGCGCAGCGGACGGTTCTGGCTGAACAGGAACAGCTCGTTCATGCGCGCGCCAAAGATCTGCCCGGAGACGTCCTTGGCCGCATCGGAGAGCAGATAGGCGCAGATCGGCGCAATTTTCTCCGGTCCCATCTGCTTGATCTTCTCGACGCGCGCCTTCTCGGCATCGGTCTCGGTCGGGATGGTGCCGATCATGCGGGTCCATGCGAACGGCGAGACGCAGTTGGAGCGGACGTTGAAGCGGCCCATGTCGAGCGCGATCGACTTCGACAGGCCGACGATGCCGAGCTTGGCGGCGGCGTAGTTGGCTTGTCCAAAGTTGCCGATCAGACCCGAGGTCGAGGTGAAGTGCACGAAGGAGCCGGACTCCTGCTCGCGAAACAGCCGCGCCGCGGCGTGCGAGACGTAGAACGAGCCCATCAAATGAACCTTGATGACGGCCTCGAACGCTTCCACGCTCATCTTGTGGAAGATCATGTCGCGCAGGATGCCGGCGTTATTCACGACGCCGTCGAGCCGGCCGAAATGATCGGTCGCGGTCTTCACGATCTTGCTGGCGGGGATGGCTTCGGCCACCGACTCGAAATTGGCGACCGCGGTGCCGCCGCGCTTCTTGATCTCCTCGACCACTTCCTCAGCGGGGGATGCGCTCGAACCGGCGCCGTCGGAGGCGCCACCGGGATCGTTGACCACGACCTTGGCGCCTTCCGCCGCGCAGAGCAGCGCGATCTCCCGCCCGATGCCGCGCCCTGCGCCGGTGACGATGATGACCTTGTCTTGCAGTGATTTTGTCATGTGGATTACCTCTCGTTCGTAAACACGATCGTGCCCGACGCGGCGAACATGCCGCCGACGCCGTGGCACACCGAAATCTTCGCGTTGGCCACCTGCGCCGGCGCGATGCCGCGCATCTGGCGTACGCTCTCCTGGAGCGCGTACATGCCGTACATGCCCGAATGCATGTAGCTCAATCCGCCGCCATTGGTGTTGAGCGGAAGCTTAGCCCCCGGCCGCGTGTTGCCGTCGGCGATGAACTTGCCGGTTTCTTCGTGCGGCATGAAGCCGAGATCGCCGAGGCCGAACAGCGGCAGATGCGCGAAGGCGTCGTAGATCATGAGATGATCGACGTCCTTGTGGGCGATGCCGGCCTCCCTGAACGCCAGCGGCCCCGCGGTCTTGAACGCGCGCGAGGAATTAAAAGTCTCCATCTGGCTGACCATCGGCGTCTCTACGCTTTCGCCGGTGCCCATGATGTAGACGGGCTTGCGCGGAAAGTCCTTGGCGCGATCGGCCGAGGTCAGGATCAGCGCGCCGCCGCCGTCGGTGACGAGGCAGCATTGCAGCAGGCGGAACGGATAGGCGATCATGCGCGAGTTGAGGACGTCTGCGACTGTGATCGGGTCCTTCATCATCGCGCGCGGATTCTTTGCCGCCCATTCCCGCTGCACCACCGCGACCGAGGCGAGCTGCTCGTGCGTGATGCCGTAGGTCTTCATGAAGCGCAGCACGGGAATCGGGAACATGCTCGGTGGCCCATAGACGCCGAACGGCTGTTCGAACTGGCCGTTGAGGCTGTCCGGCGCTGTCGAGCGCGGCGCCTTGCCGATCATCGACTTGCCGCTCTCGGCATGGGTGATCAGCACGGTCTTGCACAGGCCGGCCTCGATCGCCGCCGCGGCATGGCGGACATGCAGCATGAAGGAGCAGCCGCCGACCGAGGTGCCGTCCACCCAGGTCGGCTTGATGCCGAGGTAGTGGCAGACCTGCTGCGGTGTCTCGACCGCGGTGGCGAAGCCGTCGATGTCCGACAGCTTCAGCCCGGCGTCGGCAATGGCATTGAGCGCCGCGTCCGCGTGAAGCTGGAGCTGCGACATGTTGGGGATGACCCCGAGCTCGGTGGTCTCGGCGGCGCCGACGACGGCAACCTGGTTGCTGCGCATGGCCTATCCCTTCGCCGGACGGAACACGGGGAGGGTGATCTTGTCGTCGAGCGCCTCGAATGCGACCTCGAGCTTCATGTCGAGTTCGAGCGCCTCCGGCGTCTGCGGGCAGTCGATGATGTTGCTCATCAGCCGCGGCCCCTCGTCGAGCTCGACCACCGCGATCGCGTAAGGCGGTGTGAAGCCGGGCGCGGCGGGACGGTGGTTGATCACGTAGCTGTAGAGAAAGCCTTTTCCGCTCGCCTTGAAGATGCTGACCTTGCGCGAGGCGCAGGAGGGGCAGAACGGGCGCGGCGGGAAATAGACATGCGCGCAGGCGTCGCAGCGCTGCAGGCGCAACTCGCCCGCCTTGGTGCCGTCCCAGAAATGCTGGGTCTCCGGCGTCGGTTTCGGTCGCGCGCGCTGCGGTTCGGCCATCTCGGAAGGTCCTCCCAGAGCTTGTTTTGTCAAGGGGCGGGTCTCAAGCCCGCCTGTTTCAATCTTGATGCGACAATCGACCATGGCGCGTCAACGGTCCAGCAATGCGCATGCATGCCATCATGCGCACAATGCTTGTGTCGAACTGAGGCAGCGCTATAGATTGCGCACGCAAATATTCCGTGAGACAGACATGCCCGATTTTCCGACACTGACGAAGCTCGCCGAAGACCTCGAAAGCGGCCGCACCACCTCCCGCAAGCTGGTCGAGGCTTGCATTGCCAGAATTGCCGATCCGGCCGGCGAGGGACAGCGTGCCTTCATCCATGTCGACAAGGACGCCGCGCTCGCGGCGGCGGATGCGATGGACGGTTTGCGCAAGGTGAAGGCGGCGCCCTCGCGCTACGCCGGTATCCCGGTCTCGATCAAGGATCTCTTCGACATCAAGGGCCAGGTGACGCGCGCCGGCTCCCGCGCACTCGACGATTCCTCGCCGGCCGAGCAGGATGCCCCCACGGTGACGCGGCTGCGCAAGGCGGGCTTCGTCGTGATCGGGCGCACCAACATGACTGAGTTTGCCTATTCCGGCATCGGCATCAATCCGCATTACGGCACGCCGAAGGGCGCCTGGAACCGGGCCGAGGGCCATGTGCCCGGTGGCTCGTCCTCGGGCGCCGCGGTGTCCGTGCTCGACGGCATGGCGCACGGCGCGCTCGGCACTGATACCGGCGGCTCCTGCCGCATTCCGGCGGCCTATAACGGCATCGTCGGCTACAAGCCGACGCAGCGCCGCGTGCCGCTCGACGGGGCTGTGCCGCTGTCGTTCTCGCTTGACAGCATCGGGCCGCTTGCACGATCGGTCAGTTGCTGTGCCATACTCGACGCCGTGCTCGCGAACGAGCCGGTCGTTGCGCTGAAGCCTCGCCCGGTGAAGGGCATGCGGTTGGCGGTGCCGACCACGATCGCGCTCGACGACCTCGATGCGGACGTGGCCAAGACGTTCGAGCGTGCGCTCAAGAGCCTCGCCGATCATGGCGCGATCATCGAGCGCATCGCGATGGCCGAATTCCACGACATCGGCCCGATGAACGCCAAGGGCGGCTTTGCGGCTTCCGAAAGCTTCGCCTGGCACCGCTACCTCATCACGTCCAAGGGCGACGTCTACGATCCCCGCGTTTCCGTGCGCATCATGCGCGGCGAGGCGCAGAGCGCGGCCGACTACATCGATCTCCTCAACGAGCGCCGCTCGCTGATCGCCCGCGTCAATGCGCGCCTTGCGCCCTATGACGCGCTGGTGCTGCCGACCACCGCCAATACGCCGCCGAAGATCGCCGATCTCGCCGACGACAAGGCGTTCACCAGGGAAAACCTGCGCGCGTTGCGCAATTGCACCCTGATCAACATGATCGACGGCTGCGCCATCTCGCTGCCTGCGCATCGCGAGGGCGACGTTCCGGTCGGCCTGATGCTGGCGGGCGCGGGCGGATCGGACCGCCGTATCTTTGAACTTGCTGCCGGCATGGAGGCCGTAATTCGTGTTTGACCTGACTTTCACCGTCGACGCCCAGGACACCACAACGCCACTGACACTGGCGATCGACCAGATGGTCATCGCCGGCTGGACCGGCCGCGACGCGATCGCGCGCGACAAGCACATCACGGAGCTGGAGGCTATGGGCATTGTCCGGCCGGCCTCGACGCCGATCTACTATCGCGCCTCGGCGCGGCGGCTCACCATGGAAGACCGCATCGAATGTACTGGCGGCGATTCCAGCGGCGAGGTCGAATTCGTGCTGATCGGCTGGCAGGGCCGCATGTTCGTCGGCTGCGGCTCCGACCACACCGACCGCAAGGTCGAGGCCTACAGCGTCACCGTGTCCAAGCAAATGTGCGACAAGCCGATCGCATCCACGCTGTGGGAACTCGAGGACGTCATCGGCCATTGGGACAAGATGATTTTGCGCTCCTACGCCTTCATCAAGGGCGAGCGCGTGCTCTACCAGGAGGGCACGCTGGACGCGATGCTGCCGATCGCCGATCTCGTCGCGCGCGGCTTCGAAGGTGGGAAATTCCCCGACGGCTGCGCCATGTTCGGCGGCACGTTCGCGGCCAAAGGCGGCATCCGCCCTGCCGATCGCTTCGAGTTCGAGCTGGAAGACCCCGTGCTGAAGCGGACGATCAAGCACGGCTATGACGTGGTGATGCTGCCGGTGCTGGGCTGAGCTATCGCCATCGTCATTGCGAGGAGCCCTTGCGACGAAGATTCCATGGGGAGTGGATAGCGACCAGGTCTGAGGCCAGACTGAGGTTGCTGAATCACTCAACCTGGAGACAATGATGTTGCT
>NZ_JBEPQT010000022.1:0-115231 GCF_040547985.1 Bradyrhizobium sp. LB14.3
GCACGCCCAGCATGAGACCGCGGGAGAAGATTCGAATCGCGGACAGGCGCACGGCGATTTGCAGGCTTTCGAAGATGGCTCCGGGGCCGGCAAGCAACACGCACAGCATCCACAGGTAGGTGATTTAGATACTGCCAAGCTGCAGCGGGATATACCAACGGCGTCCGTAAATTCTGCCAACGACGCACATTCGGCGTTGAAGATTGCGACTGCAGGAAAGAGCGGGCCTTCTTCCGGCAGCGCAGATCAGGCCAAATCAGCGGTTGGCACCGAACTTGGCGATTCCTTTCATTTTAAAAATGGCGCCGACAATACGTTTTCAGACATGTATGACCTACAGCAACTGAGCCACGGAAATGGAAAAACCTATGGAGATGGTCAGCATGCTGTTGCACGCGAGGGGCCGGAGCCGGTCCAGGATGCTGACGGGATTGATATTTCAGATGCGCACCACGATCACTCAGGGCACGCCAATCTCCATGCGGCTCACGATTTGATTGCGTAGCAATTACTGATCGAATGGGCCGTGCTGCCTTCAGAACAGCAAGATCATCCGTGTCGGCCAAGTCGGCGTTCACCACAGCATTCGAGCATCCCCTCGAGGCGCTCGCGACGCCATCAAGGCGACCCACGATAAGATCAAGGTATCCAGGGTCGTAGAGGAGCTGCTCGATGGCTGGACGGGACCTACAAGCCGAAGGAGTAGCCGTCGCCTCGGGACCTCTCGGCGCTCTCCCGCGACATCACCCGGCTGCTATATTCCTGAACAAGCTCAGACAACGCCCACTGGATGCGGGCATTAAAGGTCAGACCAGATGGTGAGCGACGGCTTGAACGAGGGAGTGGTAGGCGACACCGCGAAGCTGGTGGCACATCGGCTGATAGCGCGGAGCTTCGTCGCGCCCCTTCGTTGGTGGAGAGGGCGAAGGCCGCTCATGCCCGCCAGGCCAAGCAGTTCGCAGCTGGCCCTTCGTACGCGAGTGGGAGGACCGAAGCAGGTTGGACGCGAGGCCCTTCACGACGCCCCCGTCGTTGAGCCGTCCAAATGGACGTCCTTTTTGCTGTCCAATCCCATCCCAAACCTCCGTCCAAGCCGGCGGCTTCTTTCGCACAGCTATACCGATCCCTAAGCAAGGGTTCCGGCTAAGCGGTTACAGCCGTTCACCGCACCCGCCGGCTCAACACCTGAGCGGCTGCCATTCGGCCTGTTCGCCGAGATGCAGAAGAAGCGGAAAGAGGGACTCCAGGTTGGTTTACCGCGAAAGACAGTGAGTCCGAATTATCGGGCAAGATCTGGCGCGGATTAGCAACTCCGAGTTATCGAGCAAGGTCTGGTGATCTCCGCTCTGCACACAATGCCAAACCTTATCACTGCGCTGATTGAACCTCTCGCCGAGGTCCCTATAGCTGCCTTCGAAAGAGCCAAGCCGATTGAAACCGGGAAAGGCGTTGATTGACAATTACGTCTCGCCCGGGTGCCTCGAATCATTCTGTGGCCTTCGAGTGCACTGACCATGGCCATGCCAATGACGGTTGTGGTTTTTTGGCTTGCGGCCGCGCCGGGCTCGGCGTCGGCTTTTGCGTCTGGGCGACATTGGCCGACTGCCGCCGACGCGGCAGTGGTATTTCGGGCATCACCTTTGGCTCTTCAGGCATCACAGTTGGCTCTGAGGCATTGGCGATGATGTGGGCGAGTTGTTCCTGGCTTGCGTTGAGCCGCTCCGTAAGCGTCTGACCGTCGCGCGCCATCTGCATCTGGGTCGCCTTGATCTGGTCGATGGTACTATTGCTGCGTGCCATTTCTTCCCGGCTCGCCTTGATTTGGCTCACGAGATTTTCATTGTCGCGGACCAATTGTTCTTGTCTCACCTCGAGCTGTTCGACCGTTTGCCTCAAGGCAGCGAAATCGTGTGCCATCGGTTGGAGCTGTCGCGCAAACTCGGAAGACAGGGCAACAGCAGTCGGCGCAACGTCTTTCGGCGCGGCGGCGTCCGGCGCGGCCTGTGTCAGGGGTGCCGGGTTTGAGGGGGCCATCTTCGCCGTATCAGCGGAGGATGACCACCGCCAGGCAGCGACACCAATGGATGCTGCCAACAGAGAACCGACGAAAGCCACGTAGCGCCGACCCGCCGAGCGATGAATCGTTGCCGGCGGGGCGCGAGACGTCTTCCTCCTGGTCGGCGGGGCCAAAGGACCGACTTCCTCTTCGTGCGCCAAGTTGACCCGGTTAGAAAACTGCTCCTCCAAGCTTTTCGTGATCTGCTCTTCCGCGAGCTTGTCGTCCAGCGTGGAATCCATTTGGTGCTCCATCAATGCAATGGCACCCCACCTGAGAGCGATCCGCGCATCTGCGCTACGGCGAGCTAACATTCAACGGGATGCAGATGGTTTTTGAGCCTGCGAAGCTTTCCCAGGGATGAGCATGGAACTGCACGTCACGTCGTTTTTTTTGCCAGCTCACCCCAGAACTATACGGGAGCTTTTAACGCAGACGAGGAGGCGAAACTATGTTGATGGCCGGACAACCAGGGAAGGAACCTTGACCCTTCGCAAGCGCTGTCCGCCATTCGGCGCGGGGTGACGTGTGATCGCGGAGCCTGGTCGGGGTTGCGCAGCCGGCTGAGCACCGGCGGCGCGCTGAGTGGCGCAAGGCCGAGGTGGAGGCCGAGCGCTTTCGCGCAGAATGTGAGCAGCTCGATGCCGCGCGGTCGCCACATCTTGCCCAAAATCAAGTGGCGTAATCGGCGACATCAATGATCAGAAGACACGGCGGTTGTACCCGAGCCTGATGATCTTGAACGGCCCCGGAGTGCTTCACGCGCCGGGGCCGTTTTGGTTTGGGTATGGCTTGTGGCTACCGGGTGCGTAGTAGCACGCCGAATTGCTTTATCAAGAGCAGTCCGAGATTTGTTGATGCCTGACGATGATTATCGTGGTGGTGCTATCCATCGTATTGCGGATCAAACGCAGCTGGACGGTGTTGAGATCGACAAGATCATCTGGGACGTTGCTTCCACATTGCAATGATGGTGAACGCCTGTTCAATAAAGTTTCGCGGCTGTTCCCGGAACGGCGACATTCCCCACTGGTTGGTATCGTAACCAGCAAGGGAGATGCACAATGAGGAAGCATTGTTATGTTCTCGCCGCTGTGACGGCACTCAGCGTGGCAGCACCGACGCTCGCCGGTGCTCAGGAGTTCGGTTTCCGGATCGGTGGCGACCACGGATATTATCGCGACAGGGACTACGGATATGACGGTGGCTTTGATCGCGGATGGCACCACGGCTGGTACAATCATAATCGAGACCGCACGGTAGTTATTAGGCGTCAGCATCATTGGGACTACGACGATTAACGAAAATGGCCCCGACATTCGAGGCCATTTTTTTGCTTGCGCTATCAACCGCGAAGGGCCCTTCGCTGCGAGCAGGTTCGCGCTACATCAAAGGAATGTGGACTGCTCCGCCTACGCAATATCGGACCAGTATCGCTGGCTCTGAGTTCTTCGCCTTGGGCCCATCAGCGAAGTGACGGCGCACCCCGTTGAGATCCGCTTATTGAGGCACGGCGGACTTGCTCAGGTTGACTTCTTCGCATTTTCACCCAGAGCTGAGTCAGCGGACTCGTCACGACGAGCTAAGCACACGGCCACACAGCATGCTAATCTCAGCCGAGATCGTCCTAAAGTCACAGGGTTTCTCAAACCGCCGCACGTCCTTGAAGCGGTGGGGCATAGCATCAGCACCGTAGCCGGTTACAAAGATGAAGGGCTTCCCCAGACGAATCAATTCGTCAGCAATCGGGTAGGCTAAACATTCGCGCAGGTTTATATCGATCAGGGCAAGGTCAAAGGAATCCGTCTGGATTGACATTGCATCCCTAAGTTCGGCGACCGGGCCGATCACCTTGCAGCCAACTAACCGAAGCGCCTTCGCCAAGTCATCTGCCAGGAAGTATTCATCCTCAATGATCAGAACGCGGCAGCCCTCGATTGAACGTGCTACGTGGCATGTCATCATCTCGCCTCTTGACGTCAATCCTCGTTCTGGAACAAACGTGAATCGGTGGTTCCCAGTTCCGCTAGACGGCCCTCGTGTCCTTTGTGGAGGAACCAAGCTGCGGTGTCTCTACATCTCAAAATGACAAAATAGTCCGTATGTTCAAATGCGCCTCCGGCGAGCACACTTGGATGGAGGACGAGACGTAGGACTCGCTGTTGGCGCGGCCTCTTTCGGTTGAATGTCGCCTGCTGGCGTTGAGACTTGCCCGCCTGTCCTGAGAATGTCCCTTCACCGGCGTAGACCGGAAGTCGCCTGATCCGGTGAAGCCGACGCGACTAGACCGGAATTCGCCGACACTAATAAGCCGTACCGTCCAGCGCGACACGCCCGCAATCAGCGTGACGGCGGAGCGCTTGCCTCAACTCGCCAACGAGCAGCACACTCACATTCTGAAAGGCTCTTTGGGCTCACAGGTTGGGTTGCTGGATCTCGGATGCATGCTTCTTTACGCAGCGATCTTGTATTGAGCCGCCCGTGCATTCTTTGTAGTGCTCAAGAAGCTCCCCATCGGCTAGGTGGCCCCAGTACTCCGCCTCGGCGAGCAGCTTCCAGCTTTTGTCAGGATGATATGCGGCGCTCTGTCGGCACAACGAGGCCATCGCGCGCAAGCGGCGTACAGCTTTCATTCCCTTCCTCCCGTCCTTCTTCTACTTTTTCCCACCTTAATTTCTGTTTTTGCGTCAGAGTCATCATGATTATAATCCAGAAGTATTTTTAGGTTTTTCCGATCGCCGACCAATCGGTCGATGGCGCGCTTGCTGCGAGAAACTTTCGTTTGGGCTTCGGATCGCGCATTCGTTCACGCGCGGTGCGCTGCCGGCGGGCATTCGTTCCGCACTTGGAACATTGTAGGTCGCTGCGCCAATGAACCGACCGGCAGTTTGTGTCTGGTCTATCCGTATCACCAACCCCGGCCCGCCATTCGGCGGCGCTGCTGCCTCGATAAGGCAAAGGGCCAGTCTCAAGCAGGCGTAGCTCGCCAGCATGCGCGACCTCGAACTTGATGACCAACTCAATGATGGGCGAGAGGAGCGCTAGTCGCACGGATTGCTGGATCAGGTGCGGCTCGCCCCGCACCAGCAGGTCACCGCCGGGCGAGGGTGGGCGCACGCACCCAGAAATCGTGTGCATCGTCTGTCGTCAGCGTTATCGCACGTCCAAACTTCATCCCGTTGCTCGCGCGGCCCGTTGGTGCCCCAATTAAGGAATTTGTCACCGGTTGTTGTCACCATCTCACCATTGCAGATGAGTCGCGGTTTGCGGCCATGGAATTGCTGAAGTGGTTTGAACGCGGGCAAGACCAAGGATTGGTGGTCTCTTTCAGGAGGGAATGCCCGGAGTATGGACTTCCCGGCTAGTGTGGCGCCGAGCAGTACAGCTCAGCTAATTGATCCCAACTTACGGTCGGTATACCGCGCCGCCAAAGCTATGCTGCGGCTATTGCTAGCATCTGTGTTTTTGAACGTTGTTTTGAGCGAGGCGCCTAATGAAAGACATCTCATGGTCTGATCTCGATAACGATGAACGGCGCGCTATCGCAGTATTGGGAGCCGGGCTCTCCATCGAACTGTGCGACCCTCTTGCGCTTCTGACGTTGCGGCGGATCGGGCTGATCGTGGGGTCCCATTTGACGACTGCTGCAGACGATTTGCGAAGAGATGCCGTTTCGAAGAGTGTCGCGAGCTAAGCCTTGCGGTGGGTGGTAGGAGTTGGATCGGGGAATGCCAAACGCAATCGAGCTCATTGTGGACGGCTACGTCAGCTTAAATGACAGGAGGGCTCTTGACGATTTGCGCATGCAGCGCCGGAAGCTCGCCGTGGACTTGAAGGCGCTTACCGGTTTTGATTGCCGGACAACGATCCAGCAGATCGAGGAAGATATCGACGTGATCGAGGCAGGGCTGGCGCGGTTGGATGGCGCAACGACGGGATAGCCGATCTGTTCGCGTTTCTATCTGCCGTCGATCTTCTTTGCCCCCACGCACTAGGATCATGAGCACACGGCCGTTGTAATTCTTTGGCCTCATCCCATGGTGCGCCATCCAGCCATCGCGTTTCCTCGTCGGTCGTCAGAATGACCGGGGCATTAGCTTGGGCGGATCAGCCGGCCCACCTCGTTTGGCGTTGTCCTTGCGAAGCCTGAGACCAAATGCGGCCCCGGCGCCTGCATCGAACCAACTTTTTGAAAGGGACAGACATTAAGCGTGAACTTCGAGCTAAAATTTTCCGTAGTTTCCGTTTGCATCAATGGAGTACGCTGTTGTCCTAGAGCTGGGGGGCGCGGGGATGACGCACTACCGAGCATATCTTTTGGATCAGAAACGCCACGTTATAAGCGTGGCTAAATTGCAGTGTGCCGACGAGCAGGAAGCACGCGACCGTGCTCAGCAGCTAGTTGATGCCAACGACATCGAGCTATGGCAGCTTGATCAACGTATTGCAGTGTTTGAGGCACCCACAAGCAGAACCTCGCAGGCGGCGGCAGAGGAAAGCGTTCAGCGGGCGCAACCTCCTACAACGAAACCTAAGTAAAGGCTGCGATCAAAGTAGGCGCCAGTACGAGCGCCGTTATTACCGGTTTGAGGCGGAACGCCATCGTAGGCTGCGTCTCAGATGATCGTGAAGCCCCGCTATGGACTGGGGAAGCTTGCGCCGCGGTCTCATCAATGGCTGGCGATCGCGCCAACGGGGGCTTCGTGATCATCAGTCATACCTTGACATGAGGACTTCGTGCGAATGTTGTATGGATCGATGCAGGAGCACACGGGAGGATCGCTATCACGGCGATGGCGCTTGGCCGCGAGGTTTAGGCGTATGCTTAGTCAGTACCGCGATGGCCCTCCCACGGCATTCAAGCTGACTCGGCGGAGGGTTTTGGGAGGCGTACTTAGCGCGGGCGGCGTTGCGTTGCTACGTTTCATGCTCGATTACCTGCATGGCAACCTCTCACAGCAGGCATCGCCGGTCTCGATCGCCGATGTTGGCTCGAAATTCGATGCCGTGGCGATGCGTACGCGGTTCGCGTTCTGACACATTCATGTAGAGACTGGTTCGGTTCTCTGCGCGCCCGAACGAGCTCCATGGTCAAACCTCCCCAAAATACGGCCGAAGCAGCGCCGGGCAGGGCGCCGCTCGTTGCCCGCGTCCAGTTCGGCCCTTCAAGAGCCGGCGTCTTCGGCGAATTGCTGTTCTCGCTCGCGACACACTGAGCTTGGTGCAGGTAAATAAGCGCCGAACTTTGACCCCGCATTGCCTCATCAAGAATGTTACTGGACAACTTCTCGCCGATGACTGCAGCGGCGCCACCAAATTGCTTCGGTGGCCTCTATGGCGGGAAAGATCAGCATGGGCGCGCGGCGCGAGGTGTTGTCGGCGGTGACGGAGCGTTACCGGTCGGCCAAACGGGCGGAGAAGGGGCGGATCCTCGACGAGCTGTGCGCGACGACGGCTTGGCATCGCAAGCATGCGGTGCGCGCACTCCGACGGCGCGCAACGATTGGGCCCGGCGCGGTCGAGGCACCTCGAGGCTGCGGAAATCATGCGATTGTCCTTTTCTCATCGGTGTCCGAAATCGGTCGATGCGTATTTTGTCATCCGCCGTCACAGCGTTGGGAGTGATTTTGATGTGAGCGTGTTAGTTCGTAGCGGAAGCGGACAACACACTACGCTCTCGGCACAATGTCGGTTTGTCGCGCGCCGCGATCACCCGTTCGACATCCTGCTTCAGCAGATAGACAGAGACGGTCAGCAAGACGAGATCCTTCAAGAGGAAGGCCGCGACCATTCCCATGGCGGGGAATCCTCCGGCGCCGAGATCCCAGGCGTCAGGAGCAAATGGCAAGATCGTAACGGTTGCAATGAATGTGCAGCAGGAACCGAGGGCGCCAAGTACACCCAGTTTCTTATTCCAGAATCCCAGGAGCAGTAGCGAACCAAAGGTCCATTCCGAAGCTCCCAGAAGAACGCTAGTGCCGCCGATACCCAAGACCGGAATCGTCCAGAAGATAAACGGGCCGTGGGTAATCAATGGCACAAGCCCTTTGATCTCGGATTCAAACCATTTGTCATACCCGAACCACGCAAAGATGATCACCATCGAGGCACGGAGCAGGTGATAATCAAGGTCGCGCCGCAGCAGGACCGAACGGCCGAGCGTATCGATAATGAAGTTCATAGTGTGCTTTCTCCTGTTGGCGAAGGGGACGGGGACATCGCATGGTGGCTGAGCAAGGGATAGGTCGGGGAGGGGAATGCCGTCGCCAGTTGCGGCGGCGTCTCTCAGTCAATGACCTGCGATCTGGCCACCATCAACGTGAATGGTTTCCCCAGTTACAAAGTTGAGGATCGCCTGGGCAATATCCTCCGGTTCACCCATACGCTTGAGAGGGTGCAGCGATGCCACGGCTTCGTATGTCTCGGGAGCGTGAAGATGCGTCTTGATCATGGCGGGAGCCACCGCATTTACCCGAATGCCGCGGGAGGCGTATTCGATTGCGAGACCCCGCGTCGCAGCGGCAAGACCACCCTTGGTTATCGACGCCAGAACGGCAGGGACGTTCGAGTTGGCGTATTCGACTAGGGTCGTGGTGATCTGGACGACGTGACCGCGTTTCTGCTGTAGCATCGCCTTGATGGCGTGCTGGGTGATAAAGAAGAAGCCGTGCAGATTGGTCGCGAGAACGTCTCTGTAGTTTTGTTCGGTGTATTTCTCGAACGGCCCCGGGAATGAAGATGCCGGCGGTATTGATCAGCGTGTCGACACGTCCGAACCGCTCGAGGGCAGACTCGATGACGCGCCTTCCGGTTTCCGGATCAGCGATGTCGCCGCGAATTACGAGACAACCAGGATCGCAGGACGGTGCAATCGAACGAGAAGTCGCGACAACGTGATAATCGCGGCTTCGATATCCGTCGACGATTGCCTCGCCCAGGCCCCCCGAAGCCCCGGTGATGACAACAACCTTCTGATCCGTGTTCATAGTACGCCTCGTCTGGTTGTGCTGTCCTTCAGCGACAAATACTTAGACGGCGTGCCCCAACGCGAGACCATGGCGCTTCCGAGTGGCATTTCGGCGGAACGTGAGAGGCCTCTCGATCCGACTCGGATTGCCGAGGGTCTCGTCGAATGCAGTGCCTGTTGCAGGGTGCCCTCTGTAACGGCAGCTCACAACCTGGCGATTATGATGCAGTAACGCATACTGAAGTATGGTTTCTCGAACACTGGCCCTCCGCAGGGCATCCGTAGACGCGGCTTTCTCGACACGGTCTTCGTGCGACACCGGCGAGCCAGGATGCTCGCCGGTGCCGGATCACAGTCAGCGTGTCTGCTATCGACGTGCCAAGCGAACCAGATCTTGTCTCAATAGATAGAAGGAGACTGCGAGCAAAACGACGTCCTTCATCAGGAACGGCACGTTGCCGGTCATCGCTGGAAAGCCTCCTGCCGCAGTATCCCAGCCCTCCGGCATGAAGGGAATGATAGTGACAGTTGCGACAAACGTGGCGGTTGAACCGAGCGCCCCGAGAACGCCAAGTCGCTTGTTCCAGAAACCTGCGAGCAGCAGCGAACCAAAGGTCCATTCCGAGATGCCCAGGAAATAGCTGGCGCCCGCATGGCCGAACACGGGATAGAGCCACCAGATCAGTGGCCCGTTGCTGATGAACGGGACCAGCCTCTCAAATTCGTACGGAAACCACTTCTGGTAACCGAAGAAAAAGAACATGATCACCATCGAGGCGCGAACGATGTGATAGTCGATATCTACCTCGAGCAGACCGGATCCCTGCAAGGTGCGGAGGAGAGGGCTTTGAGCAATTTTGGTGTTGGCAAGCGTAGTCATGATGCTGATCCTTGAGTCGAGATGACCGATGCGCCGCAGTCGCGTTACGCGACCGCTGGAAAGTCGATCTCGGTATCGTTGATGCGGTTGAAGACGTTGGTGAAAACAGTGGTTGCAAAAGCAAGGCTGATCTCGACGAGCTGAGCGTCGGTATAGCCGGCGGCCTTGATCGCGACGTAATCCTGATCGCTGACGGTGCCGCTGGTGCGCGCGAGCTTGCGAACGAACGTGATCAACGCATCGCGCCGGGTATCGCCGGTGGGTTGGCCGTCGCGGACCTGCTTCAGCACTTCCTGCGTTACGCCGACGAGCTTTCCGAGACGGCTATGGGCGGCGACACAATAGTCACAGCCGGCGGCCTCGCTGATAACGAGCTTGATGATTTCCTTGTCGGACTTGGCCAAGCTGCCGGACGCCAGCACGGTATCGGCCGCGAGCACGGCCTTGAGCGCAGCAGGGCCATGGGCGGCAATGGCCGCAAAGGTGTTCGGCACGCTGCCGATGGCCTTCTTGATCTGGGCGTAGAGTTGGCCGGACGGACCGGTGTCAGCTTCGAGGTTCGGGATGGAAAGACGAGACATGGTGGCACTCCTTGGCGGGTGGTGAAGATTGCAGAGCCACAGTATGGTCCCGATGTGAGATATTGAATGCCAAGATGACCTAGATATATGCTCATTCGTCTCACAAGGGGACGTTGCGAGGGCGGGGGACGATGGATTGGCTAAGCCGTCTTTTCGAGATGATGCCGGTGCACGGTCGTTTGGACCTGCGCTGCTCCTACGGCACGCCTTGGCGGATCGACCAGGGACCGGGAGAGGCCAATGAAATCCCGTACCATGCCGTATTGGCAGGCTCGGCGATGCTGGACAATCCGGCGGGTGGCCGGCCGCTGCAACTCAAGGCCGGCGACATCGTGCTGCTCCCGGGCAACCCGCGGCACATCATGCATGACGGCAGCGGCGCTGCGCCGTTGACGGTGCGCAATCGTGCGTCGCTCAATTTCACGATCAGCGAAAATCCCGGCTCGGACCAGCGGCTCGATCTGTTGTGCGGACACTTCTCGATCGCCCCACCCCACCGGCTGCTGCGCAATTATCTGCCCCCGATCCTGGTCGTGAGGGCCGGCGCAAAGGCTGGACAGCGGGATACTGCGGGGCAACTCGCGGGCCTGGTTGCCTTGATGCGCGGCGAGACGACAGACGATCAATTGGGAGGCCGCGCGATGTTGAACGCGCTGTCGACCGCGATGTTCGCGCTCGTGTTGCGCCTTGCCAGCGAGACCGGCGATACGCCACCGGGGCTGCTTACGCTCGCAGGTCATCCCCGACTGGCGCCGGTGGTCGCGGCCATGTTCAACGAGCCAGCGCGCGCGTGGACGCTGCCTGAGTTCGCGCAACTCGCCAACATGTCGCGCGCAACACTCGCCCGTCAGTTTCAGGAGAAGCTTGGGCGTTCCCCGAGTGATCTGCTGACTGACATCCGCATGACGCTGGCGACGAACGAACTGCGGAAATCGTCGATCTCGACCGGAGCGGTGGCGGAAGCGGTCGGATATCTATCCGAGGCAGCGTTCCAGCGGGCCTTCAAGAGCCACATGGGCATCACCCCCGCGCAATGGCGAAAGGCAGCGCAGACATCAGCGACGGTTGACGAACTGGGGCTGGAGAAGAGCAAGGGTGATGCCGGACATTGAAAAACGCCTGGGCAGGTGCGCTTGCGATGGCCGAGCCACTTCAACATCCGCGGCAGATGATCAGCTTGCGGTCCCGCATAAGATCTCGCTGTTGCTGCTCACGCTCCAACGCAGACAGAGAGTCCGATTGAGGTGCGTCGGCGCGCCTCGGCTGATGGTGGCCGATCGGCGCGAGCCAGGGCCGATGCGGCGTCAGCTCGGCCGAAGCGAAACGTTCGGCTGCACGCGCCGGCGGATCGCGGAGGGCGTCGATAGGGGTGCTTCGATCGGACGCATATGCGGGCGACAGCAAGGCCGCCAGGAAGACTCCTGCAAATGCGGAGCGGATCGAGCGTTTGCGGGTCGAAATCTGGGTCATGGTGGCACTCTCTTGGTGGAGGCTCGGGATGAGCGGCTCCGTTGGGACCACGATAGTCATAGACGCGAAAGGCTGAATGCCGCGCGATCTCGAAGACATGCTCGTTCGTCTCACAGCGATGGATGGGGGTGGTCCGCGCTGCGCGGTGTTGACACGGCCTCATTGGTGGATTGATTGAAGGTGTGGCCCGCGTAGCAGGCAGATCAGGGTTATCGCAGATGGCACAACCAATAGGACGCAAGGCATTGGCCAGCTCACAGGGCCGGCCGTTCGACAGAGCCAACCTTCCCGGCCAGGTCGTCCTCGTGCTGCAGGGCGGCGGCGCGTTGGGGGCGTACCAGGCCGGCGTCTACCAAGCACTGCAGGACGGGGGCATCGAGCCGGATTGGATCGTCGGCACCTCGATCGGTGCCATCAATGCGAGCCTGATTGCAGGAAATGCACCGCAGGACCGGCTGTCGAAACTGACCGAATTCTGGACCAGGATGCAGCGCGCGCCCCACTGGGACCTGCATCATGTCTTGCCGGGAGTGGGCGACAGATGGTCCTACTGGACGACATTGGTGCAGGGAATCTCAGGCTTTTTCACGCCCAATCCGCTCGCCCATATCACCGAGAATTTCCCGCTCGGAGCGGATCGCGCCGGCTATTACTCGACCGCGCCGCTCGAAAAAACCCTCTCCGAGCTCGTCGATTTCGATTTGATCAATAAGGGCAGTCCGCGTCTCACCGTTGGGGCCGCGCATGTGCGCACCAGTCGGATGACCTATTTCGACAGCCACCAGTGCAGGCTGGGCGTCAGGCACATCATGGCGTCCGGCGCGCTGCCGCCGGCATTCCCCGCGGTGCGCATCGATGGTGAGCTTTACTGGGATGGTGGCATCCTCTCCAACACGCCGACAGAAGTGGTGTTCGACGACAATCCGCGGAGGGACTCGATCATATTCTCCGTTCACCTCTGGAATCCCGCAGGCGACGAACCGAACACGATGGCGGAGGTCCTCAATCGCCACAAGGATGTGCAATTTTCAAGTCGGATCGCCAGCCAGATCGTGCGCCATCAACAGTCTCACCGGCTGCGCCACGTCATCAACGAGCTTGCCGCACGATTGCCGGATGCTGAGCGCGACAGGCCAGAGGTCTGGGAATTGATGAGCTACGGCTGCCAGACCCGGATGCACGTGGTGCAACTGATGACTCCACAACTCGATCGCGAGGATCACACCAAGGACGTTGATTTCAGCCCAGCAGGCATCAGGCAGCGCTGGGACGCGGGCTATGCTCACACCAGGTCCGTGCTCGCGCGCGAGCCGTGGGTCGGCCAGTTCGATCCGCTGGCCGGCGTGATCCTCCATGAGACCGATAAGTTCAGCGAGCTTGTCACCGAGTGAGTGTCTCCTGCGCCGGAGCAATTGCGCCGTACGGCATGACGATGTCTGGAGGCGCACGCTTCAAGCAGTGCGGTAGCCCCGTTCCTGGAGCACCCAGCCGTTGCCGTCCGGGTCCGAAAAGTCGGCGAAGCTGGCGTAGTCCCCGCGAGTAGGATCGAGTCCCGGCGCGAAGCTGCCGTTCCACGCGCCGGTCGGCGTCTTGTGCCTGATATCGCTGACCTGAACGCCACGTTCCAACAGGTGGCGGCGCGTCGCCTCAAGATCCGTGACGACGAGATAAGCGTTGCGAAGCGAGCCGGCGAGTGCCTCGGTGATTCCCTTGCCGATCTGGATCGAGCAGCTCGAGCCCGAGGGTGTGAGCTGCACGACGCGGAATGCTCCGCTCGGTGAATAGTCGACGTCGAGCGCGAAGCCGACCTTATCGACATAGAATTGCAGTGCGCGATCGACGTCGCTCACGGGAATCGTAATCACCTCGACCGAGAACTTCATGATGGCACCGTCTATTGCAGCCTTGCGATCTACAAATCGATGATGACGTCGCGAACCGGCCGCGAGCAGCAGATCAGGAGATTGCCGTCGGCCGGCTTGTCGAGCGGCAGCGGCTCATAGACCACCGCGCCGGAAATCAGGCCGGTTTCGCAGTTGTGGCAGACGCCAGTCCGGCACGACCAGCGGACCGGAACATCACATGCCTCGGCGAGCTCCAAAAGGTTCGCGTAAGCTGACGGCGTCCAATGGACCTCAATGCCGCTTCGCGCGAAGGATACGAACGGGCCGCTACCGGCGGCGTCCCTGGGCGGATGGGGTGCTCGTATGGCCGCACCGACGACGCCGGGCATTGATGACGCGCCGCCATTGAAGACTTCCATACGAATCAGGTCCGGCCTCATGCCGAACGTTGCGAGTGCCTGGTCCATGTCCGCCATGAAACGGGCCGGCCCACAGAGGTAGACATCCGCCTCGCGCGGGATACCGATGTCCTCGAAGACCCGTCGCGATAGGCGACCAGGAGCATCGAAATCTTCGCCGAGCCTGTCGCGCGGAGCCGGTCTGCTGTAGCAGACAAAGCTGCGACCCCGGGGAAGGGCAAGCATGAGGCGGCGGACTTCACCGGCGAATGGATGATGTCGCCCGTCGCGTGCAGCATGTACCCAGAAGACTTGTCGTGTCGAGTGGGTCGCGGCCAGGGCGTGCAACATGGCCAGAACGGGCGTTGCCCCGACGCCCGCGCTGAGCAACACCACCGGCCGCTCTCGGGATTGCAGGATGAAGCCTCCGCGCGGAGAACTGACTTCGAGGACATCGCCTGTCTGGACGAGGTTCTTCAAATAGTCTCCAGCGGCTCCATTCGGCTCGATCTTCACACTGATCCGATAGCTCTCGGTCGATTGAGGGCCGGAGAGCGAGTAGCTGCGAACGAGCGGCGGACCATCGGCGCGCGGAAGGCGCAGGACAGCGTACTGGCCGGGCAGAGGCAGAGGCAATGGCTCGCGATCCGGATGCTGCAGGGAAAAAGAGACGATGTCCACGGTCTCCCGATCGATCGCCGCAACCACGTGCGGAAGAAATCCCGGCGCGGCCGGATGAGCAGCGGTTGCCGGAGCAAGACCTGCATTGCCGCTCCCTCCCGCGCCTGTCGCTTGGCTCTGAAGCAATGCTTCAAACGACGAGCGCCATCCCGGCGAGAGTGCCCTGATCCGCAAAGCGCGCTCCAGCCGATCACGCGGGTGATCGGAGGAGTAGAGCAGCGCGTTGATCTCGGCGACGGTCATCTCGTCGCCGGCGCCAACCTCGCCTTCGTTCAGGACCCGAAAGTAAAATCCCGGCCGTCCGCTGGACGTCAGCAGGGCCGGCATCTTCGGCTCGTCGGTCCGGATGCCGACGCGGTAGCAGGTCACGCGAGGTTGAGTAACCTCGAACACAGCGCTGCCGATCCGAAAACGATCGCCTATGCAAACGGCATCGTCGGGCAGCCCTTCGATGGTAAAATTTTCGCCGAACTGTCCGTGGACGAAATCTGTGCGGTTCAACCGCGTCTGCCAGTAGCGATATGACTCGATCTGGTAGAGGAAGCATGCTCTCTGCTCACCACCGTGCCCACCGAGATCGCCTTGCCCATCTCCCTCTAGATTTAGCCGGCCAACGCGACAGCGACCGCGCACCGGAGTTTTCCAAATTCCCGTGTGTATCGTGCGGCCCCTCCACGCAATCTCGCGTGGAAGTCCGACGTTCACCGATATGAGGCACGCCATATGCAGCTCCGACTCGGCTGAGAGTGTCCTTGCCGTAGACCGCCTTTTCAAGCACCAGGTTCGCGGACTATCTCAGCGACGTCGAGATTTCGATCGGGCCCGTGCGGAACGACCGACTGGCCCGGCTCGAGATGCATCTGCTTGCCATCGAGATGGACCGTCACGATGTCTGGTTCGAACGATACAAAATTGGAGATGCGGCGGACTTCTGGGTAAGCCTCGGGATAGCACCATGCCGCCTGACGGGCGCCTCCGATGGAATAATAGCTGCAGAGGCCCTTGTACGGGCAGAAGGTCTGGAGTTTCACGGCGGTGAGGGCGGGCTCATCGACATCGGCACGTGGAACGTACCAGCGGGGTGCAAAGCCAGACTCGTAAAGGACCAGCGGCCGCTTTGTATCGGCGATGACCCGGCCCTCATGATTGACCACGAGGTTACGAGAGGTCTGGCGGATGTCGATGCGGTGATAGGGGTCGGCGGCATGACCGACGATGCGTTCATCCTCCTCATAGAACGCATCCATCGCCCGCCAGGCGAAGGCGATAAGACCATGCAAGTCGCTTGCATAGGCAGGCAGGTCGGTGTGCTGCCATGCCCCACGCTCAGCGATGTGTTGCTCGTCTACTTGAACGCTATACCAGGACGTGGGACCGAAGTCAGCGTGTTGAGTGACTTGTTCGGTGCGCTGCAGGACCTTTGGCGACACATCGGCCTCGGAAAAATACGCTACAGGGTAGCGACCTGTTTCGAAGAGCAGGAGGCACCGCTCGCTATCCGCGATCCAGCTTCCGCCCAAGCGCACGCGCATGCGACGACGCAGCGGCTCAATGTACAAAAGCCGTTTGGGCAGCGGCTCGGGGACAAGGAAGCGGCCAACCGCTCCGGTTGAAATCGGACCTTGTTGCCACGATAATCCCACATTTCCCTCCTCGTTGCGCTAGACGGTGTCGGATCCGTCCCGGCCTTTGTGGTTTCGCCCGAAGTATTCGGTCGCGTATATTTCGTGCGTCGTCCGGCTGGAGTTACAGGTGATCGCATATTTTGTGACGACCTTTTTCTGACGCCGACCAGCGACTTTGGAATATCGGCGCGACGGATGCGTGGCGATAGCTAAGGTTCCGCTCGCGGCAGACTCACGACAATTGTCGCACCGTAAACGGGATTCGGTCTCGCTTGGATTGATCCTCCGTGAGCAATCATGACGCGCCGGCATAGTGCGAGACCAAGGCCCATGCCGCCCTTTTTCGTGGTGTAGAGGGGATCGAACAGGTCTGCCGCCGGATCCTGGGGAAGGCTGACACCGTTGTCCTCTAACTCGACAACCACAGACCCTGATGAGCTAAATGTTCGGAGGCTCAACGTCCTTTGGCGGTCCGACACCTGAAGCAAGCTGTCAATCGCGTTCCGAATAATGTTTAGCATCACCTGAAGCAGCAGATCCATGTTCGCCTTGGCGACCGGCGGAGCCGAATCCAGGCATATCTGCGTTGCTACCTCTGCGAGAATGAGTTGCGGCTTCGAATATCTGAAGTGCCTCCTCGACGATGGAGTTCAACGACTGTTCCATGGGGTCGATCAGAATATTCGCGGACAACAACTGCAGGTCCGCGATCGTCCGCCCGGACCGACCTGCTATGGTGCGGATGCGCTGTATGGATCTCGTAGCAGAGGCGACGTTAGGTATCTCGCGGTCAAGCCAGCGCAAGGCGGCGTCGGCGCTTGAAATGATCGCTCCAAGCGGCTGATTGACCTCGTGCATGATTGTTCCAGCGAGTTCCCCGAGTTGGGTTAACCGCAGTTGGCGATCGCTTTCCTGCTCCGTTCCACGAAGGAAATTCCCCGCCGTCCTGACTTCAAACACATCCATCGCGACGCTCCCAAGCTCAGCATCGAGGTGATCTCCAACATCGTCGCATCCATCATCGCAGCGCAACATGAGGCCGATGCCAGCGACCCGTTCGCATTCCGCGGATATCTTACGAAGAGCCACGTCACAGTCTTTGAATAGACCTGACGATCGTTTTGGATGAATGTGATCGGGGACGACGACGACCGACCTCACTCCCAATGGTCGTCGAGAGCATCTGCTGACGAAGCAGGAGCCAAGATCTAGCGACCAATCATTATCCAGAAAATGGAGCAGAGCGATGAGAAGTCAGAGCGGGATGGCGGGAGAGAAGCCGTCAGATTTCTTATCCGATCCCAAAGACGGCATATGCCTCGTTCGAGAGGTCGCTGGTGCAAAATTCGCCAAAGCCGGCCTTAACAACGCGGTTCATACTCTGAGACGCCGAGAAGGCTCGGAAATGACTTCAATGCACCTCCGCGAAAATATGTACATGGTGACCGTATATCTTACGGACCATCCCGAAGCGCAAGACGTCTGGAAAGATGGTCATCACGCCATGCGACCAGCGATTAAGGCAGGAGCTATCTCCTATTCGACATGCGCCATCATTGGGAGGGCGACAATATGGCGCCGTTCGAGGCATTAAATTTTTTCGTCCCCGATCTCGCCTTTGACGAGACCGCACGCGAACTCGGTTCGACCTTCTCGGGTTTCCCCTACGACGTCGAACGAGAGTACAGGGACGAAATCGCGACGTCGCTTGCCCGCGCCGTACTACCAGCATTAAGCCGGCCGGCGGAAATCCCGATGCTATCGTCGACCACGTATTCTCTGCGCTGCGCACACGCTTGCTTGTTGCCTATTGTGGATTGCACCGTACTGAATCGATGGCGGGATCGAAACTTTCCGGTCACGACGTGGCTCGGATCGAAGAGCTTCTTCTTGACGACGTAAGCGCAGACCGCTCGGTCGCAGAATTGGCTGGCGCTTGCGGACTTTCCGCAGGGCAGTTCTCGCGCGCTTTCAGGCGAACGCTGGGAACGTCGCCACACCAGTGGCTTCTCGAGCAGCGGATAGCACGTGCCAAGTGTCTGTTACGGGGAAAGCAATCGATCAGCGAGGTCGCATTCGAGTGCGGCTTTGCGGATCAAAGTCATCTGACCCGCGTGTTTTTGCGAAAGGTTGGGATGACACCCGGCGAGTGGCGGCGCGCCAAGTATTCGGACGCGTAGTCCCCGCACGGTGGACGAGCGATCATCAAGCACTTCCTGAGCGTTCTAGCCGACGCTCGGCCCGTCGTCGATCGGAACGGTGAACTGAAAGACGGCTCCGCGCGGCTCATTGGCGGCCGCCCATAGTCGACCACCCTGCGAGATGATGATCGAACGACATATCGACAGCCCAACGCCCAAACCACCCGGCTTGGTAGTGTAGAAGGGTTCGAAGAGCCGTGCCAGGCCCTCTGGAGACAATCCTGGCCCTGAATCCGCAATCGATACGACTATACTCTCGGCATCTGTCCTCGCAGTTCGGATCAGCAGCTCTCGCTTGCCCTCCGCTGTCTCGCTCATGGCTTCAATGGCGTTCAAGATCAAGTTGAGCGTCACCTGTTGCAATTCGACGCGATCTCCGGGGACTTTTGGCAAACGGTCAGCAAACGCCGTCCGGATCGAGACGCCGTTCCTGGCCGCTTCGACTTGGGTGAGCTCGATGACTTGAGCGATCACGTTGTTGATAACCAGAGAGTCCCGCTTGGGCGGTGCCTTCTTCACGAGATCACGAATGCGCCCGATGACCTCGCTTGATCGGATACTGTTCTCGACAACGCGCGTCAGCGCCTTGCGCGCATGCTGCAGCGCGGGCGGGCGGTGGTCTAGCCAAGTCAATGCAGCCTGAGCGCTGGAGATGACCGCGGTGTTTGGCTGGTTGACCTCGTGAGCAATCGACGCTGTCAGCTGACCCATCACCGCGACACGGTTGGCATGGGCCAACTCCATCTGAGCTTCGCGGTAACGCCGCTCCCGCTCCTGCAACTCCCGGTACAGACGGGCGTTATCGAGCGAAGTCGCAGCCTCGGACGCGAGAAACCTGAGGATCGCGATCCGAGCGGGGGTAAAGACGCGCGTGGCAAGGTTATTCTCGAGATACAGAAAAGCGACCGCCCTGCCTTGCTTGATGAGTGGTACACACAAGGCCGATCGGATACACGCCTGGCGGATGTATTCGTCGCCACCGAACGTGCTGCTCGTCGATGCGTCGTCAAGCACGACGCTTTCTTGCGTGCGGGCCGTGTAGAGTATGATCGATAGCGGCACTTCGGCGGCAGAGATGGGTGAATTGGCCAAATCAAGAGCAACCGAGCCGTCCCCAATCAATGCTCGCGCCCGGACTCTCAACTCCGAGCCTTCCGGCAAAATCAGCACGGCACGTTCCGCACCGGCGTGTTCGATGGCCGAACGCAGCAAGGTCTCCGTTAGCTTCTCCAGTACGATCTCTCCTGAAACGGCCTCCGACACTTTGAGAACCGTCGCGAGGTCCAGATGCTCGACAGGTGAACCGATCGTACCAGCGGCGTTGAGCACAGGTCCTGTCTCTCGAAGGCCCGGGTGGAGCTCCTCGAGCTGGCTGACCTTTGCCGTCGCGCCCCAGCGCGCGTAACAATTCCTTGCTTTCATCAAGTAAGATAGGACGACCGTGCGAATGCCTCGCGCCTCATAGAAAGCTGCTGCGCGCTCTGCGGAAATCGCTTCGACCTGCGCGAACCCGGCTTCGTGCGCCAATTGTGTCGCTTCTTCGTACAGCTGTTCTGCCTCAAGCTCGCGGCCTTCGATGCGCGCAAGCTCTGCGGCAATCAACGCGCAACGAGCGGCGAAATTGGCCTGGCAGCGATCGGACCACGCCACCAGCTTTCGATATTGTTCTCGAAGGCAAATGAGGTGTTGCCCTTGATCTTCGGCTCGTGCCTCGTGATAGGCGGAGGCATGGGCAAGCCCGGTATAGAACCGATACTCGGCGAACTCAGAGTAAGCTCTGGCGCACCACGCGTGCTTGTCGGCGCATCTGGCAATAGCGACGGCGCTAACGTTATGTCCGGAAAGGACCTCGAGCTGGACTTGCACGGCGTAGCTGAAGAACGAACTCAATGGTTCCGCGGTGGCGGAAGCCTCAATGGATCCCGACTTTCCGAAGTGTCCGGCATCGCGTCCCATCAGACCAAGCGCAAGAGCCCGTTGGGTCGCGAGGCATTCGGAATTCAGCCTGATGCCCAAGGCTTCCGCAAATGCCAGCGCCTGCTCAACGTGCAATAGAACGCTTGGAAGTGGTTCACCGCTGAATAGATCCATCGCCAATAGCCCCCGATGCGAATACGCCGCGAAAGCCAGATCTCCAGTGGTCAAGCAGAGTTCAAGGGCACGCTGAATGAATGACCGCCCTGATCGGATGGGACGAATCCAGGGCGTTACATGGAGGCCGAATACCAGAAGCGCTCGGCCGCTCAGCCCTGTCTGCGGCTGCATATCAGCGAGAGCCGCGCCAAACTGCGACAGCCGGAGCGCAAGTTCCGTATCGGTTGAATTGCTCGCGAGCGCGCCGAATATGGCGGTCAGCGGATAGCACGATTCCGGGCTGATCCCATGCTCAAGTGTCAGTCGAGTGGCCTCCATCAGCATGATGTCGGACAAGTTGCGATCAGTGAGAAACGCGGGTGTGACAAGGTCCGCTAAAACGCGCATAGTCGCACGATGGTCGGGATCGGTCATCGGCGGTAGTGCACGAAGTTGTTCATCAGACAATTTCGCGGCCACGCGCCGGAGGCGGTCTCGAGCTTCGTCGACCTCGCTGCGGCCGGGATGAGGGCGCCAGTCAATCGCGGTCTTCCGCAAAAATGTAAGGCAGACGTCGACCGCCGGTTCGAGCTGGCCCGCGGCGGTGTACAGCTGCGCTCGAAGCCTGGCGACCTCAGCACTCGCTTGAACATCCGAACGACTTCGCGACAGGCCTATTAATTCCGCTTCCGCGGTAGTTAGATCGCCAAGAAGAAATTTGCATTCGGCGTAAAGCAGGCCGATCGCAAAGGCGTCCTGGCCATTTCTCGGAGGCCGTTGTTCCTCATGCAGTCTGCGGGCAGTTTCTAGGTAGGTTACTGCGGAGTGGTAAGCTGCCGCATTTCGCGCGCGTTGGCCCGCAGCGAGATTGACGTCAATAATCTTCTCGCGTTCGTCGCTGTTCTTCAAAGCGGCGACGCCGCGATTGAGCTGGTTGGCAACAATATAGACGCGCTCGTTGGTGTCGTCTTGCGTCAGATGTGCTGCCAGCGCCATGCCGATTCGAAGGTGCAAGGCCGTTCGCTTGTCCCGTTCGGGTTCGAGCGCATAGGCGGCCTCCTGCACGCGATCGTGCACGAACGCATAGGAGCTCTTGAGGCGCCGGACCAGCTCAAGGTGGGCGGCCTCCCGCAAATCCGCGTGAACCTTCTGCTCCGTTGTTCCGTGCACGAGGCAGAGAATGTCGAGCTCGACGCTGTTGCCCAAGCACGCCAACTCCAGCAAGGCGTCGCGTGTCTCGCCGCGCAAGCCGGACAACCTGCCGACCACAAGATCAGCGACATTTTCGGCGTAGCTCTTTTCATTGATGTGAGGGAGATCCCAGCGCCACTGTCCGTTGTGATGATTGAATAAAAGTAGTTCCTCGTCGGCCAGTGTTTGCAGAAACTGTCTAAGAAATAGAGGGGTTCCGTCCGTTTTCTCGTATATCAGCTGGGCTAAAGGCAAGGCGAACGGCAGATCGCAATGAAGTGCATCAGCCGTGAACTGTTCGACGGCGCCGCGCGTGAGGGGTGTCAGGTTGATTTCCTGGACCCGTTTGCCGGATTCGCGAATCTCGGCGAGTCGCGGTGCCAACAGATGTCTGATTTCGACATCGTTGTCGCGATACGCGGCGATGAGAAGTAAATTTCGCTGATCAGATCGGGTCAGAAGATATTCGATCAGATCCAGCGTTGCTACGTCGAGCCATTGCAGATCGTCGAGGAAGAGCACGAGGGGATGGTCTGGCTTGGCGAAGACACCAATGAAGCGGATAACGAGGAGTTGGAAACGCCGTTGCGCATCACGCGGTGAAGCGTCCGGGACAGGCGGTTGATCCCCAATTATCAGACGTAGTTCCGGCACGAGATCAACCATAAGTAGAGCAAGCCGGCCAAGTGCTTCATCTAGCGCGCTGCGCCAAGGCATCAGATCGGCTTCGCTCTTGGCAAGGAGGCCTCGGATAAGCACCTGAAAGGCCTGCGCGAGCGGTGCGTAAGGCACATCGCGCTTGTGCTGATCGAACTTCCCTGATCCGAAAAGCCCTCTCGACGGGGTCAGTGCTTTATGCATCTCGTCGACGAGCGCGGACTTGCCTATGCCGGACGGGCCAGACACCAGGATCAATTCGGGCATACCACTGCGAGCGATGCGGTCAAACGAGGCAAGCAGCGCCTTGGTCTCGCGGTTCCTGCCGTACAATCTCTCGGGAATCAGAAGACGGTCCGGCGTATCGGTTTGAGCCAGAACGAAATGGTCGACCCATTCTCGCGCGTCCCATTCCGCGAGGCAGCGCTTGAGGTCGCTCCTGAGGCCTGCGGCGGTCTGGTACCGGTCCTCTGCCGTCTTGGCGAGAAGCTTCATGATGATAGCCGACACAGCACCAGGTACGCCATTCGTCCGCTCGGCGGGCGGAATGGCTCGTCTTGCGATGTGGCAGTGCACCCATTCCATCGGATTGGCCGCTGTGAACGGCAGTGCGCCCGTCAGCATTCGGTACAACGTCACGCCAAGCGAGTACAGATCACTGCGGGAATCGACGGACCGGTTCATGCGGCCGGTCTGTTCGGGCGCCATATAGGCCAGCGTGCCCGCAATCGTCTCCGCTGCTTCGAACTGCTGTCGTTCACGCGGCAGGCGAGAGGCTAGGCCGAATCCGGTGATCCGGACCTCGTCCGCCCCGGTCACCAGGAGATTTACCGGCTTCAGATCCTTGTGAATCAGGCCGCGTCGATGGAGATGGTCGACGACCGTGGTGATGGCGACAGCCAATCGCAAAAAGCGATCCAGATTCAAAGGAGCGGTGAGTAGTCCCTCGAGCGGTTCGCCGCCGGGGTCTTCCAATATCAACGAAGCTCGACCGGCATTGCGGATCAACTCCACAGGCTGTACGGCCCAGCTTCGGTCGAGCTCATTGCGCAATGCGAATTCGTTGGCGAGGTGCTCGAGGACTACAGCCGGTGCATGTTCCGCGATGGCCCTTACGACCAGGACACTAGTGACGTTGCCATCGTCGCCCCGGCGCCATTGGCGGCAAAAAACACGTTGTCCGTCATCCCACAAGATCTCGGGACCGACATCTCCGTTCGCGGGGGTTGTCGAAGATGCGTGCATCTGCCGGACTCCGGAACCGGCCGCTTCGAGGAAAAGGCGCACCGTGTTTTAATCGACCCTTCGTCAGCGTACTCTCCGCAGGATTCCGACACAACGGAACTCATCATTTGAGAGCCCGGCCGCTTCGTTTGGTTTCCGAAGTAGGCTGGCCAAAGACTGAGTGCGACTGTGTGCATTGCGATGCGCTGATCGTCATGCATCGGAAGAGCAGCTTCAAACCTTGAGCATTTGCCGATAGTGCTATCCGCGTTACAGGTAGATTGCAATCTGCCGGCAGCTTTCAGTAACTCTCGCGTGAGCTCCGGATGTGTCTGAGTTTTTCGGTTTCGCCTGTAACCAGGTTGTGTCCGTTCGCGAATGACGTGCTGAGACCGTGCTGACCCGGCCCGCGGCGCACGGCTGAAGCGATGTTGGAGCTTGCAGCATGTCCGACCTTCCTCTGATCGTCTTCGATGTCAACGAAACGCTTCTCGATCTTCAGACAGTGGAGCCGGTCTTCAACCGGATATTCCGAGGTAAGGTCGATGTGAGACTTTGGTTTGCGGATCTCGTGATGTACTCGCTCGCCCTGACGGCGGCAGGCTCTTATGTGCCGTTTACCGATATCGGTGCTGCTGTCTTCAAGATGCTCGCGGACGCTCAAGGCATCAGGCTCGCGCCGACAGATAGCGAGGAGCTCAGGGAAAAATTCACCACGATGCCGCCTTATCCGGAAGTATCGGGAGCATTGCGGAAACTGCGGTGCTGGTTTTCGGCTCTTCACTCTCACTAACAACTTGGCCGAAATTCAAACCCTCCAGCTCGAGCGCGCAGGAATCGCGGGATTCTTCGAAAAATCGTTCAGTGTGGACAGCGTCAAGGCCTGCAAGCCGTGGCCGCAGACCTACGCCCACGTCGCTCATGAACTTGGAGCCCAGCCCTCTCAACTCTGCATGGTCGCCTGCCACGCTTGGGATACCCTGGGTGCGGTGGCGGCCGGTTGGGAAGCTGCGTTTATCAGGCGGGCCGGCAACGATATCCTCGGAGTTGGTCCTCAGCCGCAAATCATCGGCCGCGATCTCGTCGATGTTGTCGAGCAACTCATCGCCCGTCACATTGCGCGAAGATGACTTGTTCGTCTCGGATTAACCGGCGCTAACGCAGCGCATTTCGTCGAGTGGGCGCTGCTCTGGCTGGGCCGCGGAAACGAAGCCGGCTGTCCGGACAATGCCCTGCTTGACAAGGTAGACAGCACCTCCAAGCGGCGCAATTGGCCAAGAGCAACGCAAGGTCGCGGCGGAAAAGCTGACGGCCGGCAGGCAAACCCATACCAAAGTATGGGTCTGTGCATCACAATCGTGAGATTGTGGGGGGCGCCAGCCGAACGCATGCTCCGGGCTCGGCTACGCAACCAGTCTCGGCGCAGCTGCTGGAATTCCCTTACATGGGGCATCGAACATGCGCCTCTCGCGAACAAGTGTCGAACGCTACGACAGCAATAGCCTGGTCGATCGGGGGGCGGCTTGCGCACCGATCGACCTTGTCGCGATCGCGTCTCGATGATGATTGCGCCTTGCGAGGGTAAATCAGGTGAAGCTCCCTTTTGTAGGAGTCGTCGATGACGACGAGGCCCTGTGCCTGTCTTTGGTAGATCTGATGCGATCGATCGGTTACCGCTCTGAGCCGTTTGACAGAGCCGAAGCGCTGCTCGGCTATGCCGACCGGTTTAGCTTCGATTGCATCATTGCAGACGTTCATATGCCGGGTATGGGCGGGTTCAGCCTCATTCGTGAACTCCAGCTGCAGAAAGTCGCAGCACCGGTGATTCTAATCACCGGGCTTCCCCAAAAGCAGCTGGACGAGGAAGCGAGATCAATCGGTGCATTCTGCCTTCTCAGAAAGCCGTTCGAAACCAGCGTGTTACTTGAGTGCCTCGACAGGAGCCTTCATAGATGAAAGCGCTCTCGACCGATGATGTTGTTACCGCCACGTCCACACAATCGTCCAGCGGCGAATCTCGGGACGGTGCAGCTCGGTCAAGCATCGTTCAGCGGAAGGTGCCTTACGTAGGCAGATGGAAAAACGGTTCGCAGCGCTGGAGCCAGCTCATGCTGGCGGGGCGAGCAGGGGATGAAGCCGCATATGAGCAATTGCTTCGAGAGCTGGACCAGTGGCTTCGGGCCTACTACGCGCGTCGGCTGCCATATCCCGCTGCTGACGACGCGAGGCAGGAGGCACTTCTGGCCATCCACGCCAAGCGTCACACATTTGAACCCTCGAAGCCGTTCGGCGCCTGGGTGACGGCCATTGCCCGCTACAAATGGGTCGACCGCGTTCGCGAAGCATCGCGATACAAGGCCATCACACTCGATGACGAAATTGCAATCGAAGATCACGAGCATGCTGCGATCAGCGCTGTTACGATGGATCAGTTGCTTGGCCGATTGAAGCCCGCGCAAGAGAGCGTGATCCGTCTCGTGAAACTCAAAGGTCTTAGCATCGCGCGAGCATCCGGCGCTACTGGCCAATCCGTGGATCTGGTCAAGGTCAATATCCATCGCGGGCTGAAGAAATTGGTTGCATTGGTTTCCTGAAGTCGCTGCGACAACGAGCCCGCCGAAGACGAAGGTATGTGAGGAAAGTGAAGTTGCTTCAACTCCAAAATGAATTCCCATCCGGGATGGCCGAGTCGGCGATTGCATTCCGAAATGATGTCTTCGAAGGGCTAAGTCTCAAATCGAAGGCAATTCCGGCGAGATCGCTTTATGACCACCGCGGATCGGCTCTGTTTGAGGCTATCACCTTGCTGCCTTGGCTTCTTTCCCGGTTCGACAATCGGAAATCTGACAGTGCCCGCGGCTGTCGATTTACTACGAGCCTTGGCGGCGACGTTAGGTGCCGGATCGATGCTGCTGATAGATATCGATCGCATCAAGGATCAGGACATTCTGCTGCCGGCGTATGACGACACTCAGGGACTGACGGCCGCTTTCAATCCTAATCTCTTGCATCGAATTAACCGCGAGCTTCGTGGATCGATTCCGCTCAGTACATTTCGCCACGTGGCGCGGTGGAACGATGTAGAGTCGCGCATCGAGATGCATCTGGAAGCCGCTCGAGACGTCCGTTTCGAGATTAGCGGTCGCACTTTTTCGCTGATGACGGGGAGACCATCCACACGGAGAATAGCTTCAAATACGGGCGAAGAGACGCCTTTATCCTCCTGCAAGCCGGCGGATGGAATCCCGTTGCCGATTGGACGGATGATGCAGAACTCTTCTCCGTCATTCTCGCGGAGCAGAGGCCGCCGCGAGCGGCACCATAGGTCGCGTCGAAGGCAGAAGAGGATCATTGCAACAATATCGCCTCAACCAGCGCAATTCACGAACAGCAAGGCGCGAAGATGTCCGGCATACTGTGCGTGTATTCACGTCAACCAACCGCATTGAGGCGCGACCATGCAATTCCGTTCATCCCTCATCGTCAGCTTTGCCGCGATTCCTCTAACTGCACTCGCAGATCCAGTTTCCGCGCCGTCGTCGAAGGAGCCGAGCATGGCTGAGAGCGTGCACGTGCAGCCGCGCGGCAGCACATTCATGCCGAACTCCATTGCCGAGGATACGTTGCAGAGGCGCATTACCGATTTCAACCAGAAGCAGCAGGGGCTCGATGCAGAGCTCGACAAGAAGCTTAAAATATGTCGCGGGTGCTGATCGTTGACAGGCGTGGAGACAGCCAAAAGGTCCCGCACATGAGGCGCACTGAAGTCTGCTCGTTCCACAACGAAAGCTACGAAGGTGCGGCTCCGATGCGCGATGAAGCGCTCGAACTCGTTGTCAGGGAGTTGCAGCATCGAATGCGAAATCTCCTCAGCGTCGTTCTTTGCTTCGTTAACAACACCGATGCCGATGCTCCTTCCGATTTTCGCGCAGCACTCTCGGCGCGAATCGCCGCCCTGTCGGACGCTTGCCGGATAATCGAGGGGGCACACGAACGGGCGGTCTCTCTTGCGGCGCTGCTGGAGAGGACGCTCAAGCCGCACGCGATGTTTCACCGCGGTCGCATTGTGTTCGCAGGACCTGACCTCGCGCTGGAGCCGCACATCGCCTTGTCCCTGCACGTCATTATTCACGAATTGGCTACCAACGCGAGCAAGTACGGTGCGCTGACGTCAATTGGGGGAGCGGTCGAAATCAGCTGGGATAGCCCCTCCTGTTTCGGAGGCCGAGGTCATGCCATCCAGTGGCTCGAGCGTGGCGGACCGAGAGTGAGAAAGCCGTAACGTGGAGGTTTTGGGACAAAATTGATCAAGAGGGCTTTGCCGAGTGCAAAGGTCGATCTCGACTTCGCGGCCGATGGTGTTGTCTGTCGGCTCTTGGTCGATCTGGATCAAGCAACGACTGGTCCGGGTGCTGTTAGTTAACATCTGGACTGACTCCATGAGTAAATTGCCAGATACACCGGGCAGCTTATCGGCCTCGGCACCGCAGCCGCGTCGTCAGTGGTTGCGATCTCGCGCCGAGGACGGGTGTGTCAAAAAGGATCCCGGCCGGCCCGGGCATAGCGGGCGAAATGGCTTTGCGGCGATCAGGCCGATAAGCGTCATCCAGGATCACGTAGGGCGGAAAATCGTCGCTCGTCGTTCTTATCCCTCGCTCAATACTCTGCGTGATGAAGTGCAACGACTCCGATCGCGGTCGATCCACCAGCGGACACAATGCCGACCTCCAAGCTTTCGTGTAAATTCGTAACTCGCAGCGATTTTGTTACGCGCATTCGCAAAAAAAGTAATGCGAAATGGAACGGGCGTCGCACGACTTCTCGACTGCAGACCCGGTCCCCCCTGTAAGCCGAGCTTGGCAACACTTCCGAGTACGGTTACATGTTGCCATGACCGACGAGCTCTCGCCACAGCTTCGATGCGCGGCCGAGGTGTGCTGCGTCGAGACGCACGGACGTGACGGTCATTACGAGAACTCTCGCATGAGGCGTGGAAACGGCACACAAGAACTAAAGCTGGTCGCGAAGGCGTTTCAGATCATCTCGAGGGAGATCAGCTATCAGGGACTGGCCAAAGCCCTTCTTGCGGAGGCGCTAAGCTACTCTGGGGCGACTCGCGGAGCGATCTTGCTCAGCGGGCAACGAGAATTGCTCGCGAAGGCGGATGCGAGCTTCCCTCGCGAGAGAACGAATTTTCTTGCCTCTTTCCCGCCGAATGCCGAATTCAGTCTGCCGAACGATCTCGCTGAAGTGGTACTCGACCGCAAGGAGACCGTCGTGAGACACGCCGGAGCTGCGAGATCGGCGTTGGTTGATCCTACGAAACCGTCGTGCGGTAAGATAGCTCAGCTGTGCTTGCCGCTGGTTCATCAGGACTGGGCAATTGGCGTTCTTTATCTCGAGTCCGATGGCGATCAAGATGTTTTCACGCCACAATGTGTTTGGGTGATATCGATGCTCGCCACCCAGGCCGCCATCTCATTCGAATCGGTGCGGCTCTTCGAGGCGCTGCGCGAGACCAACATGTGGATGGTCAGAGGCCAGCAGATCGGCGGGATGGGTAGCTATCGCTGGAATACGCGGACTCTGCTCTCACGTGGCTCGCGCGAATGCTACCGCATTCTGGATCTCGACCTGGATGTAAATCCTGTGCCATTCGAGATGTTCAGAAGTAGGATTCATCCAGAAGATTATCCTGCGTTGGAGCGAGCCCTTAGTGATGCGATCAGCACCAAATCGCCATTCACTCACGAATACCGCGTCATCCACCGGGACGGAAAGTCCTTGCATGTCGTAGCCGTGGGACAATTCGATGAGGGGCCGACAGGGGATCTGGAGCTGGAAGGTATCATCACGGATATTTCCCAACGAAAGGCGGCGGAACAGGCACTCGCCGATGCGCGGAATGAGCTCGCGCGAGCGTCGGGTCTGACCACGCTTGGCGAACTCGCTGGCTCGATCATTCACGAGATCGATCAACCGTTGACGGGCATACTCACAAGCGCGGAAGCTTGCGCGCGGTGGCTCGACAGGGATCCTGCTGAGGCTGCCGAGGCGCAAAAATCGGTCACGCGTATTATCAAGCAGGCGCGTCGAGCCGCGGAGGTCGTGACCGGGGTCAGGTCCCTGTTAAGGGGTACCCAGGTTCATTTCGCGGAGTTCGATATCAACAACGCTGTTGCGGAGGTCCTTCTTCTGTCGAAAAGAGAGATCGAGCGAGCCGGTGTTTGCATCCGTACGGATTTCGATCGGTCATCACCGCATGTCGAAGCGGACCGAGTTCAAATCCAGCAGGTCGCTCTCAACCTTGTGCGGAACGCCATTGAGGCGATGGTCGAGGTTGGGGAGGGGAACCGCATTTTGACCATCTCTTCTAGGAGCGCTGATGATATGATCTTGGTCGCAATCGCGGATACCGGTGCGGGTATCAATCCGGCCGACAGGGAGCGGGTATTTGAGACTCTCTACACAACGAAGGGAGCCGGACTCGGTCTGGGACTGTCGATCTGCCGGAAGATAGTCAAGCTCCACGGAGGACAGCTATGGGTGGAAGAAAACGGGAGGTGCGGAGCGAAGTTCACTTTCATTCTCCCGCGTCGCCAGGCGGTTCGGACGTCGAAAATCCAGTAGACGTGCCTCAGTCCGGCATTGTCCATATCGTCGACGACGATCGGGCGGTTCGCGAGTCGCTTGGTGACTTGCTCGAGTCCCTGAATTACAAGGTCGCGTTGTACGGATCTGCGTCGGATTTCCTGAAGGTCGAACTATCGGATACGCCCGCGTGTCTGGTCCTCGATGTCAGATTGCCGGGCACGAGTGGTCTGGAGTTGCAAGAGTATCTGACAAAAATACATGTCGGAATCCCAGTAATTCTGATGACGGCTTTCGGTGACATTCCCATGTCTGTAAGGGGTATGAAGCTCGGAGCGGTCGATTTTCTCACCAAGCCGATACGAGATCAGGATCTTCTGGATGCCGTAACTGCCGCGATTCGAAAGGACACGGACCGGCGCGACGACAGCGCGCAGATCGCGCAATTGCAGGAGAAGTTTGCACTCCTGACCGCTCGCGAGCGGCAGGTGATGGCGCTGGTCGCGTCCGGTCTGATGAACAAACAAGTCGCCAACGAACTCTCCATCAGCGAAGCGACAGTCAAAATGCACCGCGGAAGCGTCATGCGGAAGCTGGGAGCAAGAACGGCTGCAACACTCGTTCGAATGGCGGAAGCTCTTCAACTCCAACGCTAAAGCGTTGCTAGAGACAAGCAGACCGTGCTGAAACAGCTCAGCGCGGCCTTGCCTGGTACCCATACCTAGGTATGGGCCGAAACCGCACAAGCGTGAGATTGCTCGCAGGGGCGATGAGCAGCATGTTCTCCCTGTGCGGTGCCTATAGCCAATGTTGGCAGCGCACTTGACCGGAGAGGTGACGCGCCAATTGCAGCTTGCGGCTTTAACGCCTGCATCCGGGCAACCAAGCGTCGCCTCCGCACAGAAGTTCGCTGATGAGCGAACGCAGCCATCCGGAGCACAAAGCAGGTGACGACGATGGGGATGAACGTACCAAATCCGAGTGAGAGCATCCGGCGAGCCGCAGTCTCGGCTTCGCCTATCCGGCCCGTGGGAGAGGCGCAACCGTCTAGGCTGCCCAGAGTCGCTCTTGATCCAAGAGTTAGCATAACGCCTGCCGAGCCGGTGAAGCGCCTTGAGATGGGTTGGCGTTGGTGGTTTTCAGAGAGTGTTCACCTGCCAGTCGGCAACAGAACTGAATTTCGCTTCCAGGGATCGAAACATCTTCTGGCACTCTACAACGAGGGAGCGAGGAAGAGAGGCGAGACCTTCATAGACGGCGTCTGTCGGTCGAAGCTGCGAGGTTCTGATCATATGCTGACGTTCGTCCCGGCTGGACGCGCTTATTGGGAATGGCATGAGGCTGCCTCCTTCGCGCAAGTGACCTTTCTCTACTTCGACCCTGTCGCGCTCCACAAGCCCGATGCCGGCGAGGCCGGGCTTTCGCCGAGGGTATACTTCGAAGATCCGCTGGTCTGGGAGACCGCCTCCAAGCTGAAGAAGGCGATCGAGAGCGGGGAAACGGATTGCGCACCCTATCTCGAAGCGCTCTGCGGCGTGCTTGCCCACGAGCTTTCGAGGGCGGACGACTTGGTTCGCGAGCCGACACCGGTCAGTCGTGGAGGTCTGGCAGGGTGGCAGAGGCGTGTTGTCGTCGAGTACGTCGAGGAGCATCTGGGAGAACAGGTGTGCCTGCTAAAGCTTGCCGAGCTTGCCAGGCTGAGCGTTCACCACTTTTGCCGTGCGTTCAAGAAGTCTTTCGGAATCCCGGCCTACCAATACCAAGTGTTGCGACGCATGGAGTTCGCCAAGTTGCGACTGGGTGATCGCGCGGTATCGATTACGGACATCGCATTCAGTCTCGGCTATGCGCAAACGAGCTCTTTCAGCTCGGCCTTTCGGAAGGCGACGGGTTGGACCCCTACGGACTATCGCAGGGAGCTCAAATGAAAAAGAATCTAAAAGTTTGTAACCGAGTCGCCGTGCCCCACGAAATATCTGCGTGAGAACGCCTTGGATCGACTGTGATCAGATCATCGTTTTTACAGGACGCAACGGGCGTCCAAGGGCGGGCAGCGAGGGACCGTAGATGACAAGCATTCGATACCGCAAAGCGGACGTGGACGGATTGAAGATATTCTATCGGGAGGCCGGCCCGCCTGACGCGCCTGTCCTGCTGCTGCTTCATGGCTTTCCGACAGCTGGCCACATGTTCCGCGATCTGATTCCCGCCCTCTCGGATCTCTTCCGGGTCGTGGCGCCCGATTTGCCCGGGTTTGGCCAATCCGACATGCCCGATCGCGGAACCTTTGCATATACGTTCGCCGCCTTGGCGCAAGTGATCGAGCGCTTCACTGAAGTTGTCGGACTTGCTCGCTTCTCGCTCTACGTCTTCGACTACGGCGCGCCGACAGGCTTCCGAATGGCCCTGCGACATCCCGAGCGTGTCACTTCCATCATTTCCCAGAATGGTAACGCCTATGAGGAGGGGCTGAGCGACGGCTGGAGTCCAATCCGTGCCTACTGGAAGGATTCATCGAAGGAGAACCGGTCGGCGCTGCGATCATTCCTTTCGCCGGAGATTACGGCCTGGCAATACACCCACGGGGTACCTGATGCCTCTCTGATCTCTCCCGATGGATACACGTTGGATAACTATTATCTCGCGCGCCCCGGTGCCGACGAAGTCCAGCTTGATCTTTTCGCGGACTACAAGACCAACGTCGCTCTGTATCCGGAATTCCAGGCTTACTTCCGGAAACACAAGCCACCCTTTCTGGCTGTCTGGGGCCAAAATGATCCGTTCTTCCTGCCGGCGGGTGCGAGGGCGTTCCAGCGCGATATTGCGGATGCGGAGGTGCGCTTCCTCGATACAGGCCATTTCGCACTCGAGACCCATGCCGCGGAGATCGCAGCCGTGATCCGCGATTTTTTTGTCCAGCCAACATCAGGCGCGTGACCGGATGCACTCGCGGAGCGGATTCCAGGAGGAGTATGATGCGCGCTATCGTTCTTGAGAAATTTGGCGGCCTGGACAGCCTGGTCTATCGAGACGTTCCAGAACCGGAGCCGCTGCTCGGTCACGTCGTCATCCAAGTGAAGGGATTCGGCATCAATCACGCGGAGATGCACATGCGCCGGGGCGAATGGCCCGAAGCGGCGCCGATTAGCGGAATCGAATGCGTCGGTCTGGTGGAGTCGTGTCCGGGCGCGGAATTCCCGGTAGGCGCCAAGGTGGCCGCATTGATGGGCGGTCTCGGCCGGACAATCAATGGAAGCTATGCCGAATACACGCAGGCTCCGGTCTCGAACGTCGCGCTGATCGATGTGGATCTACCCTGGGCAGAGCTCGCTGCGATACCCGAGACCTTTGCGACGGCATGGACCTGTCTCTTCCGCAATCTCGAGCTTCAGGAAGGCCAGCTTCTCGTCATCCGCGGGGCGACGTCCTCATTTGGTCAAGCGGCGCTCAAGCTTGCGGTCAATGCCGGTGTGCAGGTCGTTGCGACGTCTCGCAGGCGTGAGCGCTTCGCCATGCTGGAGAAGCTGGGGGCGACGCGTTGCGAAGTTGAACGGCGAGATCTCTCTAAGCATCTCCCCGAGGTGAAGCAGGTCGATGCAGTTCTGGATCTTGTTGGCAACAGTGTCGTGCTCGACTCACTCGCCTTGCTCCGCCGGGGCGGTCGGTCCTGCCTTGCTGGCTGGTTGGGTGGGCTCGATCCGATTGCCGATTTCAATCCGCTGTTGCAGATGGCGAGCGGCGTCTATCTGACCTTCTTCGGCAGCTTCGTGTTCGGCACGCCAGGGTTTCCTCTCTCCGACGTGCCACTTGGGGCAATAGCCGCCGATGCTGCGGCCGGGCGGCTGGATGTCAAGCCTGCC
Organism: Bradyrhizobium sp. LB14.3; assembly: GCF_040547985.1. Taxonomy (NCBI): domain Bacteria; kingdom Pseudomonadati; phylum Pseudomonadota; class Alphaproteobacteria; order Hyphomicrobiales; family Nitrobacteraceae; genus Bradyrhizobium; species Bradyrhizobium sp. LB14.3. The sequence goes on from NZ_JBEPQT010000022.1 coordinate 34,300, forward strand.
CGGATCTTTCGCTTCGACGAGATTCGCGAGGCTCATCGCGTCATGGAAGCGAACGAGGCGGTTGGGAAGATGGTCGTTGTTACCGACTGACAACCACAAGCACGGCCCCGGGGACCCAATATGTCAAAATCAGTTGCCATCGTGACGGGTGCAAGCCAGGGCATCGGCCGCGCGACCGCGGTGCGCCTGGCTCGCGATTTCTCGGCGCTTGTCCTCGTGGCGCGAAATCGCTTGAATCTGGAGGACACCGCAACGATGGTTAGGGCTGTCGGCGCAGAGGCTCTAGTGATCGAGGCTGACCTGTCCGAGCCCGGCGCGGCGAAAGCTGTCGTCGATCAGACCCTGGCGGCCTTCGGCCGGATCGATGCCCTGCTCAATGTCGCTGGCGCGGTACCCCAGGCCGATCTGTTCGAGACGACGGACGAACAGTGGGAAACCGGACTGGCCTTGAAGCTGGATGGTGCCCGGCGGCTCACGATCGCTGCCTGGCCATCGCTCATGCCAGCGAAGGGCGCCGTGGTGTTGATGTCCGGAAACTCGGCCTCCTTCCCCAAGGCGACCTATGCCGCGGTAGGCACCATCAATGCCGCAATCGTCGCTCTGGCAAAGGCGTTCTCCGATAAGGGGATCAGCGATGGTGTCCAGGTCAACAGCGTCCTGCCCGGCCCGGTGATGACAGGCCGCCGTCGCTCCTATCTTCAGCATTGGGCACCTTTGCATAACATGACGGTCGAGGAGGCAACGACGAAGTTTCCTAGGGAAGCCGGCATCGCGCGTTATGGCGAGCCAGAGGAGATTGCTGAACTAATGGCGTTCCTCGTATCGCCCGGCGCCCGCTGGATGACCGGCTCGGCCTTGCGAATGGATGGCGGCGAAGTGAAAGCGATCTGAGTTACACGCGCTGGCGGTCGCACCAGAATGACGGGCTGACGAAGCTTGGCTACATGCGCCATGCCGTTCGGCCGCAGATGGTTCGCCGTCAGTCTCATCGGGAGAACATAGCATGGCTCGTTCCGAACATTTCGACGTCGTCATTCTTGGTAGTGGTCAAGGCGGAAAGCTCCTCGCCTGGCATCTTGGCCGATCCGGCAAGAGGGTCGCGGTCGTCGAGCGCCGATGGGTCGGTGGCTCGTGTCCAGCCGTTGCGTGCCTTCCCTCCAAGAACGAACTGTGGAGCGCGCGTGTCGCCCACTTGGTCCGGAATGGGGCCAGATTTGGCAGTCAATTGAAAGGGTTTGGAGTTGATATGCCGAATGTTCGGCATCGCAAGGACGTCATGGTCGAGCGTGAGATCGCCTCCCATCTCCGTGCCTACAAGGACAGTGGCGTCGAACTCATTATGGGCAATGGTCGCCTTCTCGGTCCGAAAACGATCGAGGCCAACTTGAATGGCGGCGGCGTACGCTCGATGGTCGCTGAGAAGATTGTCATCAACGTCGGCTCCCACGCCGCCATTCCAGCTATTGCGGGCTTGCGCGACGCGCGCCCGCTGACGCACATCGAAGCGTTGGAGCTCGACGACGTGCCTCCGCACTTAATCGTGCTTGGCGGCGGGTACACCGGTATCGAGTTGGCGCAAGCGTATCGCCGCTTTGGCAGCCGCGTCACGATCATTGAACCCGGGCCGCAGATCATGGCGCGCGAAGATCCGGATGTCTCGGAAGAGATTCGTTCGGTTCTCAGCGCCGAAGGCATCGACGTTCTATCGAACGCGCAACCGAAGAGCGTCCGCGGTCTCTCCGGTGATGCCGTCTTCGTTACGGTCGACAAGGAAGGCGACAGACGTGAGATTGAAGGCAGTCACCTGTTGGTGGCAGCGGGTCGGATCGCAAACACGGCCGATATCGGCCTGGAGAATGCCGGCATTGAGCTGGACCACAGCGGTTTCATCCGGGTCAATGAACGGCTCGAGACGACCGCAGCTGGGATCTGGGCCATTGGTGAATGTGCCGGGAGCCCACAGTTTACCCATGTCTCGGTCGATGACTTCAGGATCGTGCGGGACAACATGGCTGGGGGAAACCGAAACAAGAACGATCGGCTTGTTCCACACGTGGTGTTCACGGATCCGCCGCTCGCACGCGTCGGGTTGTCCGAGGGGGAAGCGCGGCGCCACGGCCTGGCCGTTCGGATCGGAAAGTTGCCGATGTCGAACGTCTTGCGGACGGAAGCGACCGATGAAAAGGATGGATTCATGAAGGTGGTCGTCGGGGCGACGGATGATCGAATCCTGGGTTTCGCGATGATTGGGGCAGACGCGGGTGAGGTGATGGCGGTGATGCAGACAGCAATGTTGGCCGAGCTGCCATATATGCGAGTTCGTGATACGATCTTTGCGCACCTCACGATTGCCGAGGGGCTCGGGCCACTATTGGGGAGCCTGCCGGAGCGATCTCTTCGGTGACAAAGGACCAAAGAAGCGCCGATCACGCGAATTGAGAAAGGAGCAAATCTCGGACGCCAGTTCATGCGCTGGTGATCAAAGGCCCTCGACGCCGACCAAACGTGCAGAACTACACGCGTCCCGGATGCTCTTGAGCCCCTGGTAAGTTGGGCCGTAATAAAACTGTTCCCATGCCGCGAAGGTCGGGAATTCCAACAACACGATCCGCCGCGGCCCCCAGTCTCCCTCGTAAGCCTTGTGCATCCCGCCTCGCACCAGATATCTGGCTCCGGCCGCTTCCAACGCCGGCTTCACGGCTGACATGAATTCCTGATATTGCTTCAGATCAAGAATCTCGACGTCGAAAATGACATAAGCCGCCATTGCATTTGTCTCCAGCCGGTTGCGTCGGAAGTCGATCTCAAGGAGACGCTCCTTCCGAGTTCGTTTCGCCCTGGAAGGTTCACCTCAGCAGCTGCTTCTCGTTGGCGACTGGTAGGGCGTTCGATACCATGCCTCGCGGGCCGTTAGTCTTGCCGTGTAGCAGGGGATTATAGTTCAGAAGTACAAGTGTCGGGCACCGTTCAGTTCAAGGAGGCGCCCGTTTGGAGTTCGTGCTGCCCTAATCAGATAGTTTTCGCAGTTGGCGCACTTTACGAGTGCCTCCATGGGGCCTCCCTCCACGACCAGCGAGCCGAGGCCTGATACCGTATCGCATGCGTCACACTGGATCTTCGTCAGAGTGATATCAAAAGCAAAAACCTCCTGAAGGAGGTATGTAGCTGGGTCACCGCCAATCATGAGGTCGGAGATGTTGTCGGCCATGGCGATCATCCTCCTGATGGTCCAAAACGCTCGGTTTTGATGGCGAGAGGGTTGAAGCCGAGCCTCACGAGCATGCTCGAGATGCTTTCGACAAACCCCGTGAGGCCGCAAATGAAGAACGCCGGCTTTTGCTCGCGCGGAAAGATGTTTGCTGTGAGCAGAGCCTCGTCGACCCGTCCTCGATGCCCCTCCCAGTCGCCCGGATGCTCGCGGGTCAGCGCATAGATCAGACGCAAGTCTTGATCGCTCTGAGACATTTCATCAAGTTCATCTCGATATACGACGTCAGGCACGCTACGTGCCGAATAGATTAATGATGCCGGTACGCGGTCGCGCGACCTATTGCGGTGGCGCAACATAGCCATCAACGGTGTAATCCCGGTTCCTCCTGCGACTAGGCAAATCGGGCCACCGAGCGTTTGGCTCCAGATGAAATGGCCCCCAATGGGCCCGCGAAATTCGAGAAAGTCACCAGCCCGCAGTTCGTCGAGCAGATAGGGGGAGACCTCACCGCCCTCGATCCGCTCTACGGTGAGAGTGATCAGCTCCTCCTCCGGAGGCGACGCGATCGAGTAGCTTCGTTCGGCCCGATAGCCGTCGCCAGCGGTGAGGCGTATGTCGACGTGTTGTCCGGGCCAGTGCCCGGACCAGCGGGTAGGCTGCAGGACGATGCTCTTTACCCGGCTTGTCTCGGCCACGACGGCCTGCACGCGTCCGACCTGCCATTCGATCCTGTGCCGCAACGGAGGCGCATCAATCACCATCATATCGCTGCTCCCTCCAGGGACCGCCGTAGTTGTGATAGCCACGCGACTCCCAGAATCCCGGCTCGTCCTTGGGCATGAAGCGCAGTCTCCGGAGCCACTTTGCACTCTTCCAAAAATAGAGGTGAGGAACGAGAAGCCGCGCAGGGCCTCCATGCGCCGGGGCAAGCGGCAAACCCTCATAGCGGGTCGCAATCATCGCCTTTCCCGCGATCAGGTCGGCAACGGGCAGGTTCGTGGTGTACCCGCCGTCACAGTGCGCCGTGACATAAGCGTCCGGCGGCTCGCTCAGTCCAACCACCTTCAGAAGGTCGTCGAACGTGACGCCCTGCCAAACCGTGTTGAGCTTCGTCCATTTCGTGACGCAGTGAATGTCGGTCGCGATCGTGGTCTGGGGCAGTGCTTCGAATTCGTCCCAGGACCACTTGCCAAGTAGCGCGCCGCCAAGTTGAAGCGCAATCTTCCAATCGGCGATGCGGATCTCCGGTGTCGGCCCGGCGGAGAGCACGGGGAAGTCGGTCGTCAGATACTGGCCCGGTGGCAACCGGGGCGCTCCGGGCGTCTGTCGCTTTGATCTGAAGCCGCGGGAAACGGGATGCTGGTCCATGGATGCGTGCCCTTGGATGGTGACGCGCAGGAGTCCGAGTCTGCATCGACGTGCCCTGGACGCTGCTCGTACGCACATGCTCCCTGATCCGTGGCTTGTCGATAGTCGGCGCGGCGAATGCATCAAGATTGAGAAAGACGAAGCAATCGCGGATGCGCAGCGATGGCTCATTTCAATATCTAAATGCGCCTGGTCTCGAGCGGTTCGGACAGGAGGTAATGATGTCGGGCGTGAGGCGGACGTTGCATTCGGACGAACTTGCTTACCTCACTGCCCAGGAATTGGCAGCTCGCATCCGTCGACGTGAACTGTCGCCGGTTGAAGTGGTCGCTGCTTTCATTCGGCGCATCGAAGCGCGTAACCCGAGCCTCAACGCGCTCGTCTATCTCGATTTCGAGGGAGCTCGCGCAGGAGCGAAAGAGGCAGAACGCACATTGGTGGCTGGCGAACCATTGGGGCCGCTGCATGGCGTTCCGTCAGCGCTCAAGGATCTGTTCGACTTCAAGCCGGGCTGGCCTGCGAGCTTAGGCGGGATCCGCGCGCTCAGACACAACGTCGTGAACGCCTATTGTGCGTTTTGCGAGTGCATGGAGAAGCGTGGCGGAGCAGTGTTCCTCGGCAAGACCAACAGTTCGCTCATGGGCTTCCGGGGCACCTGCGACAATTACCTGTTTGGTCCCACGCGCAACCCTTTCGATCTTTCCAAGAATACAGGCGGCTCTTCCGGGGCAGTGCCGCGGCAGTAGCCGATGGACTTCTGCCCATTGCAGAAGGCACGGATGCCGGCGGATCGATACGCATTCCTTCCGCATGGTGTGGCGTCTATGGTTACAAGGCTTCATTCGGCCGTGTGCCGTTCCTGGTGCGCCCCAATGCGTTCGGCGCGGCCGACTCTCCTTTCCTCTTCGAAGGGCCCATCACCAGAACGGTCGAGGATGCCGCCATCGCGTTGAACGTCCTTGCCGGCCATGATCCGCGCGATCCTTTCAGCCTGACTGAGCCGGTCGTCGATTTCACGGCGGCGATCCGTCGGTCCATCCGTGGCCTCAAGATCGCCTATAGTCCGAATTTGGACGTCTTTCCGGTCGACGGAAAGGTCGCCGAGACAGTCGGTCGCGCGTTAAAGGCGTTCGAGGAAGCAGGCGCCCACGTGGAAGAGGTGAAGCTTGGCATCTCCGGTTCGCAGCGGGAGCTGAGCGACGTCTGGTCTCGCCTGTATATGCTTCTGAACCTGCAGGCGATCGAGAACTTGAAGCGCGATGGCATCGATTTGCTAGGCCAGCATCGCGCCGACTTTCCGCCCGAATACCTGGACTGGGTCGAAAAGACCAATCGCATGTCCGGCCTCGATTTCTTCCGGGACCAAGCCGTCCGGTCGGAGGTGTACGACGCGTTTCAGACCGTCCTTGATAAGTTCGATCTGCTCGTCACGCCGACTCTCGCATGTCCGCCGGTCGATAAATGCGGGCGACGGCAATACGATCGGTCCGAAGGCGATCAACGGCGTTGACATAGATCCCTTGATCGGATGGTGCCTGACCTATTTCGTGAACTTTACCGGCCATCCGGCGGCGTCGATTCCGGCTGGTTTGTCCGAGGGGCTTCCGGTCGGGATGCAGATCATAGGTCGGCGAAATGCCGACTTCGACGTGCTGGCGGCGAGTGCGGCGTTTGAGCGGCTTCGGCCATGGCAGGACAATTACCGAATTTGCCGTGAGCGCCCCTTGGAGGCGTGACCGGCGATTTCTGCGAACAACGGAGGTTTCAATGAGCGATGATCGGATCAGCCCAGCAACTGTGAACGAACTGGCGGCGACGGTGGGAATCTCCATCGCGGAGGCGGACCGAGCCAGGATCGCCGCGCTGATGGCTTCGATCAGAGCAGCGGTCATGCGGAGAGCGGACACGTTGCCAATGATCGCCGCCTGCGCTTGGGTTCGACCACGGTAACAGAGGTTGAGGCATGGACATCGGCTGCCTGGACGTTACGGGGGCAGCGAAAGCGATATTGTCCCGGTCACTCTCTCCTATCGACCTCACTGAGCACATGCTGGAGCGCATCTCCCTGGTCGATCCTCATCTGAAAGCGTTTGTCGAAGTGTTGTCAGACCAGGCGCGGGCTTCTGCGAAGCAGGCCGATGCTGAAATCCGCAACGGCCAATATCGCGGCCCGCTGCACGGCATCCCGATCGCGATCAAGGAATTGTATGACATCGCTGGCGTCAGAACCCGTTCCGGCTCGCGGGTGCGGGAACACTACGTAGCTCAAGTCGATGGCACCGTCATTCGCAAGCTCAGGGACGCGGGTGCTGTGTTGCTCGGGACCACCACAACGTATGAATTTGCCTTCGGCTTCGAAGCCCCCCAATCCGTAATGCGTGGAATCTGGATCACATTCCCTCGGGTTCGACTGGCGGTGCCGCGGCCGCTCTCGCAGCAGGGTTGTGCCTGGCGGGCGTGGGCAGCGACAGCGGCGGCTCGATCCGCACGCCGGCCGCAGCGAATGGCGTCGCCGGCATCAAGCCGACCTTTGGTCGCGTGAGCAAAGCGGGCATTACTGTCGTCAGTTGGTCACTTGATCATCCCGCCCCGATGGGAAAGACCGTGAGAGATCTCGCGGTCTTGCTTGGAGTCATGAGCGGGGTCGATCCGAAGGATCCCAGCAGCAAGAACCTACCCGTACCGGACTATGCGAAGGCGCTGGACGGCGACGTCAGAGGTATACGCGTCGGCGTGCCGGGCAACTACTTCTTCGAGGATGTCCAGCCGGCAGTGGCGCATGCTGTCGGCAATGCCGTGAATGTGCTGGAAAAGCTGGGGGCGGCCATCGTCCCGATGACCGCTCCCAGCATGGAAGCGGTCATCGACTCGTGGCTTGCCATCGCCTTGGCGGAGGCCGCGACCTATCATCAGCAGAGCCTCCGGTCGAAAGGCGACCTTTACGCGGACGATGTGCGGTTCCTGCTTGAGGCAGGTGAGCTGACGCTCGCCACGACCTATATCAATGCGCAGCGGGTCCGCTTTGATTGGAGATCGTCACTGCGCGCTGCAATGGAAGCCGTTGACGTCATGGTCACACCGACTTTGCCGAATACCGCAATGAAGGTTGGCGAGACTATGAGCAGGATCGGCTCGAAAGAGGAGACGGTCTTCGAGGTCTCGGCCAGATTTTGCGCTCCCTTCAATCTGGCCGGCTTTCCCGCGGCTTCAATTCCGTGCGGCTTCGCGCCTGATGGCCTTCCGATTGGTCTTCAGATTATCGGTAAGCCATTTGACGAGGAAACCATCCTCCGGGTCGGACAAGCATTTGAAAGCAGTACGGACTATCACCTGAGAAGACCCCCGCTTTCAGGTCTTGCCATCTAATCAGCACGCGCTCGATCCAATGAGCTCAGCGCGGCAACGTAACGGCCGCGCTACCAGGCGGGCTGCGCGCTTCGTCCTTGGGCGCGAACATCGTTGCCATCGCAAGGCCAGGACGGAATACATCAAGATAGAAAAAACGAAGGCAATCGCCGACGCGCAAGCTCTTCTGCGATTGGCTATCTTAGTTTCCGACAGATCATTCGTGCCGACGCCACGCGCGCTCGGTCCACAATCGCCGGAGGAAGCTATGCGAGTTGGAGGTCAGGCAGCAGCGATAGTCATCGCGGGCAGTGCGGTCGCGACGATCCTGTTCTTCGGATCGTTCAAGGACAGCAACGCTCAGAGCAATGCGCGTTACTTACCGCAATACGCTGCAGACGGGCAATTGCTCCTGCCGAAGGATTTTCATGAGTGGGTCTATGTCGGCTCGCCGCTGACGCCAAATGCCCTCAACGGCGGGCAGGCGAACTTCCCGGAATTCCACAACGTCTATATCGAGCCGGGCTCGTATGCGATCTACAAGAAGACCGGCGAATTCCCCGAAGGGACGATCTTCTTCAAGGAGCTGCAGCTGACGTTGCCGCAGGAGAACGCCGACGGTTCGCGAACGGAGGCGTCTGGAAGGGGGTACTTTCCGGGCAAGTGGAACGGAGCCGACGTGACCGTCAAGGACTCCAAGCGCTTCGCCGATACCAACGGATGGGGATACTTCAACTTCAATCACCACGAACCAAAGGCGTCGATGGCCAAGGTGAAGTCGAAGGACGAGTGCGCCTACTGCCATATTGCCAACGCCAAGAAGGATGAGGTCTGGACCCAGTTCTATCCGCTGCTGGACAACAAGGACGCGCGCTGACCGCGTAATCGGCGGAAGATCGACATGAAAATCCTCAAAGCCGCTTGTATCGCCTTCGTTGTGATCCTTGGGATCGCGGCCGCGGTTAGGCAGTCACAGCTGCCGGCAAACGCGACGGATGGTGTTTCGACCGGTGTGAGTCTCGCCGACCGCGACGGGCATCTGCATGTGCCCGATGATTATCGTTCGACCTATCAGCTCCTCGGAAGCTGGGCGATTGCGGCAGACGACAGTCACGGCTCGAAGGAGCTTCACGTCGTGTACGCTTCGCCGGGAGTGATCGACGCCTATCGGAGGGACAAGCGCTTCCCCGACGGTGCGGTGCTGGTCAAGGAGGTGTTCAAGGCGGCAACCTCTGAAATGACGACCGGCACCGTCAGCCGCGCCGATGCTTTGAAGGGGTAGTTCGTCATGGTGAAGGACGCTGCGAACAGTCACCCGGAGAGCGCGCTGTGGGGCGACGGCTGGGGATGGTCCTGGTTCGACGCGAGCGATCGCTCAAAAAAGACGACGACGAATTACAGGGCCCAATGCCAGGCGTGCCATGTGCCTGTGCGGACATCCGAGTGGGTTTACGTCGATGGATACCCTCCGTTGAAGCAATAGCAATGGTGCAGGGCACCGAAAGTCATTCGATTTACCAAAGCCAATCATCAAAGGAGCGAGAGATGGCTAAAGAGGCGACGACGAGTGAGATGGGAATGTCGGAACGGCAGACTGGCCATCTCTACATCCAGACCAATGAGATCGATAACACCATTATTCACTACACGCGGCAGGCGGACGGCAAGCTGGTCGAGATCGCGCGTATCAAGACGGGCGGCGCTGGATCCGGTGAATTCAAGCCGATCAGCGGCCAGGACAGCGCGCCCAACTCCTTTGAGGGCGCGGGAAGCGTGATCATTACATCCGATCGGCGCTTTCTGTTCGCGACCAATGGTGGGGACAACTCCGTTTCGAGCTTCCGCCTGGATAGCGACGGTCGTCCGATGCTGCTCGACGTGAAGTCGACCGGCAACCCGGTCGATGGAAGGAGTGGCACGGCTAAATCGCTGGCTTTCGCCCCGTCGACACGCACCCTCTTCGTGTTGCACTCGTTCGGACCGGATCATCTTCGGCTGATGTCGGTTGATGCCGAAGGCATGCTCAAGACGCGGCCCGAGCGATACACCGTGAACACGTACAGCAAGCGGAACCGTGTCTCCACGATGGTCGTGGTCTCGCCCAGCGAGGACCTCGTGCTTGTCGGCACCACTTTCGACGAACCGATCGCGCTCACCGGCGTTTATCCCGACGGCTCGCCGATTCTCTGGGTCCAGCGGGCTGGCGGCGCGCTGCACTCGATCGCATCGAATGCGCCGGATCCGGACGGCCTCGCCACGTTCGCCCTGCAAAAGGACGGCTCGCTCGGCACGGCCAAATTCTACGACGCGAAGGGCGGCTCACCGTTCTACATTGCCTTCCTGCATCAGCGCCCGAATACGTTCGTGATCGGCTATGCCGTCGGCGACGGATGCTCGATCTGTACCATTGAGAAGAACGGCTCGATCAAGATCGGCCCGCTCGTCAAGATCGACACCAGCGCGGGCCTGCCGTCCGAGCTATGCTGGCTGGCCGTCGCGCCCGATGATCGCACGATCTACGCGACGAACTTCGGCTACAGCAACATCAGCAGCTACCGGATCAACGGTAGCGGCCTGGAGATTGCGTGCGACCCGGCGTGTCCGAAGGTCACCGGCGACGGCACCGCGAGGGCATTGAACGGAACCGTGACGAGCGGTCCCAGCGATAGCTGGATCTCGCCGGACGGCGCGTATCTCTATCAGATCTACGGCAACGCTTCGAAGCTGATCAGCTACAGCACCCAGCTGAACGGTTCGCTGAAGGAGATCGGCAGCGTCAAGATCCCGTACAACAGCTCCCAGGGGCTTGTGGGTTTCTGATCCCGGTTTCGCGGCACGAGGTCCGGGCGTGGTCGGCATTGCCGTTCCGCGCCCGGCCTCTCCCTCGCAGACATGCGAGACACAAGGTCAATCATGAGCCCCGAGACGGATGTTTGAAGCACTTCACGAGCGCTCTCGCGGGACATCCGCGTCTCATCCCGGCCATCCAGGAGAAGGGCAGAGCTCCATGGAACAATTCGATCTGCAGCGCGCTGTCGGGGCAGCTCGCGTGCTGTTCTCCGGCGCCGCAAACGGCACGGAGATCATTGACGTCTATCAGAAGTTTCCGATGGCCGTTGCCTTCCCGAATGTCGATGATCGTCGGTGCAAGGAGGCCGTCCTCATCAATACCTCGGGCGGTGTCGCAGGCGGCGACGAGATCAGGATCGAGGTGGGCGCTCAAGGCAATGCGTCTGTCGCGGTGACCACGCAGGCCGCGGAGAAGGTCTATCGAGCGCTAGATCAGCCTGCCCGAATCCGGACGCGATTATGGGCTGAGGGAAGCGCCCGGCTTGCGTGGCTTCCGCAAGAGACGATCGTCTTCAATCAGGCGCGCATCGCGCGACAGACCGAGATCGATGTGAGCTCGGGCGCCGAATTGATTGCCCTCGAGTGGTTGGTTCTTGGCCGCATCGAGAGCGGCGAGGAGGTTCTTGCCGGGCACATTCTGGACAGTTGGCGCGTCAGGGTCGACGGCCGTCTCGTTTGGGCAGATGGCTTCCTCGCGTCAGACCATGCGCTCCTGCAGGTTCGGAAGACGGCCCTACTCTCGAACTGGAAAGCGATCGCGACAATGATCTATTTCGGTCCGGGTCTTGAGGCCCGGCTCGAGAGATTGCGCGAGATCGGTGCTTCCCTGGAATGCGCGTGCGGCGTCACGATCGTGGGCGCGATCATCGTGGTCCGGGTAGCCGCGATTGCAAGCGTGGATCTCAGGCGAGGTCTGCGCCGCTTCCTCGATCAACTCAACCATGAACTCGGATCGGGTCCCTTCGGAGTGCCGAAGATGTGGTCCTGTTAGCAGCGCGGCCAAGTGGGAGGAGCATCTTGAATCTGACGCCACGGGAACGAGACAAGCTGATGATAGCCCTCGCCGCGAGCGTTGCGCGTGGCCGGCTCGCGCGAGGTGTCAAGCTGAATTATCCCGAAAGCATCGCATTGATTTCGGATGCCATCATGGAAGGCGCTCGCGACGGGAGATCCGTCGCGGATCTGATGTCCGAAGGCGCCCGGCTTCTACGCCGCAACCAGGTCATGGAGGGTATCCCGGAAATGATCCGCGAGGTCCAGGTGGAGGCAACGTTTCCGGACGGGACCAAGCTTGTCCCGGTGCACAACCCGATCCGATAGGAGCTGATGATGCGTTTCGCGCCTTTCTGCGTCGCCATGCTGAGCGTGCTTGCCTCGCCGGCTTTTGCTCATCCAGTCCCGGGCACGGGCAGTTCGTTCGAGGCGGGTCTCGTCCATCCGTTCAGCGGCGCGGATCATCTGATTGCGATCACGTTGGTGGGAACGTGGAGCGCGCTCGTGGCCGGATCTGCGAGGACCGTGTGGCCGCTGACCTTTCTGATCGCGATGCTGGGCGGCTTCGCCGCGGCAAGCGCGGGCTTTCAGATGGGCTTTGTGGAGGTGGCGATCAGCTTCTCGGTGGTGATGCTGGGAGCGTTCGTTGCGTCTGAATTCAGGATGCCCGTCATGCTGGGCGCGGCGGCCGTCGGCCTGTTCGCGTTCTTCCATGGTCACGCGCACGGAACTGAAGCCGCCTCGATGCTCGTGCCTTACGTGATCGGCTTCACAACGGCGACCGCTGCTCTGCTCCTGGTCGGCATGGCCATCGGGTCTTGGGGAAGAAGCTCGGCCAGAAGAGGTTTGCTTCGCGCGGCGGGCGTTTCTGCCGGGCTTGTTGGGCTGCTGCTGCTCGGAGGCCTCGCATGATTCCTGGGGAGGTCATTCCGGCTGACGGCGACATCGTCCTGAACAGGGACAGGACGGGACTATCGATTCACGTATCCAACACCGGCGACCGACCTGTCCAGGTGGGCAGCCATTATCACTTCGCCGAAGTGAACGCCGCACTCACATTCGATCGATCTACCGCTCGTGGATGCCGCCTCGACATCCCGGCCGGGACGGCCGTGCGGTTTGAGCCAGGTCAGTCGCGCGAGGTCTCATTGATTCCGTTTGCCGGAGCGCGGCGCGTCTACGGCTTCAGTGGCAGCGTGATGGGGCCTCTGGAGTCAAGGACCGATGCGTCCGGCTCCATCGAATAAGGTGAGGAAGACATGTCACACACGATGAGCCGCAGAGCCTATGCGCAAATGTTCGGCCCCACGGTCGACGACAAGGTGCGTCTGGCGGACACCGATCTGTTCATTGAGCCCGAGAAGGATCTCACGATCTATGGCGAGGAGGTCAAGTTCGGCGGCGGCAAGGTCATTCGCGACGGCATGGGACAATCGCAGCTCACGCGCGCGCAGGGAGCGGTCGATACGGTGATTACCAATGCACTGATCCTGGATCATTGGGGAATCGTCAAGGCCGACGTTGCGATCAAGGACGGGCTCATCTTTGCCATCGGCAAGGCGGGTAACCCTGACACACAGCCGGGGGTGTCGATCATCATCGGGCCGGGGACGGAAATCATCGCGGGCGAGGGCAAGATCATCACCGCGGGAGGGATGGATACCCACATTCATTTCATATGCCCGCAGCAGATCGAGGAGGCGCTCTTCTCGGGCGTGACAACCATGATGGGCGGAGGCACCGGACCCGCCGCGGGAACAACGGCAACGACCTGTACCCCGGGGCCGTGGCACATCCATCGGATGCTCGAGGCGCTGGATGCCTTCCCGATGAATTTCGGCATTTTCGGCAAGGGCAATGCGAGCGTACCCGAGGGCCTGGTCGAGCAGATCGAAGCCGGGGCATGCGGTCTGAAGCTGCACGAGGACTGGGGCGCAACGCCGGCAGCCATTGACTGCTGCCTTTCCGTCGCCGACGACATGGACGTGCAGGTCATGATCCACACCGATTCCCTGAACGAGGGCGGATTTGTCGAGAGCACGATCGCCGCGTTCAGGGGAAGGACGATCCACGCCGCCCACACCGAAGGGGCGGGTGGCGGCCATGCGCCGGACATCATCAAGGTCTGCGGCGAGAGCAACATCATCCCCGCCTCGACCAATCCGACGCGTCCCTACACGACGAACACGCTCGACGAAGCACTGGATATGCTGATGGTGACCCATCATCTCGACCGTCGTATCCCAGAGGACGTCGCCTTCGCCGAAAGCCGCATAAGGAAAGAGACGATTGCCGCCGAGGACATCCTGCACGACCTCGGCGCGTTCTCGATCGTGTCGTCGGATAGCCAGGCGATGGGGCGCGTCGGCGAGGTGATCACGCGTACGTGGCAGACCGCCGACAAGATGAAGAAGCAGTTCGGCCGGATGTCGGAGGAGGCCGGACAGAACGACAATTTCAGGGCTCGGCGCTACGTCGCAAAATATACCATCAATCCAGCCATCGCGCAGGGAATGTCGCGCTACATTGGCTCGCTCGAGGTCGGGAAGCTTGCAGACATCGTCATCTGGGACCCGGCGTTCTTCGGCGTCAAGCCTGATATGGTTTTGAAGTCCGGCATGATCGTCGCTGCGATCATGGGCGATCCTAATGCGTCGATACCGACGCCTCAGCCGGAGTATTACAGGCCGATGTTTGGTGCTTTTGGCCGCTCTCCTGCCAAAAATTCGGTGACATTCGTGAGCCAAGCCTCACTCGAAACGACGATCCAGCTGGGCCTCGAAAAACGCCTCTTGCCGGTCTCGGGCACGCGATCGATCGGCAAGCATTCCATGATTCTCAATAGCACGTTGCCTCAGATGGAAGTCGATCCCGAGACCTATGAGGTGCGGGCAGATGGACGACTTCTCACTTGTCCGCCGGTGGATGTCGTTCCAATGGCGCAGCGATACTTCATGTACTGATGACTTTTCTTGCGTGGTGGTGCGATGACAGACGAGAACCCCGAATATTCGGCCTTGGCATTCATAAGGCTGTTGAGCTGGCTTTCGCCGTCGTTCCCGAACGGGGCCTACAGCTATTCGCACGGCCTGGAGTGGGCGGTGGAGGCTGGATACATTTCGGACCGCCGCAGCCTCATCGAGTGGCTTGAGGCCGACCTTTGCTACGGCTCCGGCCGGAATGAGGCCATCTTCTTCATCGAGGCGTATCGGTGTGTGACCGAGGCGGCGGAAAACCAACTGCCGCATCTCGCAGAACTCGCCGCAGCGTCGCGCGGGACATCCGAATTTGCGCTCGAGGCAGCACAGCAGTCGTCTGCGTATCTCACAACTCTCCGCCGCGCGTGGCCGGATCGAGTTCTGGATATTTTCTCAGATCCGAAATGTCCGCCGGTATCGGCCGTCCTCCTTGGCGTTTGCTCTGCACGCTCGCAAATACCCGTCGGCATTGCTCTCCCGGCATTCCTGCACAGCTACGTCGCTAACTTGGTGAGTGCTGGCGTACGATTGGTGCCTCTCGGTCAAACTGATGGTCAGTTCGCGATCGCCGCGCTCGAGCAGGCGATCCTGTCGCGGAGTGAAATCGCAACCCGCGAAACTGTCGACGATCTTGGTTCGGCGGGTGTGATGGCTGAGCTGGCATCCATTGCCCACGAGCTGCAGTATACGAGGTTGTTTCGCTCATGAGCACATCCCAACGTGACGACCGGTCTCTCAGCACGTCCGCCGTTTCAACGACCAATGGTCCACTCCGCGTCGGAATAGGCGGCCCAGTTGGTTCCGGCAAGACGGCGCTGGTTGAGGCTCTGTGTAAGCATCTGCGCAAGTTCTACGATATCTACGTGATCACAAACGACATCTACACCAAGGAGGATCAACTCATCCTGACTCGAGCGCAGGCGCTGGCGGCCGAGCGCATCATGGGGGTGGAAACAGGTGGCTGTCCTCATACGGCCATACGAGAAGACGCCTCGATGAACTTGGCTGCGATCCATGACATGAACTTAAGGTTCCCCCATGCGGAGCTTTGCTTTATCGAATCGGGGGGCGACAATCTCGCCGCGACTTTCAGCCCGGAGCTCGTTGACCTGACCATTTACGTGATCGACGTCGCCGCAGGCGAGAAAATTCCCCGTAAGGGAGGACCCGGGATCACGAGATCCGATTTATTGGCGATCAACAAGGTCGATCTGGCGCCTATGGTTGGCGCCAATTTGGCAATCATGGAAAGTGACGCTCGGAGGATGCGAGGCGTGCGGCCATTCATCTTTTCCAATCTGAAGAGTGGCCAGGGTGTGGATGAAATCGCGGACTTCATTCTGCAAAAAGGCGGGTTGTCCTCGGTGAGGTTGTCTCAGGCTGTTCAATGATCATGAAAACGCGTGCAGTTCCGGTGGAGAAGCCGGGAATTCGAATCTATCGCGATGGTGAGCGGACGTTACAGCTGCGCAATCGAGACACCTGTGGTGGCGCAGCAGATCCGTCGGGGCGGGACGGCCGCTAGGATATGCCGCCTGAATAGCGCTCTGAGCTGCGCGCACGCATGGAAGGAAGTTGCGATGACGGAAGATCACCAAGAGTGTTCTGGCGATCTGGCGAAGTTGCGCCGGAGCATCGATAACCTGGATGCGGCGCTAGTGCACCTGCTCGCGGAGCGCTTTCGCTGTACCGATGCGATAGGAGAACTCAAGGCCAGACATGGATTGGCATCTCGAGATCCCAAACGTGAAGCAGCGCAATTGAAGCGCTTATGCATGCTCGCAACGCAGAGTGCTCTTCACCCTGGGTTTATTCAGAAACTGCATGCTCTGGTAATTCGAGAAGTCGTCACCAATCATGAGGCGGCTAAATTCAGATCGGGAACCTGCTAGGCTGCGGATGCAGTCGCATGCGCGTAGACAAGATGAAATCCAGTTGGGATTCCCTGCCGCCGGGAGCCATACTTGCAAAGCCCTTTCACAAGCCTAATCGTCGCTCTGACAATCGTGTTCAGCTCCTGGACCTGCGATGCGATCGCGGACGAACCCAAGAACGCCGATTATGCGACCCTTAAGGACGCGATCCTCGAGGGGAAGGAGCCGCGCATGCTAATCGACTTCTCCGCCTGTCAAGTTCACGGCGCGGGTCTCGCGGGCGCCCCGATCAAGGCGAGTATGCGGTTTGATGGATATATGATCCAGTCAGATGGAACGATTGCTTTCGCGACGACCCATTTCACCGTGAGGCCGGACAGATCGGTCAGAGAGTTCTTGTCGTTTAGGGTGCATGCAGACGGTAAGATTGAAGCTCATACGATGACTCTTGGTGCCGTCAATTTCGTAGTGCTCAAGGATACCTCGTTCGATTGCGAGATTGGGAGAGCGGTTATCTTCTACTGGTAGCTGTCATTGCGATTCCGCGCTCCAATTTGAGTCGTGAAATGGACTTTGTGGAGGTTCCGACGACTTGATATCTGTTGGCCATCACTCCGATTACGGCAACCGATTGCACGCTCGCGTATCGGATCTGAGCCATGTAACGTTGACTGGTCAAATCTTGCCGGCAAATGATGCCTATCGCTCCCACTTTGACGAGAATATCGCGGCCGCGACGAATGAAATCAGCCATTTGGCACAGCACTTGTGTGGCATTGTTCTTGCTACTTAAGATCCATGAAGCGAGCATGGCGTGGGAGTTAAGGCGATGATTGTCACGGGTGGGCCGCAGGTCTATTTGCCAAAGCAGCGCGAGGGCGCGGCGACGCTCCACCCACTCTGGGTAGATTAAGCGGTTCGTCGAGCGGTGGCGCTCTACTGGGCAAGCTCGACATTCTGTCGAAGGTGTCGACGAGCCTTGGAGATGGGCGCACTTTGTCCGCATTCCGCTTCGCGCTCGGAGGTAGCGGGGTTCAGGCTCAGTTGTCGAGTTCCGGTACTATGCCTTCCGAGGAAGATAGAGTTGAGGACCGGCGAATGCTCTCCGGCCTCTCGCAACTGGCTGCTTACTTTGGCTCTTCTGTAGACGCGCAGAACACACAGTTGTCCGGGACTGCGGCGCTCGACATACGACTTTGAAGAGCGAAGGAATACGCGAGGCGCTCGAGATGCTGTAGGCAGGACCGGTTTGTTTTGCTTCGGCCGTGGGCAGCAGCCGGCCTTTGCCGAGAAGGGGAGGACCACATGGGTCAACAAAGCCCCGGGCCTTTGAAGGCTCAGAAGTTGAGAGTGGCGACGCACAAGCGCTAACGTCTTTCAACGTTTCATCCGTCACCAATGAGTGTCTCGCGAAATCGAACGAGGCGGTGGTCCTTTGCGCGGCAATTATGCCGAGAGATCGACTAGACTGCCGGCTTGCTGGCCCGTCTTTTCAAGTTGCTTTTCAATTGCATCCCTAATCTTCTGCTCGACAGCTGCTTGCTGGTCCGGGGTCATTTTAGCGAGATCGGCATCGGTGAGATTCATGCTTTTCAAAATGCCGGCCCGCATACGATCGAACGGATTCATCTTCGCGTATTTCAGGAAGTCCGCCACTGCGCTGCCGTCGCCCGAATCGCCATCTCCGCTCGCTTGCACGCTGCCGCCGTTGAACGCCGCCGGCGTCTTCGTCATCGACGAAGTTGCGTTCGCGGCCTGGTAGCCGAAAGGTGATGATCCAGTCGTGACTTGCATGTTCGGTCCCCAAGACGATCTCATGTTGCAACGCGCGTGCCAAAGCGCCCTGCCTAATTTTCTCGGTGTCCCACCCTTGAAGTACCTGGGCGACCTTGGCCGGCGAGAAGAAATTGCCGAGTCCTCGGCGACACGGGTAAAGTTTGCCCGGTTGGTTACGCGCTCGCCTAGTACGAAGCCGATCAGCAGAATCAGTCCGGGCGGCTATGGCGCGCACCCGAATGTTGATCGACATCGCGCGGGAATCTGGACAACGGGCCGACGTTTGCGCCGAGCTACGACGCCTGGAGGTTGCCCGTCACAGGCTGTTCGGGAAGAGCTAGGCGCGGTCGCCGCCGCTGGGGTGCGGCCTTCTAACGAGGACGAGAACACACGGTGGAGTAGTATCCGATGCGGCGGGTCGATGGCTCGTTGGTAGCGCGCTGGGGCTTTGACCAGGACCCCGTGATCAAAATCGCCTGCTCCACGGCCGAGCTTCACGCCCCTATGGCCTCGCGGCGAGGACCGCCATCGAAGCGCTCCTTCGCCTGCGGCTATTGACGTTCCTCGTACCTGTTGCAGCGGCCATCGCCCAGTCGTACCCGGTTGAATTCCTGAAATGGCGGATCACAACGCAGGAGCGTGTAAGATCTATATGAGGGAGGCGGTACGCGCCAACAAAGAGTCTGGCCCGCGGGTATCTGGTACGTTTCGCCGCTTGCTAACGTGTAGCGACACGCTGCATCCGGGCTGTTGGTCTTTGCCTCTGCGCGGGCCTGGTCGAACGAAGCCACTGCGAGGAGCGTCGCCAATAATACACGCATTTTGTTCGTTCTCCGTATCTGATCACACAGTCAAACTGGGATCCGGGCATTGCTGCAACAAGATAGCTCCAAGTCACAAATTTCTGAGAGGCTCTGGACAATTAATTGAGTGTGACATGTAACCTTTCCCGCTCTTGGGACTGCACGCTTCCGGTTTTGACGGTTGCTCCATCGAGATCAGGTCAGGCGGAATGCAGGGTGGGAGTTGTCAATCTGCTAGTTCACTTTGCGGGTTGAAAAGCTGCTGGCGCCGGCGCGCCGTCTACGCAGCTTGCTCGCTGTCTCACAGGGCGTGTAATACAGCCTCGGCAAGGGAACGTGAAAAGCTCGATCTTTCCACGGGTTCAATGTAGGCGCGTGGAGATTCGATCCCTCCCGTCCGAGCCAGAAGTACCGCTTATCCTGAAATTGATGACGAAGTTGTCCCAGTGCGCCATTCAGCCCAGCTAAAACTCAATAAGTCTTCAGGACCGTGAGGCCGCCGGCGTCGGCGCGCTTCGTCGCCGCGAGCAGGATCTCTCTCATCAGCTTAATTGCTGGCGGTTCGAGCGCCTCGATCTTCGCCGCGATTTGCGGATCGAGAACGCCTTTGCGTCCATAGCGCCCTCGAACGTCGCTGGCGTGCCCGAGAATACGATCGCGCGTGCGTTGAGCGATTGCTTCGTTGTCGAGCCAGTCCGCCATCAGGTGCCTCGTGCTGTACAACGTGAGGTCAGCTCGATCAATCTTCAAAAGCTTTTTAACGTACTGCCAAGCTTTGCTCAGCGGCTGTGACCAGCGTGTAGTGCCGTCCTTTGTACGGACGTAGGAGTCCCATTCGGGAAAAAGCCGTTCTTCTCGTCTGTCCATCAATTCATGCATTCTATCGAGGAGCCCTAGTTCAATCAGCAAAGGATGAATTGGGATCACGCGCCCGGCTGCGTTCGTCTTCAGATTGCGTAAATCTTGAAGCGCCACGCGCCCGTTGCGTGCGTCGAACGGCCTAAGGTCGAAATAGAAAAACTCGCCTTCGGTGCGGATGTCGGCACATTCGAGCTGGCCGACCTCTCCGGGCCGCATGCCGGTGAGGATGCAGATCAGGAAGCCCCAACAAATATGAGACTGGACGAAATAACTGCCCGGCTGCCAGACATGCATGCGATTCTTGCAGCCGGTGAAGAGCGGCAACCGCAGCAAGGTCAGCAACTCGTCATCATCGAAAGCGTCGCGCGGCAGCGGCGCCAGGTTTTCGGGATCAATGCACACGAACTTGGGGCGCGGCCCCTCATAAAATTTTTCCGTGATGGCGAAGTCGACGAACTTGTAGAGACCGGCCCAATACCTGCTCTTGATGGTGGTGATGGTCACGCGCTCCAGCTTCGACCAGTTTGTCGTTTCCGCGTATTTGTAACGCTGAAACAGCGTCTCGGAGCACTTGCGCGGGATGTTGTCGCGGTTGGGAATGTCCGGCAACGCCTCATCGAGCTGCTTCCATTTGGCCTCGGTCAGCTCGTCCATCCGGGGGTCGCCCAGAAGATCTACGGCGAACTGAACGACCGGCGCTGCTTCACCACGGCCTTTTGCAGTGTGCTTGCGTTTGCGGTCCAGCGGTTTGAGGAAATCTGCCAGCACCTCGGACATGCGGTTGGATGTGTTCTCAGCCGGTTCCTCGGTGCGGATCTGTGCCGCAGGCTCGGAGGCGGGCGAGATCGAGCCCACCTGCGGCAGGGGAAGCAGCAGAAGCCGTTGAGCGACGGCGTCCTGGACGAGGCGGTCGAACATCGCAACGGGGTCGAACGGCGGCGCGATCGTCGGTCGCGGGCGCGGTCCAGCCTTCCTTGACCGCTTCGGTCGCCTCGCGCCGGCCGTCTTCGTAGGCGCGTCGCACATTCAGGCGGGCGATCTCGCTTTCGGCCGCCTTGTTCTGGTCGACGAAGTCGACCCAGGTGCTCGGCATCCGGGAGAATCGCTGCTGGTAGGCATAGCCGCTGTTCATCCGCGGAGGACGTCGCGGCCGCGATCGGCCGAATGTTGTGTTTCAATCGATCCGCAAGGAAGGCTCAAAATGGTGGCCGAACACTACCCGGTTGGATATCTTTGATTTTTGACCCACAGATGTACGCTGTTTCCTTTGGTTCTTTTTATCTTCGCGGCATGAGATAGGGCGCGCAGATCAATTGATACAGGTCGAGCCAATGCGCGTCGCAAAATAGGATATCACGGCGAGCAAAACGGGCTCTCTGCGAAGACGCCGCGGCGGTTTGTGCTGGTTTGTTGGCGGACCAGCTAGGTCATTGGAAGCGCTCGCGAGAAGGATAGCCACGCGCAATCTGTTCAACCTGAACTAAATCAGCTTGCCGGATTTCGGCGTCTTCCTGGATGCGCTCGAGGTGCAATTGATACCAAATGCGGGCGAGCTCGAGATCGTACTCGTCTACGCGAACATGATCGAAGCGCCCGTCAATTGGTACAGACCAATTACATGTCTGTCGTCAATTACATGTCTGTCGTAGAGTAGGATATCAGGGCGGGCAAAACGGACCGTCTGCGGGATTGGGGTGGTACGCCACCATGCCGTTAAGAAAGTGGCTCCGTCTCCGGGAATATATCAACGATCTTGTTGGTCATGCCGTTCACGATCAGCACCTTGTCCTTCATTTTCACGTACATGTAGTCACGCAATTCCGGCATTTGCGTTAGGACCGGCGTTGGCAGCGATTGGGCCTTAACTCCTTTTGGAATCTTGGAGCCAACGGCAGGGGTAAAGTCCTTGGCGGACTTGGTGGCCATTAGCCGGAATTCGACTTCGTTGTGTTCTGTTAGCACAGCCTTGCGAATCTGCTCGCGCTGCGTGTTCGTGAGGTTGAGTTTCGGTAAGGATGGATTCTGCGGCACCTTTGTGCCGTTGCTCAGTTCAACCGCGCCTTGCGCATTCTGTTGCGCCAGCGAAAGTGCGGTGCCGCCGAGCATGATCGCGAGTGTGGCGATGATAATGGAGGCCCTCATCGAATTTCATCCTTCTTTGGATATTCAGCCCTTGAACGAACAGAATGTTCGTCCGTTCCGCGCTAGGCGGCGCCAATCCGGGCTGTCCTGAAGCTCCTCCTGAGATTGTTCACTTTACAAAGTACGAGCCTTGCTATCCGCGCGATCAGAAAATTTTTCTCGGACACGGAGCCGGCCTGATTTGACCTGCACGATTTGACCTGCACGGGTTCCAAATTCGGAACCTGACCAGCCGCAGCGCAAGAATCCCAGGAGATGTGAGGCTGCTCACAGCTCGGCGTCGCGCCTCGCACTAATCAGAATGCTGCAAGAGTTTGCTGTGTTTCGAGCAACAGGAGATTTCACATGAAGCTTCTGATTATCTCTGTAATCGCTGCCGTCGGTCTGCTTGTCGCCGTGACCAGCGTCCCGCGATCACACACCGTCTCGACAATCGGGCGTGCTGGAACCGGAAGCATGTCAACATTGCATGACATGCAAAGCGGCCGCAGCGCAGAAAAGCTCCCGATAGACGAATTTGATGATCGGTCGTTGGTCTATCCGCGGGAATCAAAGCGCTAACGAAGAGGTCGCGCTTGCCGCTGCCGCTTGAAAGGGCCTTCGAGGTCGGAGAAGAGCTTGGTCGAGCGGCGAGCGCTATGGGCTCAAAAAACCAGCTTGGACTGGGTAGTCGCCGCCTACGAGACCAAGCGATTGCAGCTCGCCTCGATGAGCATCTACTTCAAGTATGGCCACGAGAAACGCGAGCACGACCGCGGTATAGATAAGGAACGGTGACGTTTTAGCGGGCACACGGTCATGATGTGGCGAAATCGCATCGCGAACTGATCGCCATAGAGAAATGAGATGCAGATACGTTTTGGGTCGTATTTGCATGCCGTCATCCTTGACGCGTCATGATCAAGCATAGGATCTGGCTATGCCCCGTTCAAGTTGACAAGGGCCATTGCGGCATTGAGTAGCAGATACCGTTCGTTTCCTACGATGCAGCATTGAAACCGAACAACGGCTTCACTCGTTGACGAGACCGAGCGATGGCATGCCGGACCACCTGTAAGCCGCAGATGAATTGGGTCCCAAGTTTCGGCACAAATCTCCGCATGGTTGCGGCAATGCTTGCGATTCATATGGCGTCGGCGCATGCGCAGCTGATGGGTCATGGCGGGCCCGTACGGGCGATTGCGATTTCCAGTGATGGCGACAGTGTTCTGTCGGGCAGCTTCGACACCGCCGCAATCCGATGGTCGCTCAAGACCGAATCCGCAGAACAGGTTCTTCGCTTTCACTCGAATGCGGTGAACGCGGTAGCCTTCCTGAAGGATGGGCGAATGGCGACCGCCGCAGCGGATGCGAAGATAGCGATCTGGACGCCTGGCCGGCAGCAGCCGGACCAGGTTTTCGAAGGCCACACGGCGCCGATCGTTTCACTTGCTGTCTCGCCGGATGGCGCAAGACTGGCTTCTGCCTCCTGGGACCACACGGCTCGCATCTGGTCGCTTGATGACGGCTCGCATCAGGTGCTGGAAGGGCATTCGCAGAACGTCAACGGCGTCGCATTCACGGCGGATGGACGATCGCTGGTCAGCGTGGGCTACGATCGCGAGCTGAGGATCTGGCCGTTGGCAGGTGGCACCCCAAACATCTCCATGTTGGGCTCACCCCTTAACGCCGTGGCCGTCGCGCCCGACGGCGAGATCGCAACGGCTGGTGCCGATGGGAAGCTGCGCTTCCTGACGACGGTGGGCGAGGAAAGCGGCGAGGTGCAAGCCGGCCAGACGCCGATCGTCGCGCTCGCGATCTCTCCGGATAGCACGTTGATCGTTGCTGCCGGAATCGGCGGCGCCGTGGCCGTCATCGACCGAAAGACACGAAGCATCGCGCGAACGCTGGCCGATCCCGGTTCGCCCGTGTGGTCGGTCGCGATTTTACCGGACAACGCAACGTTGCTGACAGGTGGCGCCGACGGCAAGATCCGACGTTGGAACGCGCGGACCGGCGAACCCATCGGGTCATCATTGCAGGCAACGTCGCGCGATCCGCTTGCCGCCTATGCGGGAGATCACGGCGCCGAGGTGTTCAGGGCGTGCGTTGCCTGTCACACCCTCTCCGAGCGGGACGCACAACGTGCCGGCCCCACGCTTGCGGGCTTATACGGCCGCAGGATTGCGTCGCTGCCAGGCTATCGCTTCTCCGATGCCCTGAAGCGGATGGACATCGTATGGACGCCCGAGACGGTGTCAAAGCTGTTTGAGCTCGGTCCGAACACCTACACGCCGGGGACAAAAATGCCGGAGCAGCGGATTGGATCTGCGGAGGATCGCAGGGCTCTTACGGACTTTCTGGGGCGTGTGACATCGAAATAACTCGTCGCACGATCGGCTGCGCGGATCAAGCGAAGAAGGCCTCACCGCCGTCCCCGCGCCTCGGCGCAGCTGCCTAATACCCAGGCCATTGCTCAACCGGAAGATCCGTCAAATCCGGATGCTGCTTGAGCAAGGTGGAGACATCCATACTGGGATGGTCCTTCATGGCCTCGGCGACGCAGTTGTTGACGTACTTCCGGCGCGAGAGCCATTTGATCTTCTTGCCCTTTGCCTCCGCCTTGCAGACCACGATCGCCCGCTTGAGGGCAATCTTGTCAGCCTTGGATGGGCTCGCGGCCTCGGCAGGCTTGGGCACTACGGCGGCGACGCTAACGAATAGAACAGCAACGAACGACGTAACTTTGAAGGATCTAGACATAACGTGCTCCCGCGGTTCGTTACTCTGCGAATGGCTGCCTTCGCGAGCCCGCGTCCTAGTCCTTGCTTTCTCGCAGGCGCAAATAATCTTCAGTCGTACGCGGCGGCGCGCGCTCCGAGACGCCGACGAACGGATCGAACTGCTGCTCGCTCATGGCGATGACGCGGCAATCCGCACACATTCTCACCACGTCCAGCCGCTTATCGCCTGCTGGATACATCCAGTGCCGGCCCTCAAGCTTTGCTGCCACTTTCTCAATCGTGCTCTTCACGCCGAAGGATTTGCCACAGCGGATGCAAAGGGCCGGCTCCTCTTCCTTGATGATCACGGGCGGAGCCGTGGCCGCACGGAAATCGATCTGCGGCTTCAAGGTAATGACCTTTTCCGGACAGGTGCTTTGGCACAGTCCACATTGGACGCAGGCATCTTCGACGAATTTGAGCACGGGACGTTCGGGATCGTCGCGAAGGGCACCGGTGGGACAGGCCGACACGCAGGCCAGGCACAAAGTGCATCCGTCCGTATTGACGGTGACTGCACCAAGCGGCGCACCTTGGGACAGCGCAATGACGTCGGACGGCGCAGGCGCGACACGGTGCAATTCGTGAAGGGCGAAGCGAAGCAGGTCGCGCCGCTTGCCTACCGTTTTGAAGGTTGCGGAACGCTCCGCAGCCGGCATGGGTTCGATTGCCCGCAGTACTTCCCCAAGTACATCCGGATCGTTCGTTTCGATGGCCGAGACGCGGCGTCCGGAAAATCCGAGCCCGGAAAGAATGATATCAGCCATCGCTATGGTTTGGGAAAGACCGGAGACATCGTGCAGCGGTTTTGGCCGCAGAAGAAAACGCATCCCCGCCGCGCCATAGGCAAAGGACGCCGCGACGGCTTCCAGCCCGACCTGCGTCACCTCGTTGACCGCGAACGGCAGAACATTGGCCGGAAGCCCGTCGCCGTAACGAGCAAGCGCATCGATCAACGCAGTGCCATGTTGGCCATCGTGAAACAGCACAACGGCATGCGAGCCGCCGGCTTCGCGGTAGGTTAGCAGCATGGCGCGCAACTTGTGCAGCAGCGCATCCGCTGGCGGCAGGGCATAAGTTGCTGCGCCTGTCGGGCAGGCTGGTGCGCACTGGCCGCATCCGGCGCAGACCTCAGCATTGATTTTGACGTGATCGCCGTCCGGTGTGATTGCTCCGGTCGGACAGAGATCGAGGCAGCGATGGCAACCGGTCAGTCCCGAGCGCGAATGGACGCAGATTTCTGCGGTGAAATTGACGTATTTCGGTTTGTCGAAGCTGCCGACAAGGTCGCGCGCCCTCAGCACCGCGCGCAGCATAGCGGCTGGATCTCGCGGATCGGCACTGAGATAGCCGTCGCGCAAGTCATGCGCCGGGAAAAGCGGGGTTCCTCCGGAGAGATCAAGGACGATGTCGCAGCGCGAGGTCAGGCCGTTGCGCGGTGCTTCGAAGACAAGCGCGTCGCGCGAGGAGGGGCGGGGGGCCGCATAGTCATCGACCGTCAGTTCAAACGCTCCCAAATGGCCCTTGGCGTTGCGGATGGTCCCCTGGACGATGGGAAACGACGTCGTCGCCGGCGGCATGATTTGCGACGGCTTGGTGATCATGATCGTCACGTCGAGATGATCGGCAAGCAGTTGGCCAGCTTCGACCGCGACTTCATCGCGGCCGTAGATCAGTATGACCCCTTCGCTCGATAAGGTGATGAACGGAAAAGAAGGGGCAGGCTCGGACGCGGCTGCGAGCAGCGCCGCCATCTTGGGGCCCGCCTTCGTTCCCTCCGTCGACCAGCCGGCCGTCTCGCGAAGGTTGGCGAATTCCATTTTCCCGGAACGCCCTTTTGCCTCGGCGCCGAACAGCGGCGCCTCTTGACTGCAGCCGACGACGAGTGTTCCTTCCGCCCCTGCCGCATTGCGAAATTGCTCAAGCTCTGCCCGGCAGAGCTGGCGGAACTCGGCGATCTGGCTTTTGCGGCAACCTCGCTGAACGGCGCCCGTATCGAGGCGCATCGTGTCTTCGCACGAGCAGATCAGGATCGTTTTCGGCACATCCGGCATGCGTAGCTCTTACCTCCTGAAGAGGTCTGGGAACGGCGGCGAGCGGATTCGCGTCGACCCTTCTGTTCGATTAAGTTATTCTCACATGGGAAGAAAAGGAAGCTGGAGGTTCGACTGACAGCCCCTAGGCGCTCAGCCGTTTCGGAGCCCATCAATCTGCCCCCGCCATTCACGCTGGTGAGGCTGCGCGAGAGCCGTGACGCCTTCGCCCACGCGCTCGATATCGCGGAAGAGGGCGGGGCAGGTACGCTGACCTATGTAGGACGGTTCGATCTTGCCGAGTTTGCGGTCGTGCTGGAACCCGGCGAGCCCTTGCACACCGCGCGCCGTGCCTTCTACGCGGGAATGGTGGCGCTGACCGACGCCTTGCGTGCCTATGCGCCGCCGAACAAGGAGATCGCGATCGACTGGCCGGACACAGTCCGCGTCGACGGCGGCCTTGTTGGTGGCGGACGGCTTGGCTGGCCGTCATCCGCGAAGGAGGACGAGCCTCCGCGCTGGCTGGTGTTCGGCGCGATGGTCCGGACGGTCGCGATGACCGACAAGGAAGCCGGCGTGTATCCGCTCGCTTCCGCACTGGATCAGGAGGGTTTTGGCGAGGCCGGCGCGGTTCAGCTGACGGAAAGCTTTGCGCGGCATCTGATGCGCGCTGTCGACGCCTGGCAATCCGACGGATTCGACGGCATTGCGCGCGAATTCCAGAGTCGACTGGTGCGCGAACGAAATGCCTCTCGTGTGATCGCCGATAATGGTGATCTTTTGGTGCGCCGGATCGGGACGGACAGCACCGATCGGCGCGATTTGCGGAAGCGCTTGCTATCGCCATCGTGGCTCGATCCAAAACTCGGGGGACCGCGCCTGTGAAACTCTTGCGCACCATCGCGCTCGACCCATCCGACACTTTCCTGTTCGATGTGCCGGCTGAGCCAGGCGATTGGGCAGTGTCAGGCGCGTTCCGCTTTTGTGATCGGGATCCAGCGAAGCTGAGCGGCAAGGATCGTTCGGCGTTCCGCAGCGGCTTTCTCGGTATCAAGTCCTGGGGCTGGTCGACATTGGCACAAATCGTCCACGCGACCGAGGACGATCACTGCGCGGTCGTAGACCTCCTTGCTAGGCGGCTGGTCGAACGGTTCGGGGCGCCGGATCCTACTAGCGCGCGCCTTGCCGCAGAAGAAGAAGTCGCCTTTGCGCAATCGCTCTGCACGTATCCCATCGGCTCCCTGATCGCGGTCCACCGCGCCGCGAGCAATGGCGAGGTCCGCGAATCATTCCGCAGATTGCAACTGCGGGAGGGGCAGCGTCATGGCAAGGCATTCTCGTTTATGGAAGTAGAGGACGACACCGAGCCCGATGGCAATCTCAACCTTGCGAATATGAGCGAGGAGCCGTCACGCCGATGAAGGATTTCTGGATCACCTGCGGCTACCACCTGCTCGATCACAACGCGAGCGGCTGGCTGGTGGTCACGGATGAGTTCCTGAAGGCCTATTTCGCCCGTCCCGAGCTGATGCCGCCGGAAGATGCCTGCAAAGTCGAACGCTGGCTGCATCGGGAGCTGCTGGCAGACCCGCGCCGGGCAGTCGCCGCGGCGGAGATTGCTGCGATCGCCGATGCGGATGCGCGGGAGAACTGGCAGTTCGTGCTGGCATTTCGCGACCTTCTGCTGCGGCAGCCCACATTGGAAGCGGCCTATCTTGCGCTGGTTCGTTCAGGATCGGTCAATTTGCCGCCCCTGTTCCTGAACCAGCTCGTGCACGTCATCCTGCGGAGTGCGCTTGATGGCTACCAGGATCCGTTCGTGCTGCGCGCGGCCGAACTGTTCTACCGGCCGCAGCGTATCGTGCCGCACGAACACTTGCTGCTGTTGGGTGACGAGGAAATCATTGGCGGGCCAAGCCCAGTGCCCGTATTGTCGCTGATCTCCATGCTGGCGGCCACGACCAGCCCCGAGGTCGACGTCTTGGACGAGGGGAACGCCGAAAGCTACTGGCTTCGCAGCGATCAATTCGATCTTGCGCTTGATCTCACCGGCGGAACATTGGGGCCGGCTGTGTTGGCAGAGGTCATGAGGCGTTGGATTTCTCATCTGCTTGGAGTTGACGTCGCAATCGAGCCACTCATCGCGCTCCGCGATGCGAAGCTCACCTGGTATGTTGGGCTGGATGCTGAAGCCACCCGGATCGGTGACCGGCTCTGGAACGGCGAGATGCTCGACGAGCGAACGATGGCGCGCGTGCTGGCGTTGTTCCAGGTGACTTTTGCGGATCCAGATCTGGCCGTCGATGCCGTCGGGCGGGAGCCGGTCTATCTGATACTTGCAATGACCCCCGATCAGCTTGTGCGGATGAAGCCGCAAAATCTGTTGACGGGGCTGCCGATCAGACACCTGGAGGGTGCTACGTGAGCCCTGCCGCCCTGCCATTGTTGCGCATTCCGGTCGGCGTGGTCGTCGAGCGCCGCAAGGCAGAATCCCCATGGATCGATTTTGTCTGGCGCGGCACCGGCGTGTTGCCGGATGAGCCGGAAATGACGCCGTGGACTGTCATACGGGAGCTAGAGCGAACGACGCTTTTTTATGCCGGAAGCGCGACGATCGACCTCTATCGTTCGGAAAGCGCGCGCTATCGTGACAACCTTGCAACCGGCGCTCCTAGCGTCTGGATCGTATTGACTCCGTCCGAGGGCGCCTGGCCCTACGCTGTTTCGGCGGTCACCGCTGATCCCGCCGAAGGGGAGGCATTCACGGAAGCCGGTGCTAATCTGGTCGAGGCCGTGCCGATGCCTGAGGTGTTGCATCAGGCGATTGAAAATTTCATCGCCCAGCACTACGTCGAGACGGAGTTCGTCAAGCGCGAGCGGCGGCGCGCTGATCCGGAGGCCCTCGCCCGGCGTCACCACGAAGGTGGGCACGAATGAGCGACGAGCAATTCCTGGCGCGGTGGTCGCGCCGCAAGCAGGAGGCGAAGGCCGGTCACGCCGAACCTGCGGCCGAAGATGCTGCTAAGGCGCACGCGCCAGCGCCATCCGACTGTACCGCGACGGAGCCGGTTCCGTCCGTGGCGGATCTGTCGAGCTTGCCCCCAATCGAATCGATTGACGCTGCTACCGACATCACAGCCTTTCTGCGCAAAGGCATTCCGCAGGAGTTGAGCCGTGTGGCGCTTCGGCGCGCCTGGAGCGCCGATCCCGCCATCCGCGATTTCGTGGGGTTGGCGGAAAGCGCCTGGGACTTCAATGACCCGAACGCCGTGGCTGGCTTCGGTGCGCTGGATTGTTCCGCCGAGCAGGTGGACGCGCTCGTCCGCCGCATCATTGCGGGCGACGTGGTGGAGACCGCTGACAGGCTCCCCGACCCGCCCACGGAGGTTGCCAAAGAGGGGGCGCGACCGACGCATGCGCAGACCGGTTTCGCGCATCCATCTAACTCGGTGAATGCAATCACGAATCCTCGAACGCTCGACGAATCCGCTGCGGAATTGGCGTCAAATTCTGCTGCATCGCAATCGGAAGCTACGAGTGAAGAGACTTCCCTTCCGCGCCGCACACATGGCGGAGCGCTACCCCGGTAGACTACGACTACGCCGTAGACTGCGACTAAATGTGATAGCCTTTGGCTATGGCTGTTGATTGACCACTTCCCGACGCGCGCCGTAGTCTTTGGTCCGCAAACGCAATTGGCCCCCAGGATGGGAGGAGGTCAGCGTGCGCGATGTAGGCCTTGAACGTGCCATCGATGCGGCGGGCGGCGTTGCCCAGCTTGCCCGGAAGATCGGTATTGCCCAGCCGTCGGTGTCGAATTGGAATACGGTGCCTGCGCAACGTGTGATTGCGGTCGAGGCGGCAACCGGCGTGTCTCGCAAGGTGCTTCGCCCCGATCTCTACAGCGAGCCGGCCGTAGCGGACGACGCGGTTGATCCGATCGATGCCGGGCGCGCTCAGGAGTACGCGCTGCTTGCAACATTGCTATCGTCCGCGCCGTCGGCCGCATTGTTGGAACAGATCGCGCAACTGAAGGGCGATGCGACGCCGCTTGGCCGCGTCCACGCCGCTCTTTCAGACGCCGCATCGATTGCCGTCGTATCCGAGGTCGAGCGCGAATATTTCGATCTGTTCGTCGGTCTCGGCCGTGGCGAGCTGCTGCCTTACGCATCCTATTACCTGACCGGCTTTCTCAACGAACGCCCGCTGTCGCGCTTGCGCGACGATCTGGCTGCGCTCGGCATCGAGCGGGTGGAGAGCAATTTTGAGCCCGAGGATCATGCGGCGACGCTGTGCGAGATCATGGCGGGTCTTGCGGCGGCGCGCTTGCTGGCATCGCCGGAAGCGCAGCGCGCCTTCTTCGAAAAGCACGTGTCCCGCTGGATGGGACGTTTGTTCGCCGACATGGAGAAGGCGGAAAGCGCCAAATTCTACCGGTCGGTCGGAACGCTTGCACGAGTTTGGCTTGAAATAGAAACCGAGGCTTTCACGTTGGCCAACTGACCGGCACCGCTGGTCCAGGAGAGATGCGATGAGGGACGAAAAGAAAACGACGGTCGGCCGCCGCGACTTCCTTCGCAAGGTCGGCATCGGCGCGGTCGGCGCGGGCGCGACGCTGGCAACACCCTCGGTGGCCCCGCGCAGGCCGACAGCGAAACCGACGATGAGAAACGCAAGGCGCGCTACAAGGAAACCGACCACGTGAAAGCCTATTACCGCGTCAATCGTTATCCTGGTTGAGGGAGGCCGCCGTGCTGATCAAAAGGACACTACAGCATTCCGAAACCACTTCACGCGGATCAATCGCGGCTGGCCTGTCCAGGCAAACGAATGGTCTCGACCGCCGCACCTTCCTGCGTCGATCGGGCCTTGCCGGCGGCGCGCTCGCCGCGTTGGGCACGCTGCCTCTCGGTGGCGTACGCGAGGCGAAAGCGGCAGCGGCTGGTCCCCTCACATCCGGAGCGACCGTTCGCAAGAGCATTTGCACGCATTGCGCGGTGGGATGCACCGTGACGGCGGAGGTGTTGAACGGGGTGTGGATCGGCCAGGAGCCGAGTTGGGATTCCCCCATCAATCGCGGATCGCATTGTGCGAAGGGCGCCTCCGTGCGTGAACTCGTGCACAGCGAGCGTCGGCTGCGCTATCCCATGAAGCTCGTGGGCGGACAGTGGACGCGCGTCTCCTGGGACACAGCCATCAACGAGATCGGCGATAAGATCCTCGAAGTTCGCGAGAAGTCGGGCCCCGATTCCGTTTACTGGCTCGGCTCGGCCAAAATGACCAATGAGGGCTCCTATCTGTTCCGCAAGCTCGGCGCATTCTGGGGCACCAATAACACCGACCATCAGGCGCGCATTTGCCATTCTACAACCGTCACTGGCGTGGCCAACACCTGGGGCTACGGCGCGATGACCAACAGCTTCAACGACATCCGCAACGCCAAGACTCAGATCATCATGGGCGGCAATCCCGCCGAAGCACATCCCGTATCGCTTCAGCATCTGCTCGAGGGCAAGGAGCTTCAAAAGGCCAACTTTGTCGTCATCGATCCGCGCCTGACGCGGACCGCGGCGCATGCGACCGAATATGTGCGCATGCGACCGGGCACCGATATCCCCGTGCTCTACGGCATGATGTGGCACATTCTCCAGAACGGGTGGGAGGATAAGGAGTTCATCAAACAGCGCGTCTACGGTTTCGATGATCTGCGCAAGGAAGTCGAGAAGTGGAATCCGGAAGAGGTCGAGCGCGTCAGCGGCGTTCCGGGTGAACAGCTCAAGCGCGTCGCCAAGATGCTGGCCACCGAGAAGCCGGCAACACTGATCTGGGCCATGGGCCAGACCCAGAAGACCGTTGGCACTGCCAACGTGCGGGCGAGCTGCATCGCGCTGCTGCTGACGGGCAACGTCGGTGGCCCCGGCATGGGCGCCAACATCTTCCGTGGCCATGACAATGTGCAAGGAGCGACGGACGTCGGGCTCGATGTCGTCACGCTGCCGTTCTACTATGGACTGGCCGAAGGCGCCTGGAAGCACTGGTCACGGGTTTGGGAAGTTGACTACGACTTCCTGAAGTCGCGCTTCGATTCCAAGCAGATCATGGAAACCCCCGGCATCCCGCTCACCCGCTGGTTCGAAGCGGTGACGCTACCGAAAGACCAGGTCGCGCAGAAAGACAATGTGCGGGCGATGTTCGTGCAGGGACACGCCAGCAACAGCATCACTCGCGTTCCCGAATCCCTGAATGGTCTGAAGGCCCTCGAACTGCTTGTCGTCGCCGACCCGCATCCGACTACCTGGGCATCGCTCGCGGTGGAGGCAGGACGCAGGGACGGCCTCTACCTGCTCCCGGTTGGTACGCAATTCGAATGCAAGGGTTCGCGCGTCGCCTCGAACCGCTCGCTGCAGTGGGGCGAGCAGGTCGTAAAGCCGATCTTCGAATCGAAGGATGACCTCGAGGTCATGTATCTGGTGGCGAAGAAGCTCGGCTTCGCCGACAAGATGTTCAAGAACATCAAGGTCGAGAACAATCTGCCGGAGGCCGAGGATATCCTTCGCGAGATGAATCGCGGCAGCTGGTCAACCGGCTATTGCGGACAGTCCCCCGAGCGCCTCAAGGCGCACATGAAGAACCAGGCCAAGTTCGACTTCCTGACCATGAGGGCGCCCAAGGACGATCCGGAAGTCGGCGGCGACTATTACGGCCTGCCGTGGCCATGCTGGGGCGCACCTGAATTGCGGCATCCCGGCACGCCGCTGCTCTACAATACCAATCTGAGTGTGATGGATGGCGGCGGCACGTTCCGTCCGCGCTTTGGCCTCGAGCGCGAGGAGAAGCTGCCCGATGGCGCGACGCGGAAAGTAAGCCTGCTTGCGGACGGGTCATACTCAAAAGATTCGGAAATCAAGGACGGCTATCCTGAGTTCACGCTGGCGAGCCTGAAAAAGCTCGGTTGGGACAAGGACCTCGCCGACGCCGAAATGGCCACCATCAACAAGGTCAATCCGACCAATCCCGATGCGGTATCTTGGTCGCTCGACCTGTCCGGCGGCATCCAGCGCGTCGCGATGAAGCACGGCTGCGTGCCTTACGGCAACGGCAAGGCACGCATGAATGCGTTCGGCCTGCCTGATCCCATTCCGGTACATCGCGAGCCGATCTACACGCCGCGGGTCGACCTTGTTTCGAAATATCCGACGCTGCCCGATGCCAAGCAGTTCCGGATGCCCAATATCGGCTTCTCCGTGCAGAAAGCGGCGGTGGAGAAGGGCATCGCCAAGCAATTCCCGCTGATCCTATCCTCGGGCCGCTTGGTCGAATATGAAGGCGGAGGCGAGGAGACACGCACCAATCCCTGGCTCGCCGAGCTCCAGCAGGACATGTTCATCGAGATCAGCCCGGCCGATGCCGCTGATCGCGGCATCAAGGATGGCGGCTGGGTCTGGGTGACTGGAGCCGAAAACAATTCGCGCGCCAAGATGAAGGCGCTGGTCACCGAGCGCGTCGGCAAGGGCGTCGCGTGGATGCCCTTCCACTTCGGCGGCTGGTTCGCAGGCAAGGATCTTCGCGGCAACTACCCGAAGGGCACCGATCCGATCGTGCTCGGCGAAAGCGCGAACACGATTACCACCTACGGATACGATCCGGCGACCGGCATGCAGGAGCCCAAAGTCACTCTTTGCCAAATCGCGGCGGCATAAGGAGCAACGACCATGGCACGTATGAAATTCCTTTGCGACGCCGACCGTTGCATCGAGTGCAATGCCTGCGTCACCGCCTGCAAGAACGAGCACGAGGTGCCCTGGGGCATCAACCGGCGCCGCGTCGTCACTATCAATGACGGCAAACCGGGCGAGCGTTCTGTCTCCATGGCCTGCATGCACTGCACCGACGCTCCATGCGCGGCAGTGTGCCCGGTGAACTGCATCTACACGACGGCCGACGGTGTCGTGCTTCACTCCAAGGACCTGTGCATCGGCTGCGGCTATTGCTTCTACGCCTGTCCGTTTGGGGCGCCGCAATACCCGAAGGTCGGCAATTTCGGCTCGCGCGGCAAGATGGACAAATGCACGTTCTGCGCCGGAGGGCCCGAAGCTGACGGCAGCAAGGAGGAGTATGAGAAATACGGCGCAAACCGTCTCGCCGAAGGCAAGCTGCCGCTCTGCGCCGAGATGTGCTCGACCAAGTCGCTGCTCGCCGGCGACGGCGAAATCATTGCCCAGATCTACAAGGAGCGGGTGATCAAGCGGGGCTACGGCTCCGGCGCCTGGGGCTGGAAGACCGCTTATCGCGAGCCGATCGAGTCCTGAATGACGACATCGCCAGCGATCAATATCGGGAGGAACTGATGGCGTGTTTTGCACGATTGATTCGGTTAGCGATTGGCGCGGGCACGCTCCTGTTGCTCGTCTCCTCGGCTTCTCCGTCCATTGCCCGGGACGTCAACCCGACCGCCAGCGCCGTCAAGGAGCAACAGCTTCTGCAGGAACTGAACCGGGTCCAGGGACGCGTCAGCATTCCCGACCAGCGCTCGAGCGTCCTCGAACAGCCGGCAGGCCGTGAATGGCGGGAATTCCGCGATGTAACGCTGCGCTGGATTGGCGGCATCGCCATTCTTGGCATGCTCGCGGTGTTGATCATCTTCTATCTTAGCCGCGGCATGGTACGACTGGGGAGCGGTCGTTCTGGCCGGACCATCGTGCGCTTCAACGCATTCGAACGCTTCGTGCACTGGATGACCGCGACCTGCTTCATCGTTCTCGCGATTTCCGGATTGAATATCACCTTCGGCCGTCCGTTGCTTCTGCCGTTGCTCGGCCACGAGGCATTTTCCGAATGGTCGCAGTGGGCCAAATATGCGCACAACTACCTGAGCTTTCCTTTCACGATTGGCGTCGTGCTGATCTTCCTGATGTGGGTCGCTGGCAACATCCCGAACAAGGTGGACGTCGATTGGCTCAAGCGCGGCGGTGGCATTGTGGGTCACGATCAGCCGCCGGCCTATCGTTTCAACGCCGGCCAGAAGGCGATCTATTGGATCGTGGTCATCGGCGGAGGGCTCGTGGCAGCCACCGGCTATAATCTGATGTTCCCCTTCTATTTGTCAGGTATCGAAGGGATGCAGCTCGCGCAGATCGTTCACTCCATCGTTGCGATGCTCTTCATGGCGGTGATGTTGGCCCACATCTATATCGGCACGATCGGCATGGAGGGTGCGTTCGAAGCCATGGGCAGCGGCACCGTCGATGTCAACTGGGCGAAGGAGCACCACAGTCTTTGGCTCAAAGAGGAGAATGCGCGCACCGGCGCAAACGACGCACGAGGCCAGCCCACTGCGGCGGAGTAGATGGAACCCGCGAGTCCCAGGCGTTCGTTCACGGCGCAATCGCTAAAGCCGCACGCCCGTCGTCGCAAAGGCCTGCTCGGCGGGCTCCTGCACGCGGTCAAGAACCGCCGCCGCGACCGTCGCCACGACGATGGCAGCCACGCAGGCGAGCAAGAAGGACTTCATCGCAATTCTCCCAAAGAGAATGAAATGACCCAAGACCTTACCACGAAATGGCGCCTTGCGGACAGCGTTGTCGTGCGTGTTCAAGGTAGGGGGCTCAAGGTGGGCATACTGGAAAAAATGCGCGGCCCGTGCACGAGTGGAAAGGAACGCGCCTTCCGGCATGACGTTCACCACTGGGCGACGTACCAGAAGGACGACGACTATGGCCCAAACGTCACGCCGAACGCTCCCCACGGAGCGATGATGCCAGGCGCGACTGCTGCCGCAGCCGCCCAGGAGGGCGAAGAGGAGCACCGCTTGGCTGCCTAGGTGTGGCTTGTCACCGCGAAACCGGCCGCCGGATCATTGCTTACATCTTCATGCCGGAGTGGTCACGCATCTTCATATCCATGTTGCCGGCGCCCACTGGCCTTGCGCGCCGACGCCCTGCACATCGAGCATGACGTTAGCTTTGCCCGCCTTTTCGAACTGCAGCGTCACCGGCACCTTGTCGCCCTGCTTGAGCGTCCCCTTCAGGTCGAACAGCATCAGGTGAATGCCGCCCGGCGCCAGCTTGATTGTCTTGCCGGGCTCGATCGTGACCCCTTCCTCGAGCGGCCGCATTTTCATGACGCCGTTAACGGTCGTCATCTCGTGGAGCTGCACTTTGTCGGCGATATCGGCCGATCCGCCAATCAACCGATCGGGGCTAGCGCCCTTGTTCTCGATGGTCATGTAGGCCCGCCGATCTTGGCCCCGCCCGGCGTGGCGCGTGCCCACGGCTGCGAGATGACGAGATCGCCGGCTTTGACGTCCTCGGCGCGCGCGGAAGGCGCGGTCATCAAAGACGCAAGCAAGACGGCGCAGGCGGTCGCTGCGACCGTGAGAGTCCCGATTTGCATGGTTGGCTCCTTCTATTCCATTTTATTTCACGAGATGAGCGGCGGGATGCAGCGTGCCGAGCACGCCGACCATGGCAAAGATCGAGAGCCCCAACGCAATCTCGATCATTGTATTGCCCGAGAGAGCGCGAAGCGCACCTTGCCGCGCATCGTCGGAAGGCGAGGCGAGCTGCGGCGTCAGGGCAAACCTGTTCAATGCGGCGAACACCAGCATCGCCGCAAAGGCGGCGAGCTTGAGCATCAGGAGTTGCCCATAACCAGTCACAACCAGTCCGCGGAACGAACCGACCAGTATCCAGGCGTTGAGGACCCCCGACAGGATCAGTGTCGCGACGCTGGCGATGCCAAGCGTTGAAAACCGCTGAAGAGCGTCGACTTCCAGCGAAGCCCAACCCTTATGGCGCCTGGTAGCACCGAGCAGGAGCGCAAGCGGCACCAGGCCGCCGACCCAGGCCGACGCGGCGGTCAGATGTAGGACATCGCTGCCGAGGTGCAGGTATCCCAATGCATGCGCCGTTGACGCGGCATGTCCAGTCCAGGCCATCGATGCCATCAAGCAGAAAGCCATCCCCAACCCGAGCCAGCGCCACAACACTGAGCGGTCAAAGACCAGACAAATCGCCAGCAGGATCGCGAGCGCGAAACGAATCTGCGACACCCATCCGAACTGAGTCAAACTGAGGACGTCGCGCAGCGCCCCCGACATCACGGCCTCGCCGAGATTCTCGCCGCTCAATGACATCGTCAGCAACAGCACCCAGGCCAGTCCGCTGACCACCACGATCGGGAGATTGATCCACGCGATGTCGCGGACCTGCCTGTCGACCAGCGCGCACGCCGGCGGCGCCACGCGCAAAGCCGGTTCCGCGATGAAGCCACGGAAGATCAGGGCGCCAACTACCATCGCCGAGGCGGCGAAGTGGACTGTGCGCGTGACGACTATCGGGCCGTCGATCTCGGCCCCGAACCAGATCATCGGTCCATCCCGCAAGCCCTACTGTCCGACCTGGAAGGTAAAGTTGCCGTTGG
This sequence comes from Bradyrhizobium sp. LB14.3, assembly GCF_040547985.1. NCBI lineage: Bacteria > Pseudomonadati > Pseudomonadota > Alphaproteobacteria > Hyphomicrobiales > Nitrobacteraceae > Bradyrhizobium > Bradyrhizobium sp. LB14.3. The sequence continues at coordinate 72,717 of NZ_JBEPQT010000022.1, forward strand.
TGGTGTGCGTGTCCACTGACAGCACGCGCCAGTTCACGTGATAGGTGCCCGTCCCTCCCGGACGCAGCGAGACCGACATCTGTTCGCCGCTGACGCGGGCCTTTCCGCTATCGACCCGCTGGCCGGCGGCATTGGTCACGGTGACGGTGCTGAATGCCGGCTCGAGCTTTTGCGTGAACCACAGCGTCACCTCGCGCGGGGGGCTCGCGACCTTGTTGCCGACGCGCGGTTCGGCATGGTCGAGAAACGCGTGCGCGGAAGCGTCGCCGGCCGCGAACACAAACAGCAGCGGGATTATTCCGATCAGAGATGAGTGTCGCATGTCAGTACCGAGCCCTGGAACTATCTGCATGAGCCCAGTGCATCGTGGCGCGTCGGACATTCAGAAGGCCCGCTTCAGCCAGCACAAACGCTCCACTGCAGATCGAGGCGATCCGTCTCGACGCCTTGGCGGCCTCCTGCACGAACGCGATCATGGTCGCATCGGAGGAAGGCATGTCCATCTCGGTGATCGAACCCACGATCACTGTGTCGAAGGCGGGATCTCCGAACGCTTCGGTTTCCATCATCATGCCTGATGAAGACCGCACCGGACCGCCATGTTCTGACAGCAAATGGATGTCGTAGCGCTGGCCGGCCGGGGGCAGGTTCACGATCTCGAACGCCGTCAGCGCCGCAAGGCTCATTAGCTGAAACCGTTGCGGCACGATGAAACCGAGCCGATGCATTTTCGCTCCTGTGGCACGAATGGTGGCAAGAACGACCTACGTCAGCCCCGCCGTAATCGCTAGAGTCCAGGCAACAAATCTCGCACTGGCTCCTCGCCGCTAAGCGACCCCCATCAGCGCTTCCGTGAGGAAGAAAGGATGATGCATGTCTTCCGATCACGCCGCCTTCGTCGAGCATCGCATTTCCAGGGGCGAAGGAAAAGTCTACGCGCGAGATTATGCGGGTTCTGGCCCGGCCTTTGTGCTGATGCACGGCTTCCCGGACAACCTACATATCTGGGATGATCTGATCCCGTTCCTGCTTGCCAGCGGCCGGCGCGTGGCGACGTTCGATTTCCTGGGCTTCGGCGCCTCGGACAAGCCTGCCGGCACTGCCTACAGTTTCAGGCAGCAACTCGACGATCTCAGGGCGGTCGTCGACCGCTTAGGCTTGGAGAAAATCGTCCCGGTCGCTCATGATTCCTCCGGGATGGCGACGCTCAACTACGCGCTCGCTCATCCAGACGGTGTCGCTTCCGTGATCATGCTCAACTCGGCCTATAGCGAGGACTCCACGTTTCTTTGGCCCGAGATGATCACGCTCTTTGCGACTCGGAGCATGCAGGCCCTTGCAATCGCGATCGCCCAGAGCCCCGAACAGTTTGGCTGGCTGCTGAAATGGCAGCAGAAGAAATTCCTGGACCCCTTGCCTGAGGCGCAAAGACCCCATTTCAGCGCGTTCATCGGTCCGCTGATCAGCGACAACTTCATCGCCCAACCCGGCGCCGGTCCTGCCTTCGTGCAATTGGCGGCGGAATTCTTCGATGAACACGCCCGAAATGCCAAGCATCTGACCGCGCTCAAGGCGCTCGATATTCCGGTCAAGCTGATATGGGGACAATACGACCCCTACTTCCCCGTCGCCATGGCCGAGCGGCGTCAATCTCAGCTCAAAAATGCGTCCCTCACCTTCATACCGGCGGGCCATTGGCTGCAGGCCGATGAGCCCGCGCAAGTAGCGAAGGCGATGCTGTCATGAGCCCGCGCGCGCTCGAAAAGCTCACCGTTCGCGTACGCCGCTTGACCAAGCTCGCTCGCGCCGTTGGCCTCGTCACGGTACTGGCGGTGATCAGCCCGACCGCTTCGTTCGCTCAGTCAGCGCCACCATCATCGAGCCTCGACGTCCCGACGACCAAACTGCTCGCGATCGGCACCTTCACAGCCAAAGGGTCGCCGGAGCAGTGGAAGCCGCTCCTGCCTGCCGAAGTGCGCGACACGGTACGGCTCTATCTCGCTGGGAAAATCGACCAGTGGTACCTCAAGCAGGACCAGAGCGGCGTCGTCTTCATGATGAACGTCACCGATCCGAAGGAGGCTCTGGAGCTGCTGGGCAAGTTTCCTTTCGGCCAGGCCGGGCTGATGGAGTTCCAGATCATCTCACTCGGCCCGATCGCCCCGCTCCGCGTGCTTCTGACCGATCCCGCTAAGTAATTCGCAGGCGGTCCTTACCAATAGATCGAAAGGAACATCGAATGTATGACGCTAAAAATCCGCGCGTCCACGCTGAAATATTGCCCGCGCTTGCCGCCGTTGTTGGTCCAACGACCAAGATCCTGGCAATCGGCTCCGTCACGGCGAAAGGCACGCCCGAGGCGATCGCGCCGGTCCTGCCCCATGAGGTTCGCGCGACGGTTCGCAATCATCTCGCCGGCAAGATCGAGCAATGGTTCTTCCAGACCGAGGGCTACGGCGTGGTGTTCATCGTGAACGCCACCAGCACCGTAGAGGCGCACGAACTTCTGGAGAAACTTCCTCTCGGCGTGGCCGGCATGATGGAATTCGAGTTGATCGCTCTCGGGCCGCTTGCGCCGCTCGCCATGCTCATCGGTGCGCCGCCCCGCTCGTGATGATCTGATCCGCGGGGGGCTCGTTGGGAGCTTGGTGGCGCTCGAGGCTCTATCGAGCCCGCTTCGATCACCTTCGTGCGTGCCTGACAGCCTCACGCATTGCGTGCTGTCGATCGATGCTGCGCCGTCGCTCGAGCTCCCCACACCAGTACCGCGCGAGGAAACAGAAAATGCCTGACGTCAAGAATACACGCGTCCATGCCGAGATATTGCCCGCGCTCGCCGCCGTCATCGGTTCGACAACCAAGATACTGGCGATCGGTTCGATCACGGCGAAGGGCACGCCGGAGGCGATTGCCTTGGTTCGCCCCCATGAGATGCGCGCGACGGTTCGTTATTATCTCGCCGGCAAGATCGAGCAGTGGTTCTCCCGGACGGAGGACCGCGGCGTCGTGTTCGTCGTGAACGCCACCAGCACGGCAGAGGCGCACGAACTCCTGGAGAAGCTTCCACTGGGTGTGGCCGGAATGATGGAATTCGAGCTGATCGCTCTCGGGCCGCTTGCGCCGCTCGCCATGCTCATCGCCGAACCTCCGCGTTCGCAGTGCGATCCGCGCGCCTCGTTGTGAGCTTGGTGGCGCTTCAGGCTCCATCGCCAACGGATCGACTTCGAGCGGGGCATGGTGAAGCCATGTCGGAGCGGACCAAGGATTACACCAACAACTCGCCAAAAAGGACCCGCCACGATGCCTGTTGTCAAAGCCGCGGCCGTGCAGATCAGTCCCGTTCTCTACAGCCGGGAAGGCACTGTTGGCAAAGTGGTCAAGAAAGTCATCGAGCTTGGGCGCCAGGGCGTCCAGTTCGCGACCTTTCCGGAAACCGTCATTCCTTACTACCCGTATTTTTCCTTCGTCGAAGCGCCGTACCTAATGGGCGCGGAGCACTACAAGTTACTCGATCAAGCGGTGACCGTGCCGTCTGACGCGACCAGGGCCATCGGCGACGCCGCCAAACAAGCTGGCATGGTCGTCTCCATCGGCGTCAACGAGCGCGATGGCGGCACGATCTATAACGCGCAACTTCTGTTTGATGCTGACGGCACGCTCATCCAGCACCGTCGCAAGATTTCCCCAACCTATCATGAACGCATGGTCTGGGGTCAGGGCGATGGCTCCGGGCTGCGCTGTGTCGACAGCGCCGTGGGGCGCATCGGTCAACTGGCGTGCTGGGAGCACTACAACCCGCTCGCCCGTTACGCCTTGATGGCCGACGGCGAACAGATTCACTCGGCTATGTATCCCGGCTCGTTCGCCGGAGACGGCTTCTCCGAGCAGATCTCGGTCAATATCCGCCAGCACGCGCTGGAGGCCGGATGTTTCGTGGTCTGTGCGACAGCCTGGCTGGATGCCGAGCAACAAGCTCGGATCATGAAGGATACCGGCAGCAGGATCGAGCCAATCTCCAGCGGCTGCTTTACCGCAATCGTATCTCCAGAAGGCGAGCTAATGGGCGCGCCGCTGAGATCCGGCGAAGGCGAGGTCATCGCCGATCTCGATTTCTGGGCCATCGACAAACGCAAGCGTTTGATGGACTCACGCGGTCACTACAGTCGCCCGGAACTGCTCAGCCTCCTGATCGACCGCACGCCAAAGTCCCATGTGCTTGAGCGCAACGCGCATCCAGCGCTGAAATCCCTCGATCCGGCCGATCGGCTGGAAGAAGTCGGCTCGCGTCCAGTGATGGCAGCAATTTCATGACCTCACGCCGGCATCTGCTTCTCACTGGCGGCGGCCTCGTCGTCGCGCTTGGCCTCCCAAAAGCAGCGCTTGCAGACGCGATGAAGGTCGCCGGATCGCCAGCCCACCAACCCGCTAAAAAAGGATCAAGGCTCATGACGGCTGCAACAATGAAAGACGGCGCGAAGATCTACTTCAAGGACTTGGGTACCGGTCCGGTCGTGACCTTCTCCCATGGCTTGCCGCTCACCGCCGACGCTTGGGACGCCCAGATGCTGTTCCTGGCGAACCACGGCTACCGCGTTATTGCCCATGATCGACGCAGCCATGGCCGGTCTGATCAGACGTGGACCGGCAACGACATGGATACCTATGCCGACGATCTCGCCACTCTGCTTGAGGCGCTCGACGTCAAGGGCGCGACGATGATCGGCCATTCGACCGGTGGAGGCGAGGTCGCGCGCTGTGTCGGCCGCCATGCGCCATGGTACATCGCGTGTGTCGAAAGCAGTCCTGATTTCGGCGGTGCCTCCGCATATGGCGCAGACGCCCACCAACCCCAACAGTGCGCCGATGAGCGTCTTCGACGGCCTGCGCTCGAACCTGGTTGCCGATCGGGCAGGGTTCTTCAAAGAACTGGCGATGCCGTTCTTTGGCTACAACCGCCCTAACGCGAGGGTTTCGCAGGGCCAGATCGACTCGTTCTGGCTTCAGGGCATGATGGGGAGCCTGCAAGGCGAGTACGATTGCATCAAGGCCTTCTCCGAGACCGATTTCACTGATGATCTCAAGAAGATGGCGATCCCAACCCTGCTGCTGCAGGGCAACGACGATCAGATCGTCCCTATCGACATCGCCTCCCGACGTTCGGTGAAGATCCTGCCAAACGGGAGCCTGAAGGAATATGCCGGCGCTCCACATGGCATGTGCGTCACCCATGCCGATCAAGTGAACGCAGACCTGCTGGCCTTCCTCAAAGGATGACGGGGACGAAGTCCTCCTGCCGATCGGCCGGCGGCAAAGCGGATACGTCGCGCGGCAAAGCATATTCATTCTGAGTGAGGCGAAAGATGAGCAAAGCACAACATGAACTTCCGATTCTGGTGACCGGGGCGGCTGGACGGATCGGCTCGGTGGGCCGCTCCGTAACGGAGCTGCTTCTCGCCCGTAGGTTCCGGGTACGAGCGCAGGTTCGTGTGGACGACGAGCGGGCCACAAGGTTGCGCGCGCTCGGTGCAGAAGTCGTGGTTGGCGATCTGCTTGATCTTACGGCGGTACATCGGGCGATCGAAGGGTGCGAACGTCTCTGCTTCGCAATGTCGGTCGCGCCGACCTATCTCGAAGTGGCTGTCAACGTCGCCGTCGTCGCGAAGCACCACGGCGTAAAGGCGTTCGTCAATCTCTCCCAGATGACCGTCAACGAGATGGACATTTTCAATACGACCCCCAGCCCACAGCAAAAGCAGCATTGGTTGGCGGAGCAGATATTATCCTGGTCCGGGCTGCCAGTGGTGGAAGTACGACCAACGGCCTTCATGGAAGGGCTACTGCTTCAAACCGCGAAAAACGTCTCCATGCAGGACAAAATCATGGCGCCCTTTGGAAGGGGCAAGAACTCAGCCATCGCTGCAGCCGATGTCGCTCGGGTGATCGCCGAGATCTTGAGTGGGCCCGCCGAGCATATCGGCCAGACCTACCATCTGACCGGCCCGGTTTCGCAGGACATGGACGCGGTTGCTCGCGAGTTCTCGGCCGCGCTTGGTCGCACGATCTCGTACGTCAACGTTCCACTTGAGGTCATGAAGGGGCAACTCGCCGCCTTCGGAATGCCGCCGCATGTCGTTACGCACGTGGCGACCATGGCGGAGCTACATCAGGACAACCGGTACGATCGGTTCAGCAATGATGTCGAAAGGCTGACCGGCATAGGTCCGATGAGCGTTCGGAAATTCGTGCAGAAGAACGCGCGTGCGTTCGCACCGGTCGCGCCTTCGAGTGCGGCCGAATAAACGGCATCGCAGACAAGGGTACGGCTTCGCAAAGGAGCGTGGTTGTGAGGGCGCGCATCCACCGATACCGACATTCACTTCAAGTCACGATCTACCAAGATGGTCCCTCGGGCGAGCTCCTCGCGTCCCGAAACGCAGTGTATCTGCAATCGACAATGACTTTTCAGAGATTGCTTACTCGTTCGAATGAAACAGAATCGGAATTTCGGTTCGGACGCGCATATCGCGCTGTAAGATAAAGGACAAATGGCGCACCCGACACGATTCGAACGTGTGATCTTTGCCTTCGGAGAGCAACGCTCATTCTTCGAGCCCAATATGGGCCGAGGCTTTCGCAAGCCTGCGGTTCTGATAGCGCAAACGCTAACTTCGGGATCGCCGCCCGCAGGTTTCCTTGCTCTATCGCCGCAAAAACTACGATGGCGCTTGTTCTATCCTAGGCGTGGCCAGAGCGGCACGTTACTTTGCACGGGATTGGTAAGGAGGGGCGGAACTAGCGCGGTACTGCATGAACTCATTCGGTACTGCAATGCTGTACCGGAGAGGTGCGGCGTCATCGAGGGACGAACAGGCGATCGACTTAAGAACTTGAAATGAAAGGAAAATGCCCCAATAGTCAGCTTTGAACTTCAGTCGGCCCAAAAATCAGCTATTCCGGGATCAGATGATAAAGCGAAATAACATCAATATGTTATCGCATCGATTTTGCATTGCACCCATGATGGATTGGACAGGGACATCTCAAAAAGCGAACCGCTATCAGTAGTTAAGTAAAGTCGCCTTCACACGTGCAGTACCAAATGCAGTACCGACCAACCAAAAGCCCGTGCAAGCGAGCGATCTCGTATTCTTGTGTCGGTTCGGCTGTCAATCGGCTTTGGACTGGGACCCCCGATCGGGGCTCCAAAGGGGACCCCTTTGGTCGGCGAGTCATGATGGTAGCGCTCGCGGCGTCGGAGCTGGCCGGGGTTGCGGAGACGGCGCGAGCGCGGGTTGTTTGATCGTCGTCGCGGCTTTTAAAGCGCCAGCTGTCGTTACCGGTTCGACGATGTCGCAGTGATGAGTCAGACGGTCGAGCAGCGCGGTCGTCATCTTGGCATTGCCGGGCTCCCCGCCGCGCAGGCTGGAATTGATCGGTAAGAAAGTCGAGTTGACCATCGACCGTAGCGGACAAACGCGCATCGTCAAGTTGACTATCTCCGATGTCTCCCAACTGAGCCAGCGATGAAGCTGAGGCCGGATCTGGGATCTTGCTCTCGCACTTCGCCTTTGCGTCCGCGGAGCTAGTCTGGTGTGCTATTCGGCCGCCTCGCGCAATGGAGGCACCTCCGCATGAGGCTTGATCTGGCGCGGTTGTCCCATCAACACCGGCTGAAACAGCACGGCGGCGGCCATGGTGCAGGTGAGGGCCAGCGCCATCTTCTTTCCCATGCTCGACATTCCCGGATAGTTGGAGGCCCACATGCTGCCGAAAGCGGCTGCATTGGTCATGGCGCTGAACACGACAGCGCGGGTCAGCGTCGATCGCAGCAGCCCGGTTTTGCCGGCGCGCCAGGGCATGATGTAGTAGATCTTGAAGGCGACTCCGACCCCGAGCAGCAGCGGCAGCGCAACGATATTGGCGAAGTTGAGCTGCGGACCGAGCAGCACCGAGAGCTCCAGCGTGAGTGCGCCAGCGACGAGCAGTGGGATCAGCGTGAGCAGGACGTCGGTGATGCGCCGCAAAGCGATCGCGAGAAGAATGGCGATCGCAACCAGTGCCAGGATTCCGGCTTCCACAAAGGCCCGGATTACAGTCCTGGCAGACTCGTAGTAGCTGACGGCCGCTCCCGCCGCGGATGGCTCGGCGGCCAGCACGGCGGCAGCGAAGTTCCGTAGCACCTCGACATCGTTGGCATCGCCTTTGGCGAGCGCGCGCACGCCCATCCGGCAGTTGCCAGTCGCGAACGAGATCGCTGGGCAGACTTCCGATGGCGATCGGTTGGACCGAGAGGCTTTTGCGCAGGCGGTCCGGATCGTAGTTCAGGGATGGTGTGACAGCTGCATCTGCTTGACGACGAACTTCAGTTGACGCAGTTGCACGAGTTGCGAGGCAACGACACGTGCGTCGTCCGCGACCTTGCCATTCGCGCCGGCTGCTGCGTTCGCGACCGCTTGTGCCGTGAGCGTACTGACTGGTCTGACGACTGACGTGGCTTTGAAGCGGACCGTCCCTTAAAAAGCGTTGTTGTTGCTTCCCTAATACAAACAGAATTCAATGCACTTGCTTATGGCAGGCGGCGCCGACGCTTAGTACGAGACCGTTCTCGCGCTCCTGAGTAGCCGCTTTAGCGTTCGCTGCACCTTTCCTCCCGCAAAAAGGGAATGGGTTGCCGCCCGGCGATGGCCCATTTCTGCCGTAGAGGATCCACCGTGGAATTGGCTGGTCTTTCTTTGCTGTAGCTAGCTCAAATTGACCCATGATGGATTGGAGCGAGAGTTTAATTCTTTCAGTAGGTTAAAAGGCGGCGTGTGCACCGGGAGATCGAGCAAAATCCCATCACAGCTAACGTGAACAGGCGTTGAACTGTAGTTCGTGCCTTGCACAATCAACACCCCAAAGCTAGGCAACGAGAGATTGCTGACGACCACATTTGCTGGCCCGTTTGCGGCGGAGATCGCTTTGCGTAAAGGCAGGGTCTCGCTATAAGAATAGCGGAAATCTCCACCAGTCGAGATTCACCCTCTTCGGACAGGAATGCGACCTCCATGGATAACTCGCGACTGGAGGGAAACGCCCTTCGAGAAAGGTTGCTGGATATCGTTGCTGAGGAAGGAATGGTCGATCGCGCGAAGCTGGTAGATGATGCTGAGCTTGATGCGCTCGGGATCAAGTCAGTAGACCTCGTTCTGGTGCTGATGGCCATCGAAGGAGATTTTGGCGTGTATCTGTCGGTCGATGGTGAATTGTCGGAAGCACGTACTATCGGCGCGATGCTCGATGTCGTCACCAAGCAGATTATGGAACACAATCAAGGGACCGCTTCTTGACCCGCGTTGTCGTTACCGGGCTGGGCGCCGTGTCCGCCTGCGGAATTGGCGCGGATGCGCTTTGGCTCGCCGCACGCGAGGGCCGCACGGCCGTTCGCAACGTTTCCTTTCCTAAACTTCCGCGACAGTCAGTTCCGAAAGCTGCGCGGATCACCGACGAAAGTTTCGAAATGCTTCTCCGCGGGGCACAGGTGCGTTTTCAGGATCGCGCAGCGATTCTCGCTCTTGCCGCGGCGCGCGAAGCCGTTGCGCAAGCTGGCCTCACAGACGCGGATTTCGGAAGCCAATGCGGCGTGATTGTCGGATCTGGCCTCGGCGGCGCCGAGACCATCGACAGGAACTTCACAAAATTCATTGAAACCCCCACGGCACGCCTCGATCCCATGAGCGTGCCCAAGACAATGGCAAGCTCGAGCGCATCGTGGATTGCGATGGAATGGGGAGTAACGGGGCCGACTTACTGCATATCCACCGCCTGTTCTTCGTCCTCGCAATCCATCGGCCTCGCAGCAGATCTCGTCCGCTCAGGCGCGATCAACAGCGCCATTGCTGGTGGAACGGAAGCGCTCCTCTTCGATTCAATGTTCGCCTGCTGGGAAGCGCTGCATGTGATGACCGCAACGGAATGCCGGCCGTTTTCGCTTGGTCGGAACGGTATGGTCCTCGGCGAAGGAGCCGGCGTCGTCGTGCTGGAGTCGCTAGAATTCGCGCAGGAGCGCGGTGCGAATGTTCTTGCCGAGGTGGTCGGCTATGCCTGCACGAATGACGCCACTGACCTGCTGCGCCCTTCCGCAAAAGGCGCCGCTGACTGTATGCGCCGAACTTTGCAGCGATCCGGCCTTAAGCTGTCGGACATCGGCTACGTCAACGCGCACGGCACTGGCACCATTGCCAACGACCAGGCCGAATCGCAGGCCTTGCGCGAGATATTCGGTGAAGGGCTCGATCAAGTTGCCGTCTCCTCAACGAAGCCGATCCATGGGCATGCGCTCGGCGCCGCCGGTGCGCTCGAATTCATCGTCACGCTTTGCGCCCTGCGCGAGCAGATCGCGCCGCCGACGATCAATTTCCTCGATGTCGACCCGCGCATTGGACTGAAACCTGTACCCAATGTCGCGTTGCCCTTCTCGGCCCCGGCGGCGATGACAAATTCCTTCGCATTTGGCGGTATCAACGCGTCTCTTGTCGTCGCGCTTGCAGACCGTCCGAATTGATGGACGCAAGTCAGGTTCAGTTCGAGTGCGCGCTCGAAGCCGGTGAACTCGATGCGCTTTCGGGCCTTGTAGCGGAAGTGGTTCCGGTCGGCAGCCAGCCGAGACCCGTTCCCTTCACCGCGCCCCTCCTGCTATTTGCACGTCTGGATGGATCATTGCGCCGTCGCCTGTTCGCAGACCATCCGGGTCGTGTCCTCGTTCAGGAACAGTTGCTGATCGAATGCCGCCGTGCGCCGAAAGCAGGCGAACCCATCCAGCTCTCTGCCGAAGTCCCCGCAGGGCTCGATACTGCCAGTCTCATCGAAATATCCGGGCGTTTGACCACGTCCGATGGCGAAACAATTGTCGTGGTAAGGGTGGGCCTGCGCCATATCGCGGGAGCCGCGATCGATCACTTGGCGGGGTTTGCGCTCGAACGTCTTGTGAAAGGCGAAACGACGCAATCGGTGCGCTGCGGTCCGATATCCGACGGACTAATCGCTCGCTACGTAAAATTTGCAGGCGACGACAACTCACTGCATCGGACAAAGGAGGCCATCGTTCCCGGCGCTTTTCTTGCTGCACTCGCAGAACCGCTGGCGGCTGCCGTCTCCGGCACCCATCTCCGACGCATGAGTATCCGCTTCATAGCGCCGATCAGGGCCGGCGAGAGCTTCGATGTTGTCATGCAGCCACGCAGCCGGACACCGGCGCAAATCGAGCTGCGATTACTTTACGCCTCGGCAACGCGGGGCGTCGCCGCCATCGCCGACCTCGTGTTATCTGAAGGCACCGACATTGCAGAGGCAGTGCGCTAAAACGGGTCCATGGCCCCCGAGCGTGCACAGGGCAGGCCGTGGAAAGCCAGATCGCAAGAGGCGGTCACGTGACCATCCAAACGCCGTGCTGGTTGTCTTGCTTTCTTGCCTCTAGCAACCAGCGTGCTGGACCATTGCTTAGAGGCTCAATAGTTTAGTATTGCATTTGGATCGAAAGTGTTCTCCCCGAGGAAGGTCTCGATTGTGACTGCGATTGCTGTTATCGGCATCGGCTGCAGACTACCGGGACATATCGACTCGCCGGACGCCTTGTGGGGCGCGCTGTTGGCAGGCGTCGACTTCGTTACCGATATCCCGCAGCAGCGCTGGAATGCTGACGATTACTACGCGCCCATGCCAGGCGCGCCGGGCCGCTCAGTCTCACGCTGGGGCGCGTTCCTTGACGACCCATCGGGCTTCGACCATCCGTTTTTCGGCACCGGCGAATCCGAGGCCCGCGCCATGGACCCACAGCACCGGCTGTTGCTTGAGGTGACTTGGGAAGCCGCCGAGCATTCTGGTCGTGATCCTCGGTGCCTGGTTGGGGCCGACGCCGGCGTGTTCTTCGGCCTTTCGCATCAGGACTACATGCAGGTCACGCGTGACGCGGGTGCGATGGGTCAAGCCTATACTTTCATAGGAACGCCCTTCAGCATGGCGTCAGGGCGGGTTGCCCATGCGATGGGCCTCACGGGTCCTGCTATCACCATGGACACGGCCTGCTCGTCCAGCCTCGTCGCCGTGCATGCGGCTCGGCGAAGCCTGCTTGCGCGCGAGTGCCACACCGCATTTGCCGGCGGCGTAATGTTGATGTTCTCGCCCACGACATTTGCCTCGGCGTCGGGGCTCGGTATGCTGTCGCCTACAGGGCGGTGTCATGCGTTTGACGAGCGTGCCGATGGCTACGTGCGCGCCGAAGGCTGCGGCGTCGTGATGCTAAAGCTGCTGAGCGACGCCCTACGCGACAACGACCGAGTGCTCGCCGTTATCCGCGGTAGCGCCGTCAACCAGGATGGGCGCACGCACAACATACTGTCACCTTCCCGCGCGGCGCAGATCGCGGTGGTCGATCGTGCCCTTTCCGAAGCGCAGATTGACCCATCGTCCGTCGGTATGATCGAGGCGCACGGCACCGGTACGCCGTTGGGCGACTCTGAGGAGTTCCACAGCCTCTCAACGCACTATGGACGAGAGTCGCCCTGTGCCCTCGGCTCGCTCAAAAGCAACCTCGGCCATTCGGAATCAGCGGCGGGCGTCCTTGGCCTGATCAAAACGACGCTCGCACTCGCGCACGGCGTCGTACCGCGATCACTCCACTTCCATCGGCTGCCTGCGCATCTCCAGACAATCGAAACCCAGCTCTTCGTCCCGACGGATACCGTGCCCTGGCCCTCGACTGGCGCGGACGGACTCCGCCGTGCAGCCGTATCGTCTTACGGCATCTCCGGCACGAACGCGCACGTCGTGCTCGAACAGGCTCCTCAGGCACCTGCCTCACCTCTTCCGCTAGAGAGCACCACAACACACGGACCGCCGTGGCTATTTCCAATTTCGTCCACCTCGTCAAAAGCCCTGCGCGCGTCGGCCGGGCGCCTCGCGTCTTGGCTAGACGCGACCGCCGGCAATTATCGCCCGAGTGACGTCGCGCGGACCCTCGCCTGCAGACGTGGGCACCGGCCAGTCCGGCACGCGCTGATTGCGAAAACGCTCGACGATTTGACTGCGCAATTGCGCGAGCTCACAGCCGATGCGTCTATCGATGCGGACGGGGCCGACGACGATGGCCGCGGGCCCGTCTTTGTATTCTCTGGCCACGGCTCGCAGTGGGAGTCGATGGGAGCGGCGCTGCTCGATGTCGACGCGGTCTTCGCCGAGGTGGTTGCCGCCCTTGAGCCCCTGATTCAGACCCTCAGCGGCTTCTCGGTGACCGATGCCCTGCGTCAGTCCGAACAACTCAACGGCATCGAACGTGTCCAGCCCGCCATTTTCACTGTACAGGTCGCGTTGGCGGCGTCCCTGAAGGCCCAGGGTGTGGTGCCGTCGGCGGTGATCGGCCATTCGATGGGCGAAGTGGCAGCGGCGGTCGTGGCCGGCGCACTCTCGCTCGAAGATGGCGTACAGGTGATCTGTCATCGCGCAATTCTGTGCCGCACGCTCGCTGGCTCCGGTGCAATGGCAGTTGTTGAGATGACGGCAGCGGCGCTCCGCGAAGATCTAACGCGCCGACTGATCGGCGACGTGGAGATAGCCGTACTGGCGGCCCCGGCATCAACGGTCGTCGGGGGCTCTGTCGAGGCCGTGCAACGCCTCGTCGCTGCCTGGCAGGCTGAAGGCCTGTTCGCCCGCGAGGTCGCAGTCGATGTCGCCTCACACACTTCCCAAGTCGAGCCGATCCTTGCGCAGCTCTCGGAGCGCCTCGCGGGAGTGACTGGGCACACGCCGCACACGCCGATGTACTCCACCGTCCTGCTTGATTCGCGCGAATCCCCCGTTTGCGATGGCGCCTACTGGGTCGATAACCTTCGGCACTCAGTTCGCTTCCGTCCCGCCGTGCAGGCGGCGCTCGAAGACGGACACCGCGTATTTGTCGAGCTTTCGCCGCATCCGATCGTGACCCGCGCGGTGTTGCAGAATGCTGCCGCGATGGACTTCGCCGTCCGCGCGCTTCCGTCGATGACGCGCGGCGAGCCCATGCACAACGGGCTTTTGGACTTGGTTGCCGCCATCCATGTCGCCGGGGCGGCGATCGATTTCAGTGTCCTGTATCCGGATGGCCCGCTGCTTGACCTCCCGTTGCCAGCCTGGACGCACTATCCCCTGTTCCTTGCACCGGCTACGCCAGCCGCAGGTGCCCATCACGTTCTGTCAACGCACCCGCTTTTGAACGTCCACCGCGCACTACACGAGGAACCGGAACGCCACATCTGGGCGTCTGAGCTTGGCCTGAATGCCCACCCGTGGCTTGCGGACCACCGGGTGAACGGAATGCCGCTTTTCCCGGGCGCTGGCTTCTGCGAAATGGCGCTTGCCGCCGCGCGGACGGCCCTTGGTACATCGCTCGTCGAAGTGCAGGCGATGACGTTCGACCAGGCGCTCCGGTTGGAACCGGCGACGCCGATCGTCTGCACAGCAGTGCTGGACCGACCGGGTGAGTTGAACTTCAGGCTCGAGAGCCAGGCAAAAAGCGAAGCGCATGTCCATGCAAGCGCTCAGCTCTCTGTGGCTGCCTCTGCAAAGCTGCCCGCCGCGTACGACATAGCCGCGCTGCGCGCCGCTCACGCTAGGCCTGTTGCCGCGGACGAGGTGTGGCGGTGGTTCGAATCACAGGGCATCCAGTTCGGACCGTCGTTTCGCGCACTGGCCCCTAGCTTGGCTCTGTCTGCTGACGGCGCCTCGCTCTTTGCAGATCTTCGGCTGCCGACGTCGCTCCGAACGGGCGCGCGTGGCTACACAGTGCATCCCGTGCTGCTTGATGCGTGCTTCCAGTCCGTTGGCGCTTTCGCCCAGGTCGTTTTGGGGACAAACGGGCGCCTGCTACTGCCGCTATCGGTGAGAAGCCTGCGGCTCCACCGCGCAGATGCTGACGCCGCGCACTGCATTACTCGCTTTGTCGCGATGGACGCACTGCGCGTTGAGGTGGACATTGATCTGCTCGACGCGTCCGGGCGCGTGCTGCTCAGTGTGGATGGGTTAGCAATGGGTAGCGGTGCGGCCGGACAGGATGCTGACGCCGTCGCCTGCAACTCGCGCCTGCTCGACGTAGTCTGGGAGGCATGGGACATCCCGCGTCCCTCGGTCAAGCCGGGCGACGGGGCTTTTCTGCTGCTCGACGCCGATGATGCGGGGCATCAGTTGACGATGGAACTCGCGGGAAGCCTGCGCGAGCAAGGGTTAGGGACTCGCATCCTCAGCAGCGCCGGGGCCGGGCAGCGGGGCGCATGGCGCGAACAGATCGAAGACGTTCTGCATCAGCAGCATCTTGAAGCTGTTGTGGTGGTATTGCCGCGCAGCAACGAGCCGGCGGCTCCGGACGCCGCTCGGGCGAACATAAGCAGCCTGCTGCACGTGACCAGCGCGCTGACGGATTGCGAGGGGTGGCCCCGCCTCTTCGTCGTCACCTGCATGGCCCAACGCGTACTGCCGGACGATACGGTTCAGCTCGCGCACGCCGGCGTGCGTGGCTGGCTGCGAGCCATCGGCGCCGAGTTCCCCGCACTCCACCCCACCCAGATAGACGTTAACCTGAAGGCGGACGTGTCACTGCTTCAGCGTCAGTTGCTGAGCGGCTCGGACGAAGACGAGACGGCCCTGCGCGGAGCGAGCGCGTATGTCGCACGACTGCAGCGAAGCCCCCTTGGTCAGGCTGATCGCTGCACGGTGGACCGCGACGCGGCGCGCGATGGTCTGCGCGTAGAAATCCGCGTGCCCGGCGACCTACAGAGCCTGGAGATGGCGGCGTTCGAGCGGCGCGCGCCGGACGCGGGCGAGGTGGAGGTGGCCGTCCATACCACAAGTCTCAACTTCGCCGATGTGCTCGTTGCCCTCGGCCAATATCCTTTACTCGATGGTCGTGCGCAGGGGCTTGGCCTGGACTTTGCCGGCATTGTCACCTCCGTCGGGCCGGGCCTCTCACCGTTTCGCGTCGGCGACCGCGTGGCCGGGCTCTGCTGCGGGGGCGCTTGGGGCACATATCTCACGTGCGATGCACGTCTGCTTGTCGCAATACCCCGCACGCTGACGGATGCCGAAGCGGCTGCCATTCTCACGACGACTGCCACAGCGTGGTACGGCCTCGAGGATCTGGCGCGGATCGGCCCCGGCGACAAGGTGCTCATTCACTCGGCGACCGGCGGTGTCGGGCAGGCGGCTGTGGCCATTGCGCGCGCGGCCAATGCAGAGATATTTGCAACAGCGGGCTCCGAGGCGCGGCGAGAGCTGCTGCGCGCCAACGGAATCAGCCATGTGTACGACTCTCGGACCGCGGCATTCGCCGAGGAAATCCGGCGGGACACGGCGGGTTACGGCGTGGACATCGTCCTCAACTCGCTCACGGGCGCGTCGCAGCGCGCTGGCCTGGAACTCCTCGCGACGGGCGGGCGGTTCATTGAGATCGGCAAGAAGGACATCTATGGGGGCACGTGGCTAGGGCTGTCTCCGTTCAAGCGTAATCTATCGTTCTTCGCTGTCGACCTGGCGCAGATGTGTATGACTGCTCCGGCGCGGGTGCAGGCACTGCTGTCGCGCGTCATGCGTCTTGCGGCTGAGGAGCGGCTCCCCCTGCCAGACATCGCTACCTATCCTCTCGCCGACGCGGCTGGCGCCATTCGCATTGTGAGCGGCGCCGGTCACACCGGCAAGCTCGTGCTCACCGTTCCAAGAACCGGCCACTACCGCGTGCCGGAGGCGCCGAACCGCCTCACGCCGTTCAGGCGCGCTGGCGCGTACATCGTCACCGGCGGCCTTGGCGGGCTCGGCTTGTTCCTCGCCGATGCGATGTCCGCCGCCGGGGCCGCTCGCGTGATCCTCAACGCGCGCTCCAAGCCGACCGGCGCCGCCGCGAGCATGCTGGTTGCCATGAGAGCGCGGGGGACCGAGGTCGAAGTGATAAGTGCCGATATCGCGGAGCCATCGACCGCGCGACGCCTTGTCGAAGCTGCCACGGCAACGGGCCTCCCCTTGCGCGGTGTCCTGCACGGCGCAGCCGTCGTCGAGGACGGCATCCTCCCCTCTGTCACCGAGGAGAGGCTACATCGGAACTGGGCACCCAAGGCGGAAGGCGCCTGGCATTTGCATGAAGCGACGCTGAAGCACCAACTCGACTGGTTTTGCTGTTTCTCTTCGGTCGCGGCGCTCTTTGGTTCGCCTGGGCAGTCCGCGTACGCAGCCGCTAACAGCTGGCTCGACACGTTCACGCAGTGGCGGCGCGCGCAGGGACTTCCGTCGTCGGCAATTGCCTGGGCCGCGTGGGCGGACATCGGCGCCGGTGCGCATCTCTCGGCGCGCGGCGATGCGCGAATGATCGAGCCAAGCGACGGTGTTTACGCATTCGAGACGCTGCTGCGGCACGACCGTGGGTATGCCGCTTACGCCCATCTCGACGGTACGCCGTGGCTGACGACGCTATCCGCGCGGAGCCCGTTCGGAATGGCTGTGTCGCGGGCTCCAGATGCAGCGGCCGATCCGACGCGCCGCCCGCGCGCGGAGTTCGAACGCACGCCGCCCGACGAGCGGCCCGCCCTGTTGCGGCGTCTGATCATCGAGCATCTCGGTGTCATCTTGCGCCGCACGGTGAATCCAGACCGCTCGTTTTTCGACTACGGCCTCGACTCGCTCGGGACGCTCCAACTGCTGGTGGCGCTCGAAGCCGACACCGGCGTCCGGCTCCGCGCCGTGGACGCGACGACTGTGCGTGCACTGGCCGACACTCTGAGTGGGGCGATGCAGGGATTGCAGCCAGCCGGAGCAGATGCCCGTGACTGATCTGCGTCCGCTGTACAACTGGTCAGGGCCTCCTGCGACGCTGACTCTCTGGTGTCCGTCCGCGGCGTCGATAGAAGGCGCGAAGCGCGCACCGGTGTCGCCCGCGTTGCCGAGCTACGAACAGGAGCAGCATCTGCGTGCCTTCCGCGCGTGTGAGCAGCGACACGAGGCGATGGCGCGGCTGCTTGTCATCGTATGGGACGAACCCGGGCGGTGCGACCTCAGAGCCATGACCCATGTGGTGAACGCACATGTGCGCAGGCATGACACTTATCACAGCTGGTTCGAGGAGCGCGGCGAAGCGATTGTACGACACGTACTTACCGACTCTGCGGCTATCCAGATGGAGGCTTCGACGCTGGGCGAGGTGAGCGCGGAGGATTGGCAAAAACATGTCATCGCAACCCCTACACCGTTCGCATGGGATTGCTTTCGATTTGGCCTTCTCCAGCGCGCGAATGGATTCACTTGCTTCGCAAGCATTGACCACTTGCACGCCGACGCGACCGTCATCGCGTTCTTGATGACGGAGATCCGCTCAGCCTATCGCGCTGTGCTGGACGGCGAGACGCCGCTTCAACTCGGTCGGCCGGGCAGCTATCTGGATTACTGCACCAGTCAGCGCCAGCGGGCAGCCATGGCAACCCTAGCGGATCTCGAGGTGACGCAATGGATCGCGTTCCTGCACCAAAACGACGGGCGGATGCCCTGTTTCGGGCTGCCGCTCGGTGTGCTGGAGGATCGCTATCACGCCGAGTATGTACACGTGGATATTCTCGATGATGCCGCCATGGCCGCGTTCGAGTCCGCATGTGATGCTTCCGGCGCGCGGGCCATCGGCGGCCTGTTGGCCTGCGCGGCCCTCACCGAACGGGAATTGACCGGGCGCTCGCGCTACAGTGTCGTCACGCCCACAACGACGCGAAGATCGCCACAAGCTTTCAGGACGGTCGGCTGGTGCGTGGGAGTGGTGCCAATCGACTTCGACGTGCAAGAACGAGCGTTTCCTGAACTCGCCTTCGCTGCCCAATGTAACTTTGACGAACGGCTCTGTCTTGCCAACGTGCCAATCGAGCGCGTACTTGAACTCGCCGTCGGGCTGCCGACGATTCGATCCGTCGCCACAGGCGGCGTCATGCTATCCTATATGGATGCGAACGTTCCTCCGCTCAGTGCGCACATTGCGCGCGAATGGTATCAGGCGAATGGGCGGGTTTATATCAACCAAGGCATGGCCGCGCAGGTTGCGCTCTGGTTCTTCCGTACGCAACGCGGGCTCTCGCTTACGGTGGCTTATCCGGCAAACGGAACAGCCCGCGCCTCGATACACCGCTATGTCGAAGTGCTGACAAGCGTATGCCGCGGGGCGGCCGATGCATTGATACCGGCGTACCCTCATGCCGGTCGTCGACGATGACGCATGCGATGCCTCACCCGGAGAACACGTCGAGTATGTGGCCGCCCTTCGTGTCCTTCGCGGATCAGAGCATTTACCTTGCTTACACCTCGCTTGGGCAGCATCCGGTCATTCAGGTGCTGTGGCGCTATCTGCGGCCTGTAGACCTGGACGCGCTGACACGGTTCCGTGACAATCTCGCGCACGGTCATCTGGCGCGGCTGATCCGGCCGGCGCTGCTTCCGTTCGGACGGCACCAATGGATCAGCGCGCCACCTCCATCGGCTGCTCTGGCTGTCGCGGAGGCGCCGCTTGCCCCTGAGGCGATGCAGGCGTGGGCCGACGCGCAGGTGGAGCTTCCATTGGACCCTGTGCGCGGACCTGCATGGACCTTCACGATCCAAAGCTTCACCGACGGCTCCACGGTGGTCTCGCTTGCAGTGTCGCACTGCATCGCGGACGGACTGACAACCGCACTAGCCGTGAGCGAAGCCGTGCGCGGAGAGCGACGGCCTCCAGTCTATCCCGCACGGTCAGTCTGGTCAGCGCACCGCGCCGCGATAACACTGGGCGCTGAACTCCAACGCATTGTGCGGGACGCGCCAGCGACGCTCCGGGCGCTCGCCCAGCTGGCCCGTACAGCTTACACCTCGCGCGCCGTGTACAATACACCCGCCGCATCGCCACTGGTGACCATCGCAGATGAGCAGACTGTCGTGTTTCCGTCGGCCTTCATATACGTGCCCACGTCCGTCTGGGACGCCAGGGCACGGAGCCTCGGTACTGACCGCCTCACGCTCCTGACCGCGGTTACCGCAGCGTTTGCCGAGGCGCTCGGTCGCGTTCGTGACGATGAAGTGACCCTGTTGATTCCCGTGAATCAGCGAGAGGGTCTGTCGCACACCGGCGGGAACAGCGTCGCCCTTGCCACATTGAAGGTGCATGTCGACGAATGGCGCGGGCGCCTGCAGACGTTTCAGCGGCGTCTGCGGGCTACGTTGTTGCGGACGAGACGGGAGCCCAATCGACTTGCCGCACTGCTGCCCTTGGTGCCCTTTGTGCCTAGACGCGCATTTTCGGCTGCCAGCCATCTGGCGCTTGGCGCGCTCGCTGACCTGCCGGTCACCTGTTCGAACCTGGGCCACCTGCCCAAGGACGTGCTCCAGATCGACGGCGGCGCGGCTGATCGAATCTGCGCTCGCGGCATCGACCGTCCGGTCGCGCGCCGCGCGATCGAGGCGCGTCAAGGCGTGGCGACTCTCTTCGCCGGCGTCATACCCGGATTTCTCGCCCTGAGCTTCGTTACCTACCAGCCCGGCGTGGTAACGGAGCCTCAGCATCTTCGTGCGCTCGTCGAACGGCTCTTGGCCGACTACGAACTCGCTGGCGAGTTTTTCGATGCTTGAGGCGAGCACGCCCGGAGCCCCGACATACGCGCGGCACCGCCTCGCCTGGCTGGACCAACTCGCCTACGAATTGTTCAGGGTCACCGGCCGGAGCCAGTTGATGCAATGCCTCTGGCTCTATGACCGCGAGGTGAATCTCGCCGCGCTGGCGCGAACACACGAACGCCTCGCCGCACTGGCATTCAATCGGCTCATTGAGCCGTCACCCTTGCCGTGGGGAAGGCCTCGTTGGGTGAAGCCGGCCGGGACGCCCATTCCGCCTGAGCAGAGTTCGGACCCGCTGCCACGATCGCGGCTGCTGGAGTGGGCTAATCAGCACGCGCGCGCGCCGATAGACCCTGTCATCGGTCCGGCCGGGCGAATGGCTATTCAGCGGTTCGACGATGGCAGCACAGCCGTGAGCATCGTCGGATCGCATCTATTGCTCGACGGAATGGGAGCCTTGCGCGTCATCGAGGCTGCCGTAAACGGCACGGGCGTCCCGAGCCCGTACTTGCCTAAAGGCGCCCGCGGACTTCTGTCCGGGTACGTGTCGGACTCGTGGCAGATCCTCGCCGACGCTCCGCGCACGGTTGCCGCACTCGCACGGATTGCGCACGCGAACTGGTACAGGCCCGCCGCCCCTTTAAAGATGCCGGCCGTTACAGCCGCAGAAGCAGGTCACGACCCATCAACGATCGTGGAGCTTCCGGCTGTTGTGGTCACTGTTGAATCGCGTGCCTGGTTCGCGTGCGAGCAGCGGCTTGGCGGTGGATTGAACACGCTGCTGCCGGGCTTCGTAGCGTCCCTGGCATCGCATCTGGGCAGAAGCCGTTTCTGCGACGGCGCTATCAGCCTGCTTGTCCCGATAAACCGAAGACGTGGGCTGGACGACGAACGAGCGCTGGCGATCGAATTCCACATGATGAACGTCGCGCCTGCAGGCCTGACCACGAACCTGCGGCGCGTGAATGCGTCGCTGAAGGCGCTGCTTCGCGGTGCGAGGAAAAATCAGACCGATGTACTAGCTTCGCTCCTACCCGCCATCGCTTGGATGCCGCGCACTGCCGCAAAGACGCTCGTAAACCGGTTGTTCAATTATGCCGGTGAGCTGCCAGCAACCTGTTCCGACCTTGGAATGCTGCCGGACGGGCTCGCGCGCATCGACGGCGCGCCGTGCCGCCATGTGCTGACACGAGCCGTAGATGTCAACGTCACGCGCCAAGACCTGGAGCGCTCGCACGGTCATCTCGTTGTCGTGGGCTCCCGCTACGACAAGACCGTTTCCCTCTGCATCGAGGCCTACCAGATGGGACCCATACCTACCACGACCGACGAACTTCGCCTGGTGACCTCGCGAACACTCGCCGACTTCGGACTCGACGCGATCATTGACGCCTGATCCCAGCGCCCCCTCGAAGGCTGGCTTTGCATGTGGATTCCCAATCAATAAAATATAAGCGTTTTCAAAATCGAGTTAAACTGACATACGGCTGATGGGCGGCGGTCGCATCGCGCAGCAAAGAACCAAGGGGCTTGAGGGGTGAGCCCTTCTTCTGCCAACAAACCGCGCGGACGCCGCGGCGGGGCGAGCGACCCCGACGCCGGGGCGGACGACGTTCTGTGCTATATGGACCAAGGCTCATTCGTCGGATTGCGCGCGCTCGGACGCGGGCCAGCGCTGCATCTCACCTGGATATATCCGCACGCTATCGATGAAGCTGCCGTAAGAGAGTTCAGCGAGCGCCTCGCACGAGGGTTCCTAGGACGCCTCCTGCAGCGTTCACCATTGCCATGGGGGCGGCACCGTTGGGTGGCCAACCCTGTGCCGGGCCCAGTGACGTGGTTTCGCGACCCGCTCCCCAACGAGTGTCTACCCAACTTGCGACGTGTGCTGCTCGATCTCCCTGTGGATCCCGAGCGCGGACCAGGCTGGCGCCTGGCAGTCCAAGCGCTGGAGGGCGGTGGCTGCGCGCTGACGATGCTGGTGTCGCATACGATCGCTGACATGCAAGCCACCAATCAGGCCATCGCTGACGCGGTGGCTGGTCGACGCCTCGACCATGGATTCCCACCCCCATCTTGGCGATGGTCTCCAGTGATGCTGGCGCGCGACAGCGTTGAGAGCTTGCGCGCCCTGCCTGGCGTTTGGCGCGCTCTGGTGGCTCTCGTGCGGCGGTCGCGCAAGGGGAGGGCAGGCTTGTCGCGTTCGCGCTTCCCCGCTCGAAGCAGCCACGACCACTTGGAGCCGACTGCGGATGTTCCGCTCGTGCAGGTGGTCATGGACGCAGGAGCGTGCCAACAGCGTGCGTCGGATCTGGGCGTGGCAAGTAACATGCTGATCATGGCGTTCGCAGCACGGCTTGCTTTCCGGATGGGCCGCGTCGACGCCTCAGGGTGCGTGAAGCTGGTGCTGCCGGTCAGCGACCGCCATTCAGGTGACCGGCGCGGCAACGCGCTGCGGTCGATCGCGGTGATGGCGGACCCCGATGCGTGCCGCAACTATCCGCACGCTTTACAGCGAGATGTCACGGCTGCGCTGGCGTCGCTGATCCGGCACGGTGATGACGTGTCGCCGTTGTTTCCGCTGATTCCGTATGTGCCGCTGTGGCTCGCGCGTCATCTGGAACGGGAGGCGCTCGGGACGGACCTGGCCGTTGGATGCAGTCTCATCGGCGAATTGCCGCTGGAGATGAACCGCCCCTGCGGCGAGGCATTGCTTTTGCAGCTTTCCCTTCTGGAGCGCTATACAGCCTCGGAGCTCGAACGGCTGGGTGGAGTGCTATTTATCGGGTGCTACGGTGTCGGCGAACGGCTGTACTTCACTGTGTCCGGCTACGTGCCAGACCGCGCAACGACCCGCGCCGAGTTGGTGCCATTGGTGCGCGATGCGCTCGCGGATATGGGCCTGTGCGGGACGGTCAGTTGACGGTAACCGATCAACAAAGCATATAGCGCGACCATCAGGATGGTCTCACCCTGATCGCCGCCGCGCATTCCTGAAAGCTGGGGCGCTGCTCTTGAGCGCGAAGATGCACCGTATGGCGGCCAAAGCGGTTGCCGAACGCTCAGGCCACGCGCAGCGCGTCGACGATCTTCATGCGGGCGGCCTGTACGGCCGGCAGGAAACCGCCGAGGAAGCCCATCACGAGCGCGAAGACGAGCGACCGCAGCACGATCCCGGGCGTCAGTACAAACCGAAATGCGAGCTCGGAGAGCGAGGTCCAGTTGAGTGTCGTGATCTTCACCTGCATCATGAGCGATGCGAACAAAAGCCCAATGACCCAGCCGACGAGCGCGAGCAGCAGCGCCTCAACAAGGAAAGCAACGAGGATGCGCGAGCGTCGGAACCCGAGCGCGCGCAGGACCCCTACCTCCATCATGCGGCTGGCCACGGCCGCGTACATCGTTATCGTCGCGCCAATGACCGCGCCGAGCGAGAACATCACCGAGAGCGTCATCCCGAGAACCTGAATGAACCCGGAGAGCAAGTGCGACTGCTCCTCGTAGAAGATGCGCTCGCGCTTGGCTTCGATGGTAAGGCGGGGGTCCGCTTCGAGGCGCGCCTTGAGCGCATCAAAGCTGGAGCGATCAGCGAGCCGCACCGTCACCGAAGAGAAAACGTCTCGCCGGAACGACTGCATGAGCTGCTCGCTATCGCTCCAGATCTCGGAATCGAACCCGCTGCCGCCCGTGTTGAACCGGCCTACGATCTTCCACTCCCGTTGAGCAAACCTGAGGCTCGATCCAATCTCGACGTCTTCGAAACGCCCTGCGAGCGCTCCGCCGATCACGATCTCGTTCGATCCCGGACGAAACATGCGCCCCTCGGCGACCCGCAGCTGCGGACGCACAGCCAGAGCGGCTGGGCCAACGCCGCGGATCAAAACGTTGCTCGCCTGCTTGGCGTTGCGCCTTGGCCGTGTGATCAGCACAGCCACTTCCTTCGATACAAGCGGCGCGCCTTCGGCCCCGATGGCAACCTCGGGCTGGCTTTCGATGATCCTGGCCTGCCGACGGTCGATCAGGCTCTGGATCTCGACTTCCGCAGAGCGGCGTACGAAGATAACGTTCGTGTCTTCGCCGGTTGCAACGAGCGTCTGCTTGAGACCGGAGTCAAGCATGAGCACGGCAGCGTAGACAAACACCACGAGGGCCATGCCTGTCGCGGTGAGCAAATTGGTGAGTTTGCGCACGTGCAGGTTACGCCAGCTGTAGGCGAGCAGTAACGGCATGGTCAGCCCAACGCCCGAAGACCATTGACGATGTTGACACGGGCTGCCTGGCGCATCGGCAAGACCGCGGCGAGCACCCCGACCACCAACGCCGCAAGTGCCTGAAATATGACGGTGCGGACGCTTACGATCAGTGTTGGGAAGAGGGTCGCGGAGAGCTCGGCAAGGCGCGCGGCAACCGGGGGCGTGAGCCCGATGGCGATCGCACCGCCGATCAATGCCAACACGACGGATTCCCCAAGGATCAATCGTGCTACGTAGCCTGGGCTGAAGCCAATGGCCTTCAGCGTGGCATACTCGCGGAACCGCTCGCGCGCCGTCATCGCCATGGTGTTTGCCATAACGGCCAAGATAATGAAGATCACCACGAACGAGACGATACGAATGGAAATCAGGATCGCCTCGGTCTGCTTCATGAAGCCGATCTGGAAAGCGCGCTCAGTCTCGGTGAGCGTCTCGGCAAGCGAGTTTCGGAACACGCCGTCGATTGCCTGACTGACGTCCGCGACGCGATTGATGCTGACAGCTTCCACGGCGAAGATGCCAACTTGGTCAGCTTGTGCCTTGGAGCGCACACGGAGTGTTTCGTTCAAGTAGTCCCAGTGGAAGAAAAGCTGCGAGGTGTCGGTTTTGCGGTCTCGGCCGTCAAAGACGCCACGGATCACAAACTCCCAGTTGCCCGGGAAAATCGTCCCGCGCAGCTGAATCACATCGCCTGGCTTGAGGCCGTAGCGGTTGGCGAGTTTGCGTCCGACAATCGCTCCGCGGCGGTCGCCCAGGAAGGCGCTCCGCACCTTGTTCGAAACAACGATGTCGGGGAACATATCGAGATAGCTCGCCGCATCGATCGCAAACTGGGGAAAGAAGTTCTTCGGATCCTTGTAAATGCCGCCGAACCAGCTCATGTAGGTGACGCGCCGCACACCTTCGACAGCGCTGATGCGCTTGTGATAGGCTTGTGGCAGCGGCAGCGCGAAAGAGATGGCGTTGCGGGTCAGCAGCCGCGAAGGAACGGCGCCCTCCACCCCCGCGTACCAAGTTTTGACGACGGTCTGGAGCACACCAAAGGCGAGGATCGCAACAACGAGCCCGACGAGCGTTAGGGACGTGCGGAGTCGGTTGCGCAAGACGTTACGCACCACGAGAGTGAGCCATTGGCTCATGATTGGCAATCACTCAAGGCGCTGCTCCACCAGATAGGAAAGATCGCCCTTCTCCAGACTCATGATGCGCTTCGCACGCGACGCCGCGCGGCGATCATGCGTCACCATCACGATCGTCTTGCCCATATCGAGGTTTAACCGCTGCATGATCTCAAGCACCTCCTCCGCGGACTGCCGGTCAAGGTCGCCCGTCGGCTCGTCGGCCACCAGCATCGTCGGGTCCGTGACGATCGCCCGCGCGATCGCGACGCGCTGCTGTTGTCCGCCCGAGAGCTCCGAGGGCAAATGTTTGACGCGATCGCTGAGGCCAACGAGACTGAGCGCGAGTTGCGCGCGGTCTCGGCGGTCGCGCCGCCCCAGGCTCGTGAGCGTGAGAGGCAACTCGACGTTCTCCAGCGCTGAAAGCACAGGCATCAAGTTGTAGAATTGGAAGATGAAGCCCACGTTCGCCGCGCGCCAGTCAGCGAGATCGCCTTCCGGAAGGAGCGTGATGTCCTCGCCACCCACCTCGATCGAGCCTTGATCCGGGCTGTCGATGCCAGCGATCAGGTTGAGCAGTGTCGACTTGCCCGACCCCGACGGGCCCATCAGGGCGAGGAACTCCTTACGACGGATGTCGAATGTGAGTTTGGAAAGGACTGGGACGATGTGCCCGCCGCGCCGGTAGCTCTTGCTCACGTCGCTCAGCGCGATAAGCACGTCTTCCCCCGCCGGCGCATCGGAGACGTGAAGCAAGGTCACTTCGCGGCCTGCTTGATTGCGCGCCCGTCAACAAGATCTTCCGGCGGTCGGACCACCACTCGCGTGCCGGCGTTGAGGTCATGTACCTCGATCTGGTCGCCCACCTTCGCGCCGAGATCCACGCTCCGCAGGCGAGCTTTGCCGTCCTCGATGACGTAGACGCGCTGTCGTCCGTCCACCTCGAAGACGGCCGCCATCGGCACCGCAAGAACAGGCTTGCGCTCGGATTCGGCTACTTCGCGCTCGAGGAAAGCCACCTTGGCGCTCATATCCGGAAGCATCCGCAAGTCGCGCTGCAGGAACCGGATTTTCACGAGGGTAGACGCCTTGGCGCGATCCACGGTCGGCACCATCCGGTTAACCAGGCCCTCGAAGCGCTCGCCGGGGATCGCATCCAGCTGGATCTCCACCGGTTGCCCCACATGGATGCTCAGGTACGACGACTCCGCCACGTCGGCTTCCACTTCAAGTGACTCCATGTCGGCGATGGTGACGACCGCGCCCTTGGTGTCGACCGCCTGCGAGAACGGTGTGATCGTGTCCCCTACGTTGGCGTGCCGCGTGAGGACAACGCCGTCGAAAGGCGCCCGGATAACGCTCTGGCCGACGGCAACGTCGGACACGCGGAGATTGGCCTGTGCAGCGACGATGCCGGCCTCGTACCCGGCAAACGCCGCTCGCGCCTTGGCGAGGCGTGCCTCAGCGCTTTCGCGCATCGAATCGCTTATGATGTTCTTCTCGCCGAGGGCCTCGGAGCGCCTGAACGCGATTTCCGCTTGCGTGAGCTCCGCCCGCCCCTGAGCGAGGTTGGCTTCCGCGACCTGCACGTTAGCGGCTGACTGGTCGCGCATCGCCTGCGTGTCGCTGCTCTCGATCCGGGCGATCACCTCACCCGCGTGCACCTTGCTGCCTTCGAGTACACCCAACCATTCGAGACGGCCTGTCGCCTTCGAGGCGACGGATGCCTTGCGTTGCGCAACCACGTACCCGGTCGCGTTCAACAGCGTCAGCGCTTGCGACGG
Source organism: Bradyrhizobium sp. LB14.3 (assembly GCF_040547985.1). Lineage (NCBI taxonomy): Bacteria > Pseudomonadati > Pseudomonadota > Alphaproteobacteria > Hyphomicrobiales > Nitrobacteraceae > Bradyrhizobium > Bradyrhizobium sp. LB14.3. Next base: position 100,479 of record NZ_JBEPQT010000022.1, read on the forward strand.
ATAGACAGAATAGACGACCGCCGTCTCGACGACGATCTGTGCATGCCGGCGCCACACCCACGTGGCGACCCCAATGCCGACGAGCATGGCGAGGAGAAGGACCCGAACCAGGACGCGGCGCAATTGTCTGCGACGCCGCGTGCCGGCGCTGCGGTCGATCGCAAGCGCGGATAGATCGGAGGCGACGGGTACGCCATCGCTCAGGGTTTGGGGCAAAGTCATCGTTTCATCATCGATTTCCGAGCAATGCAGCGCAGATTGTGAAGAAAATATCTCGTTGAGAAAGCCCTAGGCCGTGCAACTTGACGATTGTCCATTAGCATTAAAGGCGGCTCTTGACACCTATGATTTCGTATTCTCCAAATCTTCTCTAAACCCTGAAATAAAGCCGATGGCACCCACGCCAAAGCGATTGCCATAAGTTGAAGCCGCGAAAACCGGAGCGGGACCATAAAGTTCGCCGTCGCAGTACACGGGACACGAGGAGACATCGAGCCTGCGGCTGCCGTTGCACGTGAATTGCAGCGCCGCGGTCACGAAGTGAAGATGGCCGTGCCTCCCAATCTCGTCGAATTCGCCGAGTCGGCTGGTTTATTCTCCGTGCAGTCTTACGGCCCCGACTCCCAACAGCAACTGGAGGCGGAGGTTTTCCACGACTGGTTTAAGTTGCGCAATCCCATCAAGGTCTTGCGGCAGGCTCGAGAGTACCTCACCGACGGCTGGGCCGAGATGAGCGAGACCTTAGCCAAGCTGGCGGCCGGCGCTGATTTGATACTGAGTGGTACGACCTATCAAGAGGTAGCCGCCAATGTCGCCGAGGCCCAAGGCGTCCGGCTTGCCGCCCTGCATTACTTCCCCGTCAGGGCGAACAACCACATCCTGCCTTTTCAATTACCCCCGAGTTTAATCGAGCCCTTGTGGTCAGTCGCCGAGTGGTCGCATTGGCGCCTGATGAAGCCAGCTTACGATGAACAGCGCCAGGCCTTGGGACTTCCGGAGTCCAAAATTCGTGCCGTGCGCCGAATCGTCGAATACGGTGCGCTGGAAATTCAAGCTTACGACAAGGTGTTCTTTCCCGGGCTCCAGGAGCAATGGGGCTGGAAGAGACCTTTGGTCGGCGCGATGACTCTGGAATTCGCCACCCATTCCGACGATCGCGTGAATTCCTGGATCGGAGCTGGCCGCCCCCCAATTTACTTCGGGTTCGGCAGTATGCCGGTCGACAAACCGGCCGAGACCTTTGCGCTGATTATAAACACGTGCCAGGAACTCGGTGAGCGTGCACTGATCTGTTCAGGAGTCTTGCCCCTTGAAGACATAGCCCCCACAAAGGAAGTCATGATCGTGCGTTCGGTGAACCACGCCGAGTTCTTACCGCGCTGCCGGGCCGTCGTTCACCATGGCGGCGCCGGCACCACTGCCGCCAGCGTGCGCTCCGGCGTCCCAACTCTTGTACTCTGGGTCGGCGCCGACCAGCCGGTGTGGGCTTCACAGATCAAACGCCTGGGGGTCGGTACCTCGCGTCGTTTCTCCGCCATGACTCGGGAGACCCTTCACGACGACCTGCGGACCGTTCTGGGGCCAGGATGCGTCGCTCGGGCGCGCGAGGTGGGCAATCAGATGACCTCGCCGAGCCAGAGCCTGACAATCACTGTAGCCCTCCTCGAAGGGCTGGCCGCCAAGCACGCGGGATGCAGACCGGCAGCATTTGCGCAGAGCAACTTGGGATGAAGCAGCAGATAGGGATTCCGACGATCTCGCCTGGGTGTACCGGTTTGATCTCGGAATGGTGGGCAATATCGAGCGGAATCAGCGCTCAGGCAGTGACTGGCCCACGCCGAATAGATTCATTTCATTTGACTATCTCGCGCTCAATGAGACGCCTTCGTTATCTCAAGGGGGTGAACGCATAGGCGAACCCGATCCGGCCGGACTGCATGGACTGGTCATACAGGGTCGAGCGTGCGTAGGTCTGCGTGGTCGCGCTCCCGGACGTGAAAGCGTATTGGTCCTGTGTCCGAGCGCCGTCGAACCAGGTGTAACGATATTCGGCTCTCAACCGCCAGTTCGAATCCAGCTTGCGCTCGATGCCGACGCCCCCGGTCGGACCGTTGGCCCAGAAGGTCGCGTTGGGCTGGTAGAAGGCATTATCGGTGACGTTGCGCGCCTCGAACCCGCCGAACGTCCAGCCGCCAAGCCCGTATAGAAGGGTGTTGTCGTCCAGGAGAACGCCGGCCCGAAGCAGCGCGGAGGCCAGCCACCGAGCCGTGACCTACGGCCTGTAATCGCCCGTAGCGGTGGCGCCTGTTGGACCGCCGGCGTCGAAATAGCTATAGGCCCGCGTACCCGTTGAACTGAAGTTCAGATCGGCAATGCTGGCTTCGAGTTGTCCGCCAAGAACAAGGCGCTAGACTTGGAGATCGCCGCCCGCGAACAGATCGATGAAGCCGCCGCCGTTGCTGGCGGGCCCGGACAGGTCTGAGGGGTTGAATCCGCCTGGGCCGCTCGTCGCCCGTTCAACGGAATTGGTCTGGGATCTGGTCGCGGCGCCTCCGGCGGATGCACCCCAGAACAAACTGGTCCAGCTTGGCTAAGGTTGCGGTGCATTGAGGGGGTACGCTGGCTCTTTGGACGGCTCCGCGGCGGCTGCGAGCTCGTGGAGTCTTTGAACCAATGTTGGGATCCGATTGGCAATGCAGCCGGACCATGCTGCTCGTGACCACCTGTGGTCACTCAAGCATTAGATCGGAATAAATGCCGGGCCGCTTGCAGACGGACGCCAGGCAAAGCTCATAGATTTATAAACGGGCGCGGGCTCTCGTTCACGTATGTCGGCCTAACGAACAGTTAACGAAGAACCAATAGCATGTTCCGTCGTTGACCTGCAGAACGCCACCCGCACTGAGTGGGTTTAGGACCTGGGCCGATACCATGAAGGACCTCAGGGAAAGATTGGAGAAGCTCCGCGCCGACGCCGTGGATCTGAGCCTTATGAGCAGGCGATCGAGCGACCCGCAAAAGCGCGCACTTTTCGAACGCTTGGCAGATGAGCTCGCCATAGAGGCTCTCGAACTCGAGCAGGTGGTGAAGCTGCAAAGCTGGCGCTCCGGTCACAGCGACATGGATAAAGTCGTGCCCCTCCACGTGCGTCCAGATCGTCGCTGACCCAATCCCGCTTCCCTTTTTGGGCCACCGCCTCAACTCGCGGTCTCTCGTTCACAGCTGGCGGTCTTCTTGCGACAAAGCCTCGCGGTCTGTCCGGATCTCGGTCTACAGGCCAAACTCCGTCGGCTGCCGGGCCGGCCGGGGCGCTGCTTCGTCCCATTAGGTGGCTTGGCCCAGGGCGACTTCACGCTTGCCCAGAAAATTGCTCTCGAAACCGAGGAGAGCCTCGCGTTGAGCGTCGCCAACAGCTTCCCGGGGGCGATCGGCTGGCGCCTACTCTGTCGTCGTCCCTTAGAGGGTAGGGGCTCGCGCGTACGCCTTTTCCCGAGTTAGATTTCGCGGCGCGTCGATTAGGAAATCGTCCAACTTCCGGCCACCTCGAAGCTGCGGCCGCAGCCACCGAGGCAGTCTGCCGCGGCCGGACCATGTCTCCGCCGGGTTCTTTGGGTTGCTATATTTGGGGCGAACGGGCGGGTATGGACGGCGCTTACGATCGAACCGTACAGCTTTCTCGACCAGTCCAATTTTGTGGAGCCGCTCCTCCAACCGTGCTTTTTGCACCAAAATTTTCTGACTGAGGGTGGCGGCGACCTGTTGGTGAAGTATCCAAAGCTCGTCAAGGGAAAGCGAATTGAAATGCTCGGTGTTCATCGCTCGATCCAATTCTTGGGAGAAGGCCCAGGCAGACAAGTCGGGAATGAAGGAGCAGACAAGCCATGAGTTAAATAGTCGTCGTGCAATCCACATTTAAATGAGGAGGTAGAACGGGAGAAAGGCGCGATGGCGGTAATATCGTGACGGAGCATTTAATTTGGTGCGAGGCGAATCCTCACTCAGGCCCGCACACCGGCATCGTATCATCCACAACCTACCGCTCGACCAGTTGCGCTTTCACATTGCCATTGCGAAGGTGAGCGCAAACACCGGAGCGACAGTGATTAACCGGGCGGCCGCGTCGCGGATCGCGAGCGGGATCGACGCCCCACGTAACGCATGTGGCTCGATTTAATGAATGCGCTGCCGCGTGTTGCAATCGAAGAGTGTTGGATGGCTGTTAACTCGGATGGCCAGGAGCACAATTAATCCATCACGTTGCCAGATTTAAGCCGCATGGGGCCCATGTCGCCGCGAAGGCTCGTGCCGAGTAGGGGCGCAACACCGGGAATTTTCGATGTCGCGTCATTTGCAATTTTACTTGGCCGGTTTGGTCCTTGTCGGAGGCCTTTCGTCGACACCAGCGTGCTCCGACCCTTTTACCGACTTGTTCAATATTGCTCCGCGCGAGCTCGCTACAACCTCATCGTTGCAGCCGGAACGCTTGCCGCGGGCCGGCAGCTCACCTGGCCACGCCAACACTGGGTCTATCGGCGGGACGGCCACCGCAAATGCTGGTTCCTAGCCGAAGGCACCGCGACGGTGCGAAAGCCAGCTCACGGTAGTGTGGCCGCCCGCGCCGCTAGTCCCGTCGAGAACCAGGCCGCGCAGCAAAGGTCGAGCCCGATGATCGATGCGCGCGTGGAGTTGCTACCCTCTTCGCCCGTGGATCGGGCTCCGCCGACGCCGCCAGCACGCGAACTCAAGGTGGTTGATGCCGCTCCTTTTTCCGAGGCGAGCAAGCCGGCCCTGATGCCGGCGCGACCCGTCGCGGATTTTCCTACCAGCCAGCTCACGCCCGAGCACTCCGTGCCGCCCCAAGTTGACGTGGAGAAGCTTCCCGCGGCCGTGCGAGCCGACTCACCTGCAGCTATCCCGATGGCCGCGCACAATGAAGAGGTGCGCGACGAGCCGCGCAGCTGGACGGTCTGATGACGCTGGGGGCTTTTCGATTTTAAGCTCGAACCGCACGGTTCGGCAGACGTGAAATTACGCCACCGATGCGCGTACACAGGGCGGGTTAGTTGACGCGGCCCCGAGATCGATGAGTTCACGCCGGTATAGCCGAATTGCCACACGCACAAAGGTTCCGCGCGCCTGCACTCGCTGGTCAATTGAATCGACTTGACTCGTTGGTGAGAGACGAAGCGACCCGGAGGCTCTCCCGGGCGGGCTAGAACCCGGGTCGCCCCCACATAGCTTTTGGCTTATTGCGTCTCATGGACGCGCATGCACGACGGGCCCGCGGTCGGCGGCAGCGCGGTCCCGTGCTACGGATTCAGGTGCGGACCTCCTAAGCAAGGGGCCGACTATCTCCGGCGACCGCGAGAGAGGCCCCGGCTTTACGGGGTGGAGATTGCCGGCCGGGGCCGCTCCGAGCGCTAGCAAACCTCCAAGTTTTCCTCTGCGCGTTCGTTCCTCTAACGAGCGCTACAGATCGCAAATTGCGGCGGCCTGCCACTGCTGAAATTCAGTCTGACCTCAGAACTCCGGTTGCCGCATCCACCGCAAACGAACCGCGGCTCTATATCAGAGAAGCGAACGTCGTCCGGCCAGCGATCGGCGCTAAGAGCAACATGGTGACCGCAATGGCAGTAGATCAGGACGCCGCGTAGCCCATCTCGCGCATCTCACCAAATGTGATCTTGAGCGGTCGGCCGTCAGCGTGCGTAGGCGTGTGGCGTCGGACAGGACGGGACATGCCGCCATTAAAGCGCCATCGTAAGTACATCGCAAATTATCGATTCCTAGTAGCTGTCGACCCGCGAACCTCGGCCCGTCCTGGTGGTGCGCAACGTATTCCAATCGTAACGATAAATTAGGAGCTGAGGTTCAGGCTGTCACTGTTCGGACCTCGCACACCCGAGCGATCCTTTGGTACGCTTGGACCCCAGCTCCGACCTCAGCCCGGATCTGGGGTCTTTGCGTTAGCCGCGGAAAGAGCCACTTCACGAAAGTAGATGAAGCCATGGGCCCGACTCGGAACGAGGAAATGAGCGAGAACGCACGGGAGGAGTTAAGAGCGCAGGCCGAACAGCTTGAAGCGGGTGCTCGTCGACTTCCACAGCAGCTGGGCCGTGACCAGCTACTCAAAGACATTGTCGAATTCCGCACCAAATTGAGCGCATCGCACCAGGAATAGACGGCGCTCGACGGGGGTCAGCGGTCCTCCCGATCGTCGCGGCCTTTCTGATCTACAACGCTTGGGGCGCCCGCTAGTCGGCGGAGAGAACGGCCCCAGCGCTTGTGTGGCTGCGGGCTAGGGTTATCGCCGGGCCGCCCCGCCAGCTGGCTCTTTTTCGATTTGGATTCAATGACCGGCGACGATGGCGGGTCAGTCGGCTCGTCCGAAGGCCGATCAACTTCGCTCCGATTTCTTCTGCTGCCTAACATTCCAATAAAGCCGGCCGCCACCAGCAGGGCCCCTGCAATCATAAGCCAGTGCGGTAACTGCGGAAAGGGCATCGGCTGCAGGTCCGGGAGCTTTGATTGGCAACTTTCAAGCAGTCGCGGTTTAAGTTCGTTCCTAGCCAACGGCAATGCCACAATGATGACGCTGCGGATGATCGGCCTCGATGATTACACGGTCCACGAGGATCGGCAGCTAATCGGGCGCATCCGCTACGCGAGCGAACGCTCCCTTGGACTTTAGCTGTGGACATGCATCGTGACGCTTCCCGGTCTGCCGTTCGGGGAAGCTGGCTCGCTCGATGAAGCCAAGCGCGGCTTCAAGGTCGCCTGGGAGAACTTCAAGGCGAAGCATCGGCCAGAAGAGCTGGCGAACGGAAATGAACCGCGCGAGCAGGCCAGTGCGGTAGCCGCACGAAGTCCTTATTCGCCCGGTACGCCCAACAACTGTAGCGTTATCGACCTGTTCAAGCTGGCGTTCGATATCGCTTCGCTGATCGGCGTCTTCGGTAGCTCCAAGTTGCTCGGCGAGCTTTTCCTTTCAAGCGAGCAACACTCTCCGCCCTCCGCTCCTGAGATTGCCACATCCGCCGCTGAGATGAAAAAGGCCGCAGGATCAGCTCATCTCCTGCGGCCTTTATTTTCCCGGGAAAATTGAGTGCTTACGGAATGGACACTTCCAGCCCCGGCTGTTGGCGATCATTCCAGAACCTGGTTTGCGGGTTGAGTCCCAAAACATCTGTTCCGAAGCGGAACATGGAAGGCTGTTGCGCCTGCGCAACGTCTTGCCGTGATGCGGAAGAGGGCGGGTGCATAACCTGAAGTTCTGCCGTGTTTCATCGAGAAGTCCGCCCAGTATTCTTGCGGCGGTTGAGACGTTCGAATCGGTGTAGATTCGAGAAATGGTGAAAATGCAAGTGCACCATCAACCGTAGCAGCAAGCTCGGCCGACGGGGAGGAAGCATGGTAGCAGCTCTGCAGATAAACTTTGCGCTGTGGGGAATGATTGTTTGTGCCGCCTGCGAGTTTCTGCAACTCGTCGAACTATTTTAGAACAGCAGCCAGCCTCCGACTGCAATCACCGTCTTGGCGATAACCTACAGCCACGCCAGCGTTGCTACTAGCTGCAGTGCTGAAGAAGGCTACCGGCAGAACCGTGAAGTGTGCCTTTGTGGGAGGCGAGTGAGCTGAGTAACATCGTTCTCGGTGTCTTCCCCCCTTCAACCCCGCGGCCACGGGCCTATGGGGGCGGCCGCTTTAATTATCAGGGCGACCACCGTGATCGATTTGCCGCCGCTGCTGAACTTCCAGAACGTGCAGATCGGCCTATGCGCCATGGCTCGGACTCGGTGAAGGTGAACCTCATCAACACCAGGAAACCTGAACAAGAATGCAGGGCCTCTTCTGGGGGCCTTTGCTGGTGGTCTTCATGGCCGAAACTGAGGCTACCGTCATTCGCCCCCAACCGGGCCCCTGGAGACATCGGCATTTTTCTCGAGCATCTCCAAACGAGAGATGTGCCACATAATTTTTGTATTACTTGTGCGTCAGCTTGCCGGCGAAAATCATCCCACGCGCGTCCGCAACGGCGCAATTGGCGCCGCGAAGGTCCATGCGGGTTAGAGCACGGTGTAAGGGGGGAGGGGAATGGCAGTTTTCAGCCACGATCCGTCCTTGCTCACCGCTCGCCCCCAGTTTCACGCGCGTCTGCAAACCAAATGTTGGGGGGTATCGCGTGGCGCCTCGTCTGCCGCCGGCCAATCGCTGGCGACCGCGAGCCGGTCGAGGTCGCGCTCGTACTTCGGGCGCAGTTGATGAAGAACATCAGAACAAAGGTTTCAAAATGACTGATATTCACAACGCTCCACTAGACGCAACCGAACCGGCAACAGATGCAATCGAGGGGATTCTTGTTCAAGTCTGCTCGATAGTAGCAGAGACACTCAAAACAGGGCCAATGTCGTCCCTGACCAGAATAGTTATCCTCCCAGGCCGACCAGCAAAAGTGAAGTCGCGCACGGCCTCGCCCAATGCGATCGTCGCCATCTTTCGAGCCGCATCAATGCTCTCGAATTCCTCGCCCGCGCGGTCTACGGTAACGAGTTCCGCTTCATGGTAGTCGAAGTGGTATCGGGCCATGCCGGCTAAATCAGTCCGGGTGGGGACGTTCCAAAAACTTTGCTGAGCTTTGATCCTTCGCTCGAATTCAGCTCATGAAGATATTCAGCGCTGAACTCGGCTACATCCATAAGCTTCTGTGGGCGGAGCGGAGTCACGGTTTGGTTCTGCCATTCAATCAGGCCCTCACGCCTGAGTTCCTGGATCGTCCTGTTCACATGCACGATTGAAAGCCCACATGCGTCGGCAACATCTTGCTGCGTGAGCGGAAGTCGGAAACTGCCGTTGTCCGCCAGCCCAACGAATTCCATGCGGGTGATAAGCTCGCAAAGAAGATGCGCGACTCTACCCAAGGCTTGGCGCGATCCGAGATTCTCAACCCACTCGCGGTAAATAGCAGCATGAATCAGCGTCTCGCGCCAAAAAGCGTGCGTGAGCGCGGGCGATTCCGTCATCGTCTTTCTGAGATATGAATGGGGGATAGAGGCTATCGTCGAACTGCCCACGCTGCAAAGATCACAATCCGCGACCGGCAGATGCAGGGTAGGCAGGTCGGGCATATCGCCGGCTATGTAGAACGACGAAATCTGGTTTCGAGCGTTCACCACTTTTTGCCGAGACAGAAGCCCGCTCATCACAACAATGCAGACGCCAGGCTTGTCGCCCTGGCGCAGGACGTATTCACGATCTCCAAGGGATTTCACCCTGTATGGTATGCGTGTGAGCCTAAGTTGATCTTGTTCAGACAGACCGACCACCGCGCGTAGGCGCGCTATTAGCTTCTGATGCGGCATTGGACGCTCCCGTGCGATGCAGGCGGGAGCCCATTTGGTCTCTCAGCCACCGACGCCTACGGACAAAGCCTTGGCCAGTGGTGGCACGTTAACGCACGCTATATGGCTCTGTTCCAATCAGAAACCGGCGGTTCTTGAACCCGGAAATTGAGCTGGCACCCATGTCTTAGTTCGGTCATTGAAATCTCACTTGTTCCTTCGCATCGGTCTAGCGGGGTACGGCGCGATTACCACGGCCGGCAAGTCGGTAAATGCCGCTTCGACGCGGAGCCTGTCCCAAGTCATCGGCCCGTCCATCTTCTCAGGTTTGCTCCTACGCTTAGCGAACTGATGCGGACGCGCGTCGGTTCGATCGTGTCGGGTGGTCCAAGGCGCGGGCGCGTGTCGCGACCAGCCTTTCTTTAGTCAAAGTTCGAGCACTAGCTTTGGTTTTTGAAAAATGGAGACGTGACGTGGCGATGGGGACTGTAAAATGGTTCAACCCGACGAAGGGCTACGGGTTCATTCAACCTGACAACGGCGGCAGGGACGTCTTTGTTCACATCTCTGCAGTTGAGAAGGCTGGTTTCACCTCGCTCGCAGAGGGAGCCAAGGTTAGCTTCGACGTCGTGAACAATCGCGGTAAAGACTCGGCGGAAAATCTAAGAATCGGCTGATACACCCAAGCGGGTTGGCGGCGTTTGCCACGTCCGGAAGGTCGGTAGGACGCCTCGGCACAACGAGACGCGTGGCTGATGATCAACAGTTGTCCACGCGCGATTTCCGAAACTCAGCTGGGCCATCTATGAGTCGGCACTTTCGAGCCTTGACGTCATCGGCGCTAGCATCTTGATCGAGCAAACCATCGATCGCGTCTGCCGCCAATTCGCCGGCCCGATCACTTTGTGTCGGATAACCGTCGAGCCAATCCTGTTCTGTCGCTAATTCGGACCACGCACGCGCCATCCGCTTGTAACGGAGTGCCGCCTGCGCATTGGTCGCCCCCTCGGCGACGCTTGGTACGAAGACAGCCTTAGGGACAATGCAGCATGACCGGGTAGTGGTATCTCGGAAGCGTCGAGCCATAGCCTAGGGCGACGCCCCCAAGTCCCTTGTTTGTATGCAAAATGAGAACCCAAACATGGTCCGGGAGGGGCCGACTCAATCTCTCTCACCATGGGCCTTAACTTCCGGCCGCATAATGGCGGGGGTTACGCCGCGACTTTTCAGAAAAATTTCACCGGGCCGCGCAGACGGCCAGAACCAGCACATAACGAACAAACAATGAGACCCGCCAACGACAACGCGCGGTGATACGCCGACCACTTCACCGACCCCCTTGTTACCCGCCGTGCTGGTTGGAAAACACCATCCGTGACCTCCCAACATCCAGGTGCAGCTACGCGCGGTGTCCATCGGCCTTGATCTCGTAGATCCATCCGTCGCCGTGGGGCGGACTCTCGCGCAAGCGGTCGTTGTGTCCAACGGGCCTACAGACCAGCGCTCCGACAAGGTCCGCCGGTGAAAACGGCTTTGGCAGAAAGCCCATTTCAGGTGGTAGCCAGTCAGGTCTATTCCCGGAAATAACGAGAATATTCATTCCAGGAAAGTTCGAACGGGCGAACTGTGCCAGTTCTATCCCGTTCCCGCCTCCAGACAGTCCGACATCCGCGACGAGGAGCGCAAGGTCCGCACCGAGGCGGGCTGTCACCAGTTCTGCCGCTTCTGCGCTCTCGCACTGAATGACGTCCATGTTTTGGGATTTAAGCGATTCGACGAGGATTTCGCGCTGTTCCGAATCATCTTCAACCACCAACGCGAGCTGAGGCAGTATGCACATGGCGGGACTCACGAGTTGCTGTTTGGAGAGAAGCTCCTGTGTCCTGAAAAGTTCGGTTTCTGTTTGAAGTAAATTGGTTCCAGAGACTCCGTCGCCCGCCAATGATTTGATGAGGCCCCAGGCCGGCGTTCGGCTCAAGCGCGTGAACCTCAATATGGCTCCGGGGTGCAGTTATCCCCCTAGGGGGACCCACCTTGCTCTTAGCGCCCGTGACAGAATCAATGGGACCTTGCTACTCCGACGATCCAACACGGTCGGTTCGTCAGCGAGGTCATTCATCGGTCGCGGTGAAGACCTCTTCGAAATGCTTTTTTACCCAAAAATTGCATTTGCAGGACCTTTGATGGAGGGCCGCAATTTGGCGCACAATGAGGGTGCCGCGCCCGGTTTCGATGAGACCGCTAGTCCTGAATTGTTGGATGATCCGGCTCGTATACGTCCGACCTATTCCCAAAAAGTCGGCAAGTTGCTCATGCGTCACTCGCACTTCGCTTCCGCCGCTGTGCTCTACCGCACTGATGATCCACTTCGCAGCACGCTGCTCGACAGAATGTGCTGCATTGCAGGCCGTCGATTGGAAGATCTGTGCTACGAAGCAGTCAGCGTATCGTGCGAACAATTGCCGCAGCGAAGGCGACTGGTGTTGCGCTTCGGCCAGCTTGCGGACTGAGAGCCTGACTAAGGGGCCGCCAAGTCTGACTGTGACTCGGGAGTAGGCTGGCAGAAACCCGCGGCTGACTATCCCACCCACTGCCCCTTCATTCCCCACCATAATGGCCTGCACGTCTCGGTCCTCTTCTACCGCTACCGCAAACGAAACCAGAGCTTGCCCACATGGAAAATAGACGTTCTCCACGTGGTCGCCCGGATGATAGAGCACTTGGCCGGAACGGCCCTCGATCTCCTCGAGATTGGGTTGGAGCGCTGTGAAATCATCCGTGCTCAGAAGGCGGAGTAGTCTACTGTGGGGCCGGCTCGCACCCCTATTCTCCCTTTCCGAACCCACCTGCTCTTCTCCGCCTTTGCAGAACCGGCGACATGTACGTTCCATCTGTGGGAACTGACGGTGCGAAAGTGAACACAACGAGGCGCTACACGTTGTTTATTTCGGCAGTGGCTCGTGACTGTAGAGTAGGGCGGCAGTGCCTCAGTCGGACGAGACCGCCGGCATGACTTCGGCACCTGGTGGTAACTCTCGTGTGTTCGGAATGGGTTGGCCACCAACAGGGATCGGCTGAAAACATCGCGCCTTGTGCGGTATATGCGCGGGCTCTCTGCGGCAAGACGCCCCCACCACGTTGACCTCGGGATTAATCGAAGGTCGACCGATGGTGTTGTAGATGCCTAACCGGCCCTCTGCCTTGGGCTTGGGCAAGGTGACTGCAACGCCGCCTGTTCGCAGGCCATTATCTGTTCTCCATCGAAGTAGAGCGGCCGGCGACCGCAGCTACTGCGCGAGGGATCGTCACCGGATGGCCGGGACGAAGACCCGGGCGCGGGCGCGCCCCGGCACACGGAACTCTGCGGCTTTGCGGGAAGTTGGGTACGGAGAGACCAACTGGGGAGACGATATGAAGCGAATTACCAAATGGCGGGCCGCAGCGAGGCGCGAGCTGATCGAGCCGAACGGTGACAAGCGGTATATCCGCCGCGTCGCCAAGGGCCAGATCAAGGAGAGTGACGACGTAAGCCGCTCGCTCTCACAGGATCGCCGCACGAAGGCTAAGAAGGTGGCCAAGGCGGGGCAGGTCCATCGCGGTGACCGGAAGTCGTCCAAAACAAAGCCGCGGAAAAAGACGAGTGCGCGAACGTAGCACCACATTAGATCTCTTCGGAGCGCCCCACCTTCCGGAAGGCACGAAGTATCAGCCGGACTTTCTCGTGCCCGAGGAGGAGCACGCGTTGCTGCGTCATGTCGAGCGCCTGCCGTTCAGCGAATTTGAGTTTCACGGATTCACCGGCAAGCGCCGGACCGTTTCCTTCGGTTGGCGCTACGATTTCAACGGCGGGGGCCTTACGAAGACGGAAGATATGCCGGAAGTCCTCAGCGAGCTTCGCGCCCGCGCCGAAACCTTTGCCGGAAGCGCTTCCGGTAGCTTTCAGCAGGTTCTCGTCACGGAATACGCGCCGGGCGCCGGCATCGGCTGGCACAAGGACCGCTCGGTATTTGGCCACGTCGTGGGCATCTCACTCCTGTCGCCCTGCACGTTCCGGCTCCGTAGAAGAAAAAAACGGATTCGAGCGAATGAACCTCGTTGCCGAGCCGCGCTCCATCTATCTTCTGCGGGGTCCCTCGCGCACCAAATGGCACCACAGCATTCCCGGCGTCGAAAGCCTGCGTTACTCACTTTCATTCCGCAACGTAGTCGAAGGGCGCGCATCATAGTGGCCCGCGTCTCCACATTTCCGAAGCGCCTGCAGCCGATGCTCGCGACGCTCACTGATGCGCCGTTCGATGACAAGGGCTGGATATTCGAAGACAAGTATGACGGCTTCCGCATGGTGGCAAAGATCGAAGGCGGCAAGGTCACTCTCTACAGCCGCAACGGCAAGATTATCAGCAAGAGCTATATCGAGGTCGCGAAAGCGCTGGAGGGCGTAAAAGCCGACGCCGTCATCGACGGCGAGCTTGTCGCTCTTGGAAAGGACGGCGTCTCTCATTTCCAGCTGCTGCAGAATGCGCTCCGCCATGAAGCGAAGCTGCAATACTGTGCGTTTGATCTGATGTTTAAGGATGGAGAAGACCTTCGTCGTCTGCCGCTCACAGAACGCAAGAAGCGGCTGAAGGCCATTTTACCCGAAAAACAAGCTGATCGCGTTCAGCCGCGACCGGAAGACATTTGGGACAAAATTTTTCGAGGAAGCCGAGCGGAAGGGTCTCGAAGGCATCATGGCAAAACGCGCGGACAGCAAATACCTGTCTGGCGCACGCACCGATGAGTGGCTCAAGATCAAGACCGCTAAGCGCCAGGAGGTCGTCATTGCGGGCTTCACAGCTCCGCGGCGGACGCGGCCGTTCTTCGGCGCCCTGACCATTGCGCTGCGTGAAGAAAATGGCTGGCGATATATCGGACATGTCGGCACGGGATTCAGTCATGAAGCGTTGGAGGAGCTTCACAAAAAACTCGTTAAGCTGAAGACTGCCAAATCACCATTCGGAAAAAAAGTGAAAGATGAGGCCGTTACCACATGGGTAAAGCCGCTGCTTGTCGCCGAGGTGAAATTCACCGAATGGACAAGCTCCGGCGAAATGAGGCACCCGGTCTATCTCGGCCTGCGCGAAGACAAGCCCGCGGAAAAGTCGTGCGTGAGTACGAAAAACATCCAATTGATAGTAAAGCGCTCGGCCCTCGCTCCTGAAGATCACGAGCATACCGCGCGCCTTCGGCTAAACCGCCAACTCCTTGCGGACGGCAGCCGCCGAATTACCGACTTTATCAATCGCCCTTTGCAACTCTTCCTGGGACAGACGGAAGTGCTTGAGCCAGTAGTGCAGCTCGGTCCTGTCCTGCAGGTTTATCTTGCTGCGATCCGGCGGAAGCTTGTGCGTCAGGCTCGTCATCGGGGTGCCTCAG
>NZ_JBEPQT010000023.1:0-100024 GCF_040547985.1 Bradyrhizobium sp. LB14.3
ATGCAGGGCGCGACTGCCGAATCGGTTGCGGCGATCAAGGAGATCGGCGCCACCATCGGCCAGATCTCGTCGATCTCGACGTCGATTGCGAGCGCGGTCGAGCAGCAGGGCGCGGCGACGCAGGAAATCGCGCGCAGCGTCCAGACCGTCGCACAGGGCACCCAGACCGCCGCCACCGACATCGGTCAGGTCAATCGCGGCGCCGCCGAGACCGGCTCGGCCTCGGAAGAGGTGCTGCACTCGGCCAAGACGCTGTCATCCGAAAGCACCCGGTTGCGCGCCGAGCTCGACCGCTTCATGGGGAATATCCGGGCGGCGTAAGGCTTCGTTACGGCAGAGCGAGGGGCGCGCGTTCCGCGCTCACTCCCTCCCGAACACCCGCTTCAGCTCACCTTTGCTCGCTCCAGCCGCGTGCGCTGCGTCTGCGGCAGCGTCTTGCCGGCGCGGTTGATGTAGAACGTCAGCATCGACAGCGCCGAGCGGTAGGCGCCGGTCTTGCGGCGCGCGCTGTGCTCGGCCGAGCGCTTCAGCGAAGTCGCGATCTTCTTCGCGCTGGTCAGCTTGAACACGCCGTGTTTGAGGTCGAGCGCGTCGCTCTCCTTCGTCACCCGCTGTGACCAGCGCTTCGGTGAGGCGCGTTTGGTGCCCTTGCGCGCCGCTGTTTTGCGAGAATGTGTCGTCCTTCTGACATGAGCCATGCGCCAACTCCTTGCGGCTCCACCAAAAACCAGCGGCGCGAACGGTCGTTCCACGGGAACCTGCCCTCGCCGCAGACGTTGTCGCAGGTGGCAGGCGGAATGCCGCACCCCCTTGATCGGATCGACAGCGTCCACCTCCCGTGCCGGGGCGTCCATTGGTCAGATGCAACAACGCGATGGAATTGCAGCGAAGCCCAGCGCCGAATGATGGACCTGTGGTCTCCACGGCGGCTGCGGTCGATCGCATCATCGAGACCAGCATTCCCTCACGACTCGACGCACTGCCGTGGAGCGGCTTTCACACGCGCGTCGTGCTCGCGCTCGGCATCACCTGGATTCTGGATGGCCTCGAGGTGACGCTGGCCGGCGCGCTCTCCGGCGCGCTGAAGCAGAGTCCCACGATGCGTTTCTCCAATCTCGATCTCGGCGTCGCCAATTCCGCCTATCTTGCGGGTGCTGTGCTCGGCGCGCTCGGTTTCGGCTGGCTGACCGACCGCATCGGCCGCAAGAAGCTGTTCTTCATCACGCTTGCGCTCTATCTCTCGGCAACGGCCGCGACGGCTCTGTCATGGAATGTCGCGAGCTATGCGCTGTTTCGCTTCCTCACCGGCGCGGGCATCGGCGGCGAATACACCGCGATCAATTCGACGATCCAGGAACTGGTACCGGCGCGCTATCGCGGCTGGACCGATCTCGTCATCAATGGCAGCTTCTGGATCGGTGCTGCCATGGGCGCGGTGGCGGCCATCGTGCTGCTCGATCCCGTTGTGATCGGTCCCGATCTCGGCTGGCGCCTTGCTTATCTCATCGGCGCGGCCATCGGCCTCGTCGTGCTCTTGATGCGGATGTGGATTCCGGAGAGCCCGCGCTGGCTGATGATCCACGGCCATCCCGACCGGGCCCACAAGATCGTCGACGAGATCGAGCGCTCGGTGATCGGGCGCGACCAGGATACGAGCGACGGGCGCTTCACCAAGATCCGGCTGAAGATGCGCGATCACACGCCGATCCGGGAGGTCGTGCACACGCTGTTCTCGGTCTATCGCCAGCGGGCGATGGTCGGCCTCGTGCTGATGATCGCGCAGGCCTTCTTCTACAATGCCATCTTCTTCACCTTCGCGCTGGTGCTGACCGATTTTTACGGGATCAGCGCCGATCATGTCGGCTGGTATCTGCTCCCCTTCGCCGCCGGAAATTTCCTTGGTCCGTTGCTGCTCGGCCGGCTGTTCGATACGCTCGGCCGCCGCATCATGATCATGTTCACCTATGGCGCGTCGGGCCTGTTGCTGGCGCTGTCCGGCTATCTGTTTTCGATCGGCGCGCTGAGCGCACAGGAGCAGACTATCGCGTGGATGGTGATTTTCTTCTTTGCCTCGCCCGCCGCGAGCGCCGCCTATCTCACCGTCAGCGAGACTTTCCCCCTGGAGGTCCGCGCGCTGGCGATCGCGGTGTTCTACGCGGTCGGCACCGGCATCGGCGGCGTGATCGGCCCCGCGCTATTCGGCGTGCTGATCGATACGGGATCACGCACAAGCGTGTTCGCGGGCTATTTGCTGGGGTCATTCCTGATGATCGCGGCCGCGATCGTGGCATGGCGCTATGCCGTCTCATCGGAACGCAAATCGCTCGAAGAAATCGCGCGGCCGCTAGCGTCTATGGAGTAGACTATGAAATCGGAACTGGCTGAACTGGATCAAAAGCGCACCATGGTCGACATTGAAGCGCCCGATGCGGTGCCGGTGCCTCACGCACTCGTGCCGCATCTCAACGAGACAGCGATTCTGCTCGACATCGACGGGACGCTGCTCGACCTGATGCCGACGCCGCGTGAGGTGTGGGTGCCGCCAAGCCTGTCGGAAACGCTGAACCGGCTGACGGAGCGCACGTCGGGCGCGCTGGCGATGGTCAGCGGCCGTTCGCTCAACGACATCGATCTGATCTTCGCGCCCGATGTATTCCGCGCCGTCGCCGGCCACGGCGCGGAGATGCGGCTTTCGGTGGACAACGAAGCCGATGCCGTCAGCGCGCCGCCGCTGGACAAGGAGTTGAAGCGGCGGCTCGCGGCGGTTGCCAAGCTCAGTCCCGGCATTCTGCTCGAGGACAAGGGTTATTCGCTGGCGCTGCACTACCGCCTCGCGCCACATGCGGAGAAAGCGATCTATGAATCCGTTTCGCTGATCCGCGCCGACCTGCCCAATGCGCCGATCGAGGTGCTGCCGGGCAAGTTCGTCTGCGAGATCAAGCATTCCGGTTTCACCAAGGCGACCGGCGTGCGCGAGTTGATGACGCACGAGCCATTCAAGGGGCGCCGCCCGATCTTCATCGGCGACGACGTCACCGACGAGACCGTGTTCGCGATCATGCCCGACATGAACGGGCTCTCGTTCTCGGTGGGCCGCCGCGCCATCGGCGTCGACGGCCATTTCGATGCGCCGAACGATGTGCGCACGTTCCTCGCGCGTCTGCTCGACGACACAAGGTTGGAATAAGGCGCCGACACCTCGGAGCCACATTGGGCGCTCGCAATGGTTCCGGTGCGCGCGCTATTCGTGCTGCATGTCCCGGCCACTAAACCGGTTTTTGTTGAACGAAATCGGCATGTTCCCATCAGGAAAAACTGGTTCCAATGCGCGCGCCTGATTTTGGTTTCAATCCGAAGAAATGATGATCAGGAACCATATTGATGAACGGCAGTTAAATGGGGTGGAATGAACAGGAGGGGACGACCTGTGAACTTAATCGTCGTTTCAAATCGTGTTGCGCGCGGCAAACCTAACGAGCCGATGACGGGCGGGCTCGCGGCTGCGTTGCTTCCGGTCGTTGAGAATTCAGGCGCAATCTGGGTGGGTTCCTCGGGTCGCGTGCGGGATGGCCATCAAAAGGAACCGTTTGCCGAGATTGAAGCACTGGGTTCGGGTGCGATCGCAACGCTGGATCTGCCGGCGGCGCATTATGGCGGCTATTACGAAGGCTTTGCCAACTCAGCCTTGTGGCCGGCGCTGCACTCGCGCAGCGACCTGATCCGCGTCTCGCGTGATGACTATGTGAGCTATCGCGAGGTCAACGCCTTTATGGCGCGCGCCTTGATGCGCTTCCGGAAAGCACAAACGGCGTTCTGGGTGCAGGACTATCATTTCCTCGCGCTCGGCGCGGAACTGCGCCATCTCGGCGTCGACGACCCGATCGGCTTCTTCCTGCACACGCCGTGGCCGGTCGCCGCGGTGATGCAGGGCGTGCCCAATCATCGCGAGCTGATCACGGCGATGTTGGCCTACGATCTGCTCGGCTTCCAGACCAATGACGATTGCCAGAATTTTCTCGGCTATGTGGCGGGCGAACTGGGCCTCGTTGTCGAGGACGGGGTCGCGATCTCGCAGTATGGCCGAACTCGCTGCGAAGTCTTTCCGATCGGCATCGATGCCGAGAAGTTCGCGCAATATGCGGCGAAGTCGGTTTCGCATCCGGACGTGTCGCGGCTGCGCCGCAGCCTCAACGGCGAGCGGCTGGCAATCGGCGTCGACCGCCTCGACTATTCCAAGGGCCTCGTCAACCGCATCAGCGCATTCGACCGGCTCTGGACCGAGCATCCGCAGTTTGCGCGCAGCATCTCGCTGTTGCAGATCGCAAATCCCTCGCGCGGTGCCATCGAGGCCTATGGCAATCTCCAGAGCGAGGTCGCGCGTCTCGTGTCCGACGTGAACGGGCGCCACGGCGAGGCCGACTGGACACCGATCCGCTATCTCAACAAGGGATTTAGCCAGGCCGTGCTCTCGGGTCTTTACCGCACCGCGCAGATCGGCGTGGTGACGCCGCTGCATGACGGCATGAATCTGGTCGCCAAGGAATACGTCGCCGCGCAAAATCCGGCCGATCCCGGCGTGCTGGTGCTGTCGAAATTCGCCGGCGCGGCCAACGAACTCGACACTGCCCTCCTGGTCAATCCGCACGACATCGACGGCATGGCGCGCGCGATCGCGGTCGCGGCCGCGATGCCGCTCACCGAGCGCAAGATACGCTGGGAAGCGATGATGAAGAAGCTGCGCGGCCACACCATCCAGCAATGGTCGGCGGATTTTGTCGCCGAGCTGGAGAAGTGCCGGACCGAAAAGGCCGCGGTGGCGCCGCTCGAAGCACAGCCGCCTCAGGCGTTGCGCTGGCTGAAGTCCGCGATCTCAGGTGTGCGGTTGATTTAGCTCTTGCTCGCCCGATTCTTATGGGAAGGGCCGAGGTGAGTGGCTACAGCCCTTCAGTAGCAATATGACACGCGCTCCAAAATCGCGCACTGCCGCTTGTTCGGCGCGTTCGGACCGTCCAGCGGCACCATGCCCTTGCCCTGGCCGACAAACACGCCAGGCCCGACAAGCACTGAGCTTTTGTTGCCGATGATTACGCTCTGGTGCGGCGTCGAGCTCGAGCGCGTGCCGTCGGGCCAGAGGATGGCATCGCCCGAAAGCATCCCGCGCCGTCCGTCGTCGCAGCTCACGTCGACCCCTTGCCGGGTGCAGATTTGTGCAGCGGCCGGTCCGGCGAAGGCGGCGGCAAGGGCCGAAATCAGGCTCAGCGCGATGATGGCGTTACGGATGGTCATGGTGCTCCCGGTCGTGGTTGGGCATTCTCAAGTGAATCGTCGCCCCAAACCTGCCGCCGGTTCGGCCCGTAGCGGGTTCCGAGCGCTGAGGCCGCGTCCGATATTATCTATGAAATACAAGATCTTACGGAAATTTAACCCGATTTCCCCGCGATCCCTTGCAAAATCATCGGCGCCCCTTCAAGAGAGTGCGCTCCGGAGAGATGGCCGAGTGGCTTAAGGCGCACGCTTGGAAAGCGTGTGTGCGGGAAACCGTACCGTGGGTTCGAATCCCACTCTCTCCGCCATTCGTCAAAACCAAGAAGAAAATTAGTCAGTATCGAGAAGGACTTGCGCGAGGGCTCCGGCAGCCGCCGGCGGCGAAAGTCTAGGCGGCGGATTCCGGCTGGCAATGTCGAGTGCGTGCTCGCAGGTGTCGTCCCTCATTGCGCGGGTAGGTGAAGCAGTCGCCTGAAATGCCGAAACATCTGCGACTGCGACTGTTCACGGTTCCAGCTCAGATGCACCGAAAGGGCCGGACTGCCATCGATGTCTATCGTGCTGAAGCGTCGGCCGGTCTCACCGACGACCGCGACATCGTCGACGATTGCTATCCCAACGCCTTCGTGCACAAGGCCTATCGCCGTTTCGATATGGCGGACCCGTATGCCAACGTGCGGCTCGATCCCAATTTCTCTAAACTGCTTTTCCGCGATCGAGCCGTGGGGCGTATGAGGCTCAAAAAGGATCAAGAACTTGTCCTTGAGGTCCGTGGCCGTCAGTTTGTCGAAAGCCGCCAACGGATCAGCAGACGGAACAAGCGCAACGAGTTTGCATGGACGCACGGGCACGCTTTCGATCAAAGGGTGAGCTACTGGAAAGATAGAAACTACACATTCTCCCTTTTGGAGGAGCAGGTAGTCGATGATCTGCTCCAACATCAGAACATCGATATGAAACTGCAGCTTCGGAAGGTCCTCGTGCATGCGGGCGATGACGTTGGGCACCACCGCACGACCCGGGCTGCCGGTGGCGCCGATTCGAAATAGTCCTCCGTCGCCGTTGACGAGGCGCTCAACCGCACTCCCTAGCTCGTCCAGCTCATCGAAGACCTTGCTTGCCAAACCCAGCAGCCGAATGGCCTCCCCCGTGGGGACAAGCCGCCCCTTGGTTCGCTTGAACAGGGTCAAACCGAGAATGTCCTCGCAACGCTGCACGATGCGCGAAACGCTGGGCTGCGTGGTGGCCAGGACTTTGGCCGCGCCATTCAAGGTGCCTGACGCCATAACCGCCCGGAACACCTCAATCTGGCGGAGGCTCAGGCGCCGCCTGTCCGCAACGGTTTTCCTGACTTGTCCGTATTCGACGGAATCTTCACTCGTCCTGTCGGCAGCCATGTCGTCCCTAATTGCTATGCCTTCAAGGCATAGAGGATGGCAAAAGCTTTCATTGTGTCAATAGGCCTGGGCAGGCTTCTCTGTTTCCAACCAACCAAAAGGAAACGGGAGGATCTCTCATGAGAAACCGCACGATTGCTGGGCTTGTGGCCTGCGCGATCTCGACTCTGGCTTCGGTCGCCCACGCAGCCGATCCCGTCAAGGTCTGTGGGTTGAGGTTCACCTCGTCGGCCGCAAATTTCATTGCCGTCGAGAAAGGCTACTACGCAGACGAAGGGCTCGACATCACCCTTGCCTATTTCGATGCCGCGCAACCCGTCGCCGTGGCCGTTTCGGCGGGCGCTTGCGATATCGGCGTCACCGGGTTCACGGCCGGCATGTATAATCTGGCCGGTCAGGGTACGTTGCGCATCATCGCAGGGGAAGCCTGGGAGGAGCGTGGCTATCAGTTCATCGGTGTCGTTGCTTCCAACGAGGCCTACGACAAAGGCCTCAGGAGCATCAGGGACTTGCCGGGCAAGCGTTTCGGGGTAACGCAGCTCGGTTCGACGTTCCACTACAATGTTGGAATGCTCACCGACAAATATGGCTGGGACAACAAGGCCGTTTCGGTCGTTCCACTGCAGTCGGTCGCCAACATGGTTGGCGCCGTCAAGTCTGGCGCGGTCGATGCTGCGGCGCTGCCATCCTTCGTTGCCAATCCGCTGAGCGCGGGAGGCGCGGTTAAACTACTTGGTTGGGTTGCGGCGGAAACACCGTGGCAGGTGTCCGGCGTCATCGCATCCAAGGACATGATCGACAAGCGCCGCAGCGTGGTAGAGCATTTCATCAAGGCCTATAAGCGCGCAACGGCCGAATACGACGCGGCATTCAATCATCTCGACGCCGGTGGCAAGCATGTCTTCGGCAAGGATGCTGAAGCGCTTTTCCCAATCATTGAAAAGTACACCAACACCTCGCGGGCCGTGGTGATGGATGGCCTGCCCTATGTCAACAAGCAGGCCAGCTACAATATCGCCAACGTCGCCGCGCAGCTCGACTGGTACAAGGCCCGCGGTTTTGTCGATGCCGGCGTCACCGTCGACAAAGTTGCCGATGCGTCCTTCGTAGAGGTCGTGAAGGAAAATTTTAAATAGCCGTCGATCCTCCCTGAGGAAGTCGAGAGAGGAAGCGAGCCATGGATCTGTCGGTTGCTGCGATCTCGCATTGGTATGGCGGCACCAATGCCCTTCAGAACGTCAGCTTTGATGTCAAAAGCGGGGAGGTGGTCTGCCTGATTGGTCCCTCGGGCTGCGGGAAATCGACCCTTTTAGGCATCATCGGAGGGCTGATCGCGCCTTCATCCGGCGAAGTCAGGCTGCGCGGGGCGCCTCCCGCGGGTTCGCTCAATCCGCTGACCTACGTGTTCCAGGATTTCGCTTTGTTGCCCTGGCGCACGGTCAGGGGAAACGTGGCCCTTGCGCTCGAAGAGCACAAGCTTCCGGCAGGCGAACTCGCCTCGCGCGTCGGCCGCGCGCTAACGATGTGCGGGCTTTCGGACTTCGCGGAGGCCCTGCCCAGGCAACTATCGGGCGGCATGAAGCAACGTGTCGGCATTGCGCGCGCGATTGCCGTCACCCCGGCGGTGTTGCTGTTGGACGAACCCCTGTCCGCGCTAGACGCCCAGACACGTGACCTTCTGATCGAGGACTTGCTCGAGATTTTCCGGCGCGAATCCGCCACCGGCATCTGGGTGACACACAACCTCGATGAGGCGCTGAGGGTCGGAGACAAGGTCGTCGTGCTTTCGCGGAGGCCCGGCCGGCTCAAGAAGATCGTCCCAGTCGACATCCCGCGCGACCAGCGTGTGCTTCCGGAATCCGCGGCCGAAATGGCGAGACTGCACAATGAACTCTGGTCGCTGATCAAGGCAGAAGCCGTGATGGCGGATCGCGAGGTTGCCGATGTCTAGCGCACTCAAACTGGTGCAGGACGCGTCCCAGCGCAACTCCACGGGTTCTAAGGATGAAGGCCCGGAAGCGGTCGTCAGATTCCGTGGTGGCGGATTCGACCCTCGGCCGAATGCCTGGATCGGCTGGGCGGCGATCATCGGCCTTATGGCGATCTGGCAGCTGGCAGCAGCGTCCGGATATCTTTCACCGTTGGTCCTCCCCAGCCCGGTTCAGGTCGGAAGCGCACTCCTCAAGATGGCGGCCGCCGACGATTTCACGAGCCAGGTGTCCGCTTCGCTCTCGCGCGTGGCGAGCGGATGGCTCATCGGCACGATCATGGGACTGATCGTCGGCTGCGCCATGGGTGTTTTCTCGATCGCCCGGGCCGGCGCGCTGCCCATCGTCTCCGGGCTTTATCCCATTCCAATGATCGCCATCCTGCCGTTGCTGATCGTATGGCTCGGCATCGGAGAGAGTTCCAAGACCGCCGTTATCGTCCTCGGCGTCTTCTCGCCGACCGTGATCAGCACATTCAGCGCGGTGGACAATGTTCCGCGCGGCCTGATCCGCATGGGACAAAGCTTCGGACTTTCCTGGCGCTCTATAGTGTTCAAGATCATCCTGCCTGGCTCGCTTCCCGGCGTCCTTGCCGGGTTTCGGATCAGTGCGGCGATCGCGCTGATCCTCCTGGTGTCTGCCGAAATGATCGGCGCCGAATATGGCATCGGCGCGCTGATCCTGCTCGCCGGAAATCTCATGCAGACGGACCGGCTCGTGGCGGGCGTTCTCCTGCTCTCGGCGACAGGGCTGGTGATTTCCTGGCTGCTCGGCCGGCTCGAAAAGGCGCTGCTGAAATGGCGATGAACTCAGCAACTCATATCGTTTCCAAAGCGTCTGGAGCCACAAGACTGCAAGCAGACATTTGCGTCGTCGGCAGCGGTGCTGCAGGTTCGATGGCGGCACTGACAGCCGCAACACTCGGTCTCAAGACCGTCCTTGTTGAAGCGATGCCAAATGTCGGCGGGCAGTTGGTCGGGACATTGCTTGGAACGATCTGCGGGCTCTACGACAATGGACCGCGGCCACGCCGGCTCACATTCGGTCCTGTCGACGACCTGCTGAAGGACCTTTGGCAGCGCAATGCTATTCATGCGCGTCGCGCTCTGAATACGCTGGTGCTGCAATATGATGAAGCGTTGACGGGGCGCTGGACCGAACGCGCGCTTCGCGACGCCGGGGTGGAACTCGTTCTCGGAGGCGTGGTCCGCAACGCCTCTATGGCGGACCGTCGGGTCACGACGCTTGATGTGGCGACCCGCTGGGGCGACCTCAAAATCTCCGCTCACGGATTCATCGATGCTTCCGGAGATTCCACCGTCGCATGGCACGCGGGACTTCCGGTGCGCGAACCCGACGAAGCACAATGGGGAACTCAGATGTTCATCATAGAAGGCTTCGACGTTGACAAGGCCGACCTGATCGACGGGTTCAAGGTCGAGGAAGCCTTGCAGCGCCGCAGTAGCGAATTCGGTTTGCCCCGCAGGGACGGGTTCATTTTCAAATACCCCGGCCGTGATATCGCAACCGTCAACATGACGCACATCCCCAATCCCACAGAACCGATCGCCGCCGCCGATGCGGCTTTGGCGGGCAAGGACCAAGCCGATGTGCTGATGGAATTCTTCAAATCGGAGTACCCTGAAGTTATGGCCAACGCCGGCATCCGATCCTACGGGCAGCCAGGCATTCGTCAGACACGCTGGTACGTGGCCGATCATCATCTCACCCTTGATGAAGTGCGCGGCGGCCGGCGACCGAAGGACGCGGTGGCTCGCTGCACCTGGCCCGTCGAGGCCCACAACTCCGCCGAGCGCGTCTATTGGGAAGAGTTTGAAGATCCAGACCACATGCACTATGTGCCGCTTTCCAGCATGATCCATCGCGACGCCGACAATCTCGTCGCAGCCGGGCGCTGCATCGATGGAGACACGGCAGCCCTTGCCTCGGTGCGCGTGATGGGTCCATGCTTCGCGATGGGGCAGGCGGCTGCACATGCGCTAAAACTCGCTGGCGCCGGATCCGTCCGGGACGTGTCGTTTGCAGAGCTCGAATCCGCTCTTAGCGCCAATCTGGAGAACTTCGCAGTCGATCCGTGGACGGAGAGCGCGATATGAATGCGCCCGGTGCGCTCCACTCGTCATCTTACGATGTTGACCTCTACTCCGACGAAGTGATCCTCGATCCTTACGATCATTATCGAGTCATCCGCGAACTCGGTTCGGTCGTGTATCTGCCTAAGCACAATCTGTGGGCCATGAGTCGCCATGCCGATGTGAAGGCTGCACTGCTGAATCACGAGCTGTTTTCGAGCGCCAAGGGCGTCGCTGCCAACGATGTACTTAATACCGCCGGCCTCGGCAACGCCATCACAAGCGATCCTCCTGATCACACGCGCATGCGCTCGATTATCCGCGAGCCGCTCACAGTTCCCGCGCTGCGCAAAATATCACCATCGGTGAAGGACGAGGCTGAGGCCGTTGTCGAGCGTCTCGTCCGGCTGGGCGAATTCGAGGTCATGAGCGAACTGGCGCAATATCTACCGGTCACGATCGTCTCGCGCCTTGTCGGTCTGCCTGAGGAAGGCCGCGGCAACATGCTGAAATGGGCAGGCGCGACCTTCGATGCGCTCGGACCCATGAATGGACGTGCGCAGGCGGCCATGCCGAAGATCGAAGAGCTGCACGCCTATTGCAGGAACCCGGCGACGATCGGATCGCTGCGCCCCGATGGCTGGGCCGCCGCGATCTGGAGGGCGGCGGAACGTGGTGATATTCCGCGCGACAAATGTCCGGCCATGATGCGTGATTATATTAGCCCGAGCCTCGACACCACCATCTTTGCCACGGGGAACATCGTGCGCGCGTTCGCAAGATTTCCGGATCAATGGGACTTGGTGCGACGCGACTGGAGCCTCATATCGGGCGCGATCAATGAAGGCATTCGATGGGAGTCGCCCGTGCGCGGCTTCACCCGCGTGCTCACGCGGGATGCAGAGTTCGATGGTGTCGAGTTGCCAGCGGGCACGCGGATGTTGCTGCTTTATGCCTCTGCGAACCGGGATGAACGTGCCTGGAAAAGCCCCGAGATATTCGATGTGCGTCGCGACACACGGGACCATATCGGCTTCGGGTTCGGCCCGCATATCTGCGTCGGGATGCATCTTGCTCGTCTCGAAATCACATGCCTGTTGCAGGCGCTGGCGAAGCGCGTCACCCGTTTCGTCATCCGTGACGAGCAATGGGGCATCAACAACGCGCTGCGCGGTCTCAAGACCATGCATGTCGAGGTCATGACAGGCGAGGACCGGGAAGCCAAGCGCGATCAGCCGATTTCACTGGCCGAGCCGCTCAACCATCTCGCGGTTACCGTCGCCGGAATCGTCGAAGTCGCGAAGGACATATGGCTGGTCACATTGCGATCGGCCAATGGCTCGCCCCTGCCCGAGGCGTCGCCGGGCGCGCACATCGACGTGCACCTGCCCAACGGCTTGACTCGGCAATATTCGGTTGTACTCGGCAAGGGCGGTGCGGGCAGAATTCAGATCGGCGTGAAACGCGAGCACGCGGGCCTGGGCGGCTCAGCCTTCATTTTCGAGAAGCTGCGAGTCGGCGACGACATCCGGATATCAGGACCGCGCAACAACTTTCCGCTGGTCGAAATCGCGCGTAACAGCGTGTTCATCGCAGGTGGGATCGGCGTCACGCCCATCATCAGCATGAAGCGCCGCGCCGCGCAGCTCGGCTTGACGCATCAACTCTACTTCGCGGCTCGCGCCGAATCCGAAGTTGCGTTTCTCGATGAATTGTCGGGTGATCCGAATGTTCATCTCCACATCGACGAAGAGGCCGGCTCGGTACTCGATCTCGCAAGCATCGAGGCCGGTGCGCCGGTGGACACGCATTTCTATTGCTGCGGGCCGAAGCCGATGATGCAAGCATTCGAACGGATTTTCGCTGTCCGACCGAAGGAATGCGTGCATCTCGAATATTTCTCGGCCAGGCACGAAGCGGCGCGGAGCGGTGGCTTTGACGTCGAACTCGCCGGCAGCGGCCGCATCGTCAGGGTCGAGCCGGGCGAGCGCATCGTCGATGCGCTCCGCCGGGTCGGTGTCGAGGTGCCGGTGTCGTGTGAGCAGGGCGTTTGCGGTTCATGCGAAACGCAGGTCCTCGCCGGCGAGCCGGACCACCGGGATTCTGTGTTGAGCGCCGAGGAAAAGGCCGCGAATAAATCGATGATGGTATGCTGTGGCGGCTGCAAAGGTGATCGCCTGGTTCTTGATCTGTAGGCTGGCGAGAAGTGATGAACACTTGCGGCGTATCCGATCCTTGCCATCGCTCAAGCACCTTCGAAAAGTTCTGCGACAAGGAGCGCAAGCTGTGCCGCTGCGCTTGGTGTCCTCCATGCCCAGCACCTCAATTCCGACTCTGTGTTCGGCGTCAAGAGATCGCTCGTTGCGTCCTATGAGAGGTTCGACCGCGAATTCACTCCGTGGCGTTCCCATTTCGATTTCATCTTGACGCTAGAGGAATTCTCGGACGGCAAGACGTCGCATACCCCGTTCGTCGAGCGCGAGGCGCCATCCGGTCCGCGACACGCTTCCATCGGCGATCGCTGCCGACATGGCGATACTATGCGGCTGCAGGCAAATGCTCCGATTGGTCGCTGTCCAAATGGGGGCGTCAAAAACCCGGTCGCGACGCGGCAATCTTGGCGGTAGTGCGTTCCGTTGTTCAGCCAATACATGGGTCATGGGAAAACACCTAAAGGTTCATGAGCGTATCTGGCGCGCCTTCGGCCGCGACGGCGCGCCATGCAGAAACGCGCCTGTACACGGGCGCGTGACCTCCATAACTTCCGCGGCGCAATTTGAGGAGATGCGACGTGGCGAAGAAAACGGCGACCAGGAAGAAAAGTGCTGCGAAGAAAGCAGCAAAGACCTCCGGCAAGACGAGCACCGTTCGCAAAAGCGTGTTTGCGAAGGCTGCAACGAAGCCGGTCAAGAAGGCCGCTCCGCGCAAATCATCAGCACCACGCCGCCCGAAAGGGCCGGCCTGGCAATGGTCGGCGGTCGAGACCGCAGCCGCAATCCGCTCCGGCGCCATCTCCGCGGTCGAGACCGTCGAGGCGCATCTCGAGCGGATGCGTGCCGTCAATCCGCGGCTGAACGCCGTCGTCGTCGATCTCTCGGAGGAGGCGCTGGCTGCGGCGCATGCGGCCGACAAGCAGCGCGCGAAGGGCGGCGAACTCGGCCTCATGCACGGCGTACCGATCACGATCAAAGAGAATGTCGATTACGAAGGCCGTCCGAATTTCAACGGCGTGCCGGCGAACAAGGATCTCGTTGCGCCGTCGGATTCGCCCGTGGTGCGCAACCTGAAGAAGGCCGGCGCGGTCGTTATCGGCCTCACCAACACCCCGGAATTCTCTTTCCGCGGCTTCACCGACAATCCCTTGCACGGGCTGACGCTCAATCCCTGGGATCCTGATATCACCTGCGGTGGCTCCTCGGGCGGCGCGGGTTCGGCGGTCGCCGCCGGCATCGGCACTATCGCGCACGGCAACGACATCGGCGGCTCGCTGCGCTGGCCGGCGCATTGCAACGGCGTTGCGACCATCAAGCCGACGCAGGGGCGTATTCCCGCGTTCAACGCAAGCGCAACCGCCGAGCGGCCGATGCTGGCACATCTGATGTCGGCACAGGGGCCGCTCGCCCGCCACGTCGCCGACATCAGGCTCGCGCTGGAAGTGATGAGCCAGCGCGATCCGCGCGATCCCTGGTGGGTGCCGGCGCCGCTGGTGGGACCGAAGCCGAAGGGCCCGATCAAGGTCGCGCTCGCCAAGATTCCTGAAGACATGGACGTCGATCCGTCCGTTCGCACGGCGTTGCGTCAGGCCGCCGATCATCTGGAGCGTTCCGGCTATCGGGTCAGCGAGGTTGATGTGCCCGACATCGACGGCGTCTGGCAGACCTGGTGCGACATCATCACCAATGAGACGATGGTGTTGCAGGAGGCCGGCATGCTGAAGGTGACGTCTGAAGACTTCCACAAGGCGTGGGGCGGCATGAAGGCCAAGGCCAATGTGCTCGACCTCAAGGCCTGGATGCAGGCGACTGCCGCGCGCAACGGCCACATCCGCGCCTGGCAGCTGTTCTTCGAGGAATATCCGGTCGTGCTGGCGCCGACCACGGTGAAGCCGACGCCGGGCCCGCGTGAAGACACCGTCAGTGCCGAACGCGTGCGCGAGATCTTCTGGGGCGAGATCCGCTTCATCTCCGCGATCAACGTGCTGGGTTTGCCGGGCGCCGTGGTGCCGGTGACGCTGCACGATGGCAAGCCGATCGGCGTGCAGCTCATCGCCGGGCGCTATCGCGAGGACCTCGCGCTCGATGCGGCGGCCGCGATCGAGAAGCGGGCCGGCGTGCTTGCCCATCGGCTGTGGGAACAGATGGATTGAGACTGCGAAGGCCTCACCTTCTCCCCTTGCAAAAGGGGAGAAGGAAACCGCTCAGCCGGCTGCGCAAAGCTTCATTAATCCAATTTGACTCGAATTTTAGCCAATTCCCCAACAACCGTTAGGGTTACTTCCTCGATCTCTAGACGAATTATTGTTCGCTTTACCACCCGCCTCTAACAGAGGGACGGCGGACAACGCACATGCCTCATACAGGCCAATAAGTGCGGCCCGCTCCACGCGGAGGTGGCACGATGCGCAACGAGACGATCGCTATTCACGCCGGCTACGAGCCCGAAGCCACCACGCACGCGGTTGCCGTGCCGATCTACCAGACCGCGGCTTACGCCTTCGACAGCGCCGATCACGGCGCGGCGCTCTTCAATCTCGAGGCCGAAGGCTATCGCTACAGCCGCATCGCCAATCCGACCAGCGCGGTGCTGGAAAAGCGTATCGCCGAGCTTGAGGGCGGCGTCGGCGCGCTTGCGGTCGCGACCGGGCAGGCGGCGCTGCATTTCGCCTTCGTCAACGTCGCCGATCACGGCGGCAACATCGTTTCCATGCCGCAGCTCTACGGCACCACGCATACGCTGCTCTCGCACATCCTGCCGCGGCAGAGCATCACCGGCCGCTTTGCCGAGAGCGACAAGCCTGAGGCGGTCGAAAAGCTGATCGACGAGAACACCCGCGCCGTGTTCGCCGAAACCATCGGCAATCCCGCCGGCAATGTCTGCGATATCGAGGCGCTGGCAAAGATCGCTCACGCGCACGGTGTGCCGCTGATCGTGGACAATACGGTTGCAACCCCAATCCTGCTCAAGCCGTTCGATTACGGCGCCGACATCGCCGTGCATTCGCTGACCAAATTCCTGGGCGGCCACGGCACCACGCTCGGCGGCGCCATCGTCGATTCCGGCAACTTCCCCTGGGCCAGGTACGCGGACCGCTTCCCCGGTTACAACAAGCCGGACGCCTCGTACCACGGCCTCGTCTATGCCGAGCGCTTCGGCCGCACTGCCTATATCGAGCGCGCGCGGAGCATCTATCAACGCACCATGGGTTCGGTGCTGTCGCCGTTCAACGCCTTCCTGCTGATCCAGGGCATCGAGACCGTGGCGCTGCGCATGGAGCGCCACTGCGAGAATGCCCGCAAGGTCGCCGAATTCCTGCGTAAGGACCCGCGCGTCGCCTGGGTCAACTACACCGGTTTCCCGGACAGTCCCTATTATCCGCTGGTGCAGAAATATCTCGACGGCAACGCGTCCTCGCTGTTCACCTTTGGCATCAAGGGCGGCATGGAAGCAGGAAAGTCCTTCTACGATGCGCTGAAGCTGATCACGCGCCTGGTCAATATCGGCGATGCCAAGTCGCTGGCCTGCCATCCGGCATCGACCACGCACCGGCAGATGTCGGCGGAGCAGCAGCGGGTCGCTGGCGTCTTGCCGGAAACGATTCGTCTCTCGATCGGTATCGAACATTCCGCCGATATCATCGAGGACATCGACCAGGCGCTGGAAAAGGCCTGCCCGTCCGCGCGCCTCCAGGCCGCGGAGTAGGCGGCGGCACCGATGACGATCTTGATCGACAGGGATCAAGGCATATCGAGCCCGGCGTTGGTGCCGGGAGAGGGCGATCTTGCACGCGAGCGCCACGGCGCCGAGCTCACCATCGGCCTGATCAACAACATGCCGGATCCGGCGCTGAAGGCGACCGAGCGGCAGTTCATGAAGCTGCTCCAGGCCGCCGCGGGCCCGCGCCGCATCCGCTTCCACTGCTTCTCGCTGCCCTCGGTGAAGCGCTCGCCGGAAGCGAAGTGGCACGTCGAGAGCGAATATTCGGAACTCACCGAGCTGAGGCGCCACAAGTTCGACGGGCTGATCGTGACCGGCGCCGAGCCGGTTGCGCCCGAGCTCGACCAGGAGCCATACTGGCGCGATCTCACCGAGCTGATCGACTGGGCCAAGGTCAACACGCGCTCGACGATCTGGTCGTGCCTCGCCGCGCATGCGGCGGTGCTGCATCTCGATCGTATCGAACGGCGGCGGCTTCCGGCCAAATGTCACGGCATTTTCGACTGCGAAGCCGTGACCGGCGATCCGCTGACGCGCGCCGCGCCTGCGCCGCTCAAGGTTTCGCATTCGCGTGTCAACGAGATCGTCGAGGGCGACCTCGCGCAGGCCGGCTACCGGGTGCTGACCCGTTCGGCAAAGGCCGGCGTCGATGTCTTCGTCCGGCAATATGCCAGCCGCTTCGTGTTCTTCCAGGGCCACCCGGAATATGACGCGCTGTCGCTTCAGCGTGAATATCTGCGCGACATCGGCCGTTATCTCGCGCGCGAGCGCGACAATTATCCGCATCTGCCCGCGAGCTATTTTGACGCTGCGACCGAGGAGAAGCTTGGCCGCTTCGAGAAGCAGGCAAGACACCAGCGCCACCCCGCGCTCGGCAACGACCTGCCTGCGCTGAATTTGCGTGCCGATATCGACGCCGGTAGCGCCGCGGCGGCATTGTTTCGGAACTGGCTGCAATATCTCGGCGCGGAGGCCGACGCGTCGGTGCTCGTGGGTTAGGTCTGGACAACGGGTTCGACGTTAGGACTAACCAAGTGTGAAGCTTGCCTCAAGCAGCGAACGAATGCTTCAGTGACGGGGCGGCACAAACAGGGAAAGCGATTCGTGTGGTCGGCACTCCAGGGACGCGTGAGCAATCGGCTGGCCCGGCATTTCCGTGCCGCGCCGCACCACCTGCCCGCGCATGCGCCCATGGTGAGCTTCACCTTCGACGATGCCCCCGATAGCGCCGCAGGCGAGGGCGCCGAGCTTCTGGAGCAGCATGGCGGCCGCGGCACGTTCTATCTCGCCGGCAGCCTGGTCGATCGTCCCTCGGACCATTGGCACGGCCTGTCAAACGACGCCGTGGTGCGGCTTCACCGGGCCGGGCATGAGATCGCCTGCCACACCTTCTCGCACCAGAGTGCGGTCAATCTCGACGAGGCGGCCATGGCACGCGAGATCGACCGGAACCGCGGCCATTTTCGCGATATCGATTCCTCGATTACGCTGGAAAATTTCGCTTACCCCTATGGTATTGCCTCGGTCTGGCGCAAACCGCAGCTCGCAAAAACCTTCCGCTCGGCGCGCGGCATCCTTCCCGGCGTCAATCGCGACGTCATCGATCTCCAGTTCCTGCGCGCCTCGCCCCTGGTCGATTGCGAGATCGATATTGCGGGTGTCGATCGCTATTTCGATGAGGCGGTCGAGAGCGGCGGATGGCTGATCTTCTACGGTCATGACGTCGCCAACGCGCCGAGCCCGTATGGCTGCACGCCGCACCTGATGCGCCATGCGTTGCAGGCGGCCGGGAAGCGCGACATGCCGATCGTGACGGTCGCGGAAGCGCTGCGAAGGATCGGGGCGTAGCTTCTTCTTCCTTCTCCCCTTGTGGAGAGGGGACGAAGGCCCGATGCCGCGCGAATAGTCTTGTCATGACCCCAGCGGCATGCGACTGGCGTTGACCGAAATCTCAACGTCTCATCACGCCCATGTCCTCTCCCTCCACCGCTCAGCTGCCTGCGCCGGCCCAGGGCCGCGATGCGCTGTCGGTGCTGCATTCGGTGTTCGGCCTGCCCGGGTTCCGCGGCGCGCAGGGCGAGATCATCCGGCACGTCACGGACGGCGGCAATTGCCTGGTGCTGATGCCGACCGGCGGCGGCAAGTCGCTGTGCTATCAATTGCCGGCGCTGCTGCGCGAAGGCTGCGGTATCGTCGTGTCGCCCTTGATTGCGCTGATGCGCGACCAGGTCGCCGGCATGCTCGAAGCCGGGGTCAACGCCGCCGCGCTGAACTCGTCGCTGACCCCGCAGGAAGCCTCCGACATCGAGCGGCGCCTGATCGCGGGCGATCTCGACCTGCTCTATGTCGCGCCGGAACGGCTGGTGACGCCGCGCTGCCTGTCGTTGCTGGCGCGGACGAAGGTGGCGCTGTTCGCGATCGACGAGGCGCATTGCGTCTCGCAATGGGGCCACGACTTCCGCCCCGAATATGTCGGCCTGTCCATCATCGCCGAGCGTTTTCCCGACGTGCCGCGCATCGCGCTGACCGCGACTGCCGACGAGTTGACCCGCAAGGAGATCGTCGAGCGGCTTCAGCTTGCAGACAGCCCGCACTTCGTCTCCAGCTTCGATCGTCCCAACATCCGTTACGAGATCGTCGACAAGCGCAACGCGGTGTCGCAACTGAAGGAATTCATCCGGGAGCGTCACGCGGGAGATGCGGGCGTCGTCTATTGCCTGTCCCGCAAACGGGTCGAGGAGGTCGCGGCTGCGCTCGCCGACGCCGGCATTGCGGCGTTACCCTATCACGCCGGCCTCGACAGCAGCGTGCGCTCGCGCAACCAGGATCGCTTTCTCAACGAGGACGGCATCATCATCGTCGCGACCGTCGCCTTCGGCATGGGCATCGACAAGCCCGACGTGCGCTTCGTCGCCCATCTCGACCTGCCCAAGAGCATCGAATCCTATTACCAGGAGACAGGCCGCGCCGGCCGCGACGGCAAGCCGTCGGCCGCCTGGATGGCTTATGGCCTCTCCGACATCGTGCAGCAGCGCCGCATGATCGACGAGTCGAGCGGTTCCGACGACTTCAAGCGGGTCTCGATCGGCAAGCTCGATGCGCTGGTCGGCCTCGCCGAAACAGCGCACTGCCGGCGCCGGCGGCTGCTCGCCTATTTCGGCGAGATCGTGATGGGCGATAGCTGCGGCAATTGCGACAATTGCCTGACGCCGCCGAAAATGCGCGACGGCAAGGTGCTGGCGCAAAAACTCCTGTCCTGCGCCTATCGCACCGGCCAGCGTTTCGGCGCGATGCACCTGATCGACGTGCTGATCGGACGCCTCACCGAGAAGGTGACGCAGTTCGGCCACGACAAGCTTACGGTGTTCGGCATCGGACGCGAGCTCAACGAGAAGCAGTGGCGCACGGTGCTACGGCAGCTCGTGGCGATGGGACATCTGCAGAGCGACAGCGAGGCTTTTGGGGCGCTCAAGCTGACTGAACAGTCACGCGGCGTGTTGCGCGGCGAGACCGAGGTGTGGCTGCGCGAGGAGGCGCCCGCCACCCGCAGCCGTGGCAGCCGCACGAAATCCCGCCGCGGTGATCTGGCGCCGGCGGCTGACGCGTCGCAGGGCGATGTAGATCCTGAATTGCGCGCGCGGTTGCGCGCGTGGCGCTCGGACATTGCCCGCGAGCGCGGCGTGCCGGCCTATGTCGTGCTGCACGACGCCACCATCGACGGCATCGTCCGCGCATGGCCGACCACGCTGGACGAGTTGCGCAATGTGCCCGGCATCGGCGACAAGAAGCTCGAGCATTACGGCGACGAGCTGCTGCAGATTGTCAGGACGCGGTAGCTGCGCCACACCTCAGCCGTCGTCCCGGACAAGCGCAGCGAAGCGGAGCGCAGATCCGGGATCCATGCCGCGTGATTTATGGGTTGCGATCGGTAGGAGTACCGAGCTGCAAGTCTTCGCCAAACACCTCCCTGTGGTTATGGGTCCCGGATCTGCGCTTACGCTTGTCCGGGACGACAGCGGAGTGGAGGCGCGAGGTGCGGCCTACCTTACCCGTTCCGGAACGCATACCCGTAGCCGTTCAGCGCCGGTGCGCCGCCGAGATGGGCGTAGAGGATCTTCGCGCCCTTCTCGAAATAGCCCTTCCGCGTAAGGTCGATCAGGCCCTGCATCGACTTTCCCTCGTAGACGGGGTCGGTGATCATGGCTTCCAGACGCGCGGTGAGACGGATCGCCTCCTTGGTCTCTTCCGACGGCACGCCATAGGCGGGATAAGCGTAATCCTCGATCAGCACGACGTCGTCTGCGACGAGATCCTTGCCGAGCTCGACGAGCCTGGCCGTGTTCTGCGCGATCGAGAGCACCTGCGCCTTGGTCTGCGCCGGGGTGAAGGAGGCGTCGATGCCGATCACTTTTCGCGCGCGGCCATCGGCGGCGAAGCCGACCAGCATGCCAGCATGGGTCGAGCCAGTGACGGTGCAGACCACGATGTAGTCGAACTTGAAGCCGAGTTCGGCTTCCTGCTTGCGTACTTCTTCGGCGAAGCCGACATAGCCGAGGCCGCCAAACTTATGCACGGAGGCGCCGGCGGGAATCGCGTAGGGCTTGCCGCCCGCCGCCTTCACCTCGTCGATCGCCTCTTCCCAGCTCTTGCGGATGCCGATGTCGAAGCCGTCGTCGACCAGGCGCACGTCGGCGCCCATGATGCGCGAGAGCATGATGTTGCCGACGCGGTCATAGACGGCGTCCTCATGCGGCACCCAGGCTTCCTGCACCAGGCGGCACTTCATGCCGATCTTGGCGGCGACCGCCGCGATCATGCGAGTGTGGTTGGACTGCACGCCGCCGATCGACACCAGCGTGTCGGCGTTGGAGGCGATCGCGTCGGGGATGATGTATTCGAGCTTGCGCAGCTTGTTGCCGCCATAGGCGAGGCCGGAATTGCAGTCCTCGCGCTTGGCATAGACCTCGACATTGCCGCCGAGATGCTTTGACAGCCGTTCCAGCTTCTCGATGGGGGTCGGACCGAAGGTCAGCGGATAGCGCGCGAATTTTTCGAGCATCGTCAGGTCATCCCGATTGGCGTTGGTGTCTGGAAATTGGCTACCATCGCACTCCAAAAAGGTGCTTTCAAACATTGCGCCTGTACCGTACTCTATCTTGCACAACCGGCGTCAAAAGGTAGTATTTCTTTCGAAGTTGACGCTAACGGCGGAAGTTTCTTCCATGTCCACTCGCCTCGATCGCATCGACCTTAAGATGTTGCGATTGCTGCAAAATAACGGCCGGCTCAGCAACGCCGAGCTGGCGGAAACCGTCGCCATCAGCCCCGCCACTTGCCATCGCCGCACCCAGCGCCTGTTCGAGCACGGCTTCATTGCAGCCGTCCGCACCATGGTCGCGCCGAAGAAGGTGGCAAAGGGCACGCTGGTGATGGTCGGCGTCGTGCTCGACCGTTCGACGCCGGAGAGCTTTGCGATCTTCGAGCAGGCGATCACCAGGCTGAAATTCGTGCTCGACTGTCATCTCGTCGCCGGCGACTTCGACTATTTCCTCAAGATTCGCGTCGGCGACATGGAGGACTTCAACCGCATCCATGGCGAGCAACTCATCGCGCTGCCCGGCGTGCGCCAGACCCGCACTTTCTTCGTGATGAAGGAAGTCGTCGACAACGCGCCGTTGGAATTTTGACAGACGGATGTGCAAGCCGTCGATTAGGGGCGACGCCTGCTTTGGGTCGCGCGCGGCCCACCCAGACGTGTACAGTGGAGCAGATAGCTCCCGTCTTCGTGCCATGCATCGGTTTTTGCGACCTCTTTCCATCCTCGTTTCTCGAGATCATATGCCTCGCCAATGAGAGATTACGGGACATAGCATGGTTGTGCTGGTGTCTCTACACCACTTGCAAAATCGCACGGCCGTCACGGCAACTTCACTTGCTCCACACAACAACGTAGGTGAGTGTCAGCACTTCTCAACGAGGAGATCCCGCCGTGCGCCTTCCCATTCTCGATCCGAAAGACCTGAGTGCCGAACAGAAGCCGCTCTATGACGACATGCGAGCGGGTATCACGGACCACTTCAAGGGCTTTGTGAACATGCGCGACGACGGCGCGCTGCTCGGGCCGTGGAATCCCTGGATCCGCGAGCCGCGCTTCGGCAAGCCGGTGTGGGACTTGGTCAAGGCGATCGCGGCGAATCCGCTGCTGCCGGCGCCGGTGCGCGAGGTCGCGATCCTCGTCACCGGCTCGCATTTCCGCTCCGGCTACGAGCTCTATGCGCATGTGCTGGTCGCCGAGCAGCGCGGCCTCTCCGACGAGAAGCTCGCGACCATCGTCGCCGGACAGCGGCCGGTCGATCTCAGCAAGCAGGAGGCCGTCGCCTACGACGTGGCGTCCGCATTGGTCAGCGGCGGCGTGCTGCCGGAACTGACCTGGCGGGCCGCTGTCAAGGAATTCGGCGAGCACGGCGCGGCCGAGCTGTCCTATCTCGTCGGCGTCTATTGCATGGTCTCGGTCACGCTGAACACCTTCGACGTGCCGGTGCCGGAGTAGACGACGCGCCACCGAGGCGGCTAGTTGCGCACCGCGTAGAGCGGTGTGCGCAACGTCACCTGGTAGGACGGCTTCGGCAGCCAGGCGATCTGCGCGGTGATGCCAAACAGGCGGTTGTCGTTGTCGTCCATGCGGTCGAGATCGAGGCGCAGAATAGGCTGAGTGAAGGGCTCCGCCAGCGTCCGGCCCGCGACCTGCGCCCCGCCGAACGACTGCACGCCCAGGCGCCCCGTGATTTTCCAGTTGCTCGGCCATTGATAATAGCCGCCGGCATAGAGGATCGTGTTCGGCTGGATGCGGACGACCGGACTGGCAATGTCGGTGTAGGTGTATTGCACACCGGCAAGCCATCCGCGTGTCTCGTCCTCGTCGAGCGCGTAGTCGAACTCCAGGATGTTGTTGAACGAATTCGTCATGCCCTGCTCGTTGGGCACCGATTGCGTCAGGGTGGATTGCAGCGTGATTGTGGGGATCTTTCCGCCGTTCTGCTGGTAGAGATCGGCCTGCACACCGATGTTCCAGCTCGTGACGTCGAACGCCGACCAGCCGCCGCCTAGGTCCGTCGTCGAGCCGGACACGCCGCCATACAGCGACACGCGATTGCTGACGTCGACGGTCAGCGGCAGATCGACGGCAATCGATTTCGCAGCCGGCAAGCCGCTCGGCAAGGTCGCGCCCCGGCGCGCCGCCAGCGCTTCGAATGCAGCCGACAGGGATGTGCTGCCGAAGCCGAGCCCGAGCGTGCCCGCGGGAATCGTTGCATAGATCGTGCGGAGATCGAGATAGATGTTCGGCACAGCCGGCTTTGCCGGCGCATCTTCTGTCTCGTCGGCGGCAATGGCGGCGCCTGCCGACATCGTCAGGCAAAACAGTCCCGTCGCGGCAGCGCGCAAGATCTGAAGCCGCGATCGGTTATGATAGACACGTGACAATCCGACGCCTGACGCCCTAATGACGGAATCGCTCGATAGATGGAACGTGATCACGCGTCTGGTCAAGCATCATCCGCTAGCGGTGGACTGCGCGGTTGCGCGCGGTTACCCTACCGTGATCACATCGACACACTCGCCGGCCGGAGTGCAGGCCGGACACTGGAAGGACGACAGCCATGAACACGTCACGCCGCATCCTGCTCACTGGTCTGGCTGGCCTCGCTGTCGCTCCGAATGCCGTGGCCGCCGCAGTACCGTCGGCCGAACCTGGTGACGTGACGGTTGCCGAAGAACGCTTCGCGCGTACGATCGCAGCCGCACATGCACCCGACCTCACCTGCGCACGACAGGCCGAGCGTTATGCGGATGCGCATTGGCCTGAATATGTTGTGGCAGCGAGGGCCGTGCTCGACGCGCGCGTTTGATTCGCGCGTTTATTTCGCCACCGCCCGCCTGACCTGCTCGCCGATCTGCGACAGCACGAGCTGTGCCTGCGGCAAAATTGCGCCCATGGCGTGGAAATTGTGAACCATGCCGTCGTGGCAGACGTGCTCGACGGCGACGCCCGCGGCGAGCAGCTTGCGCGCATAGGCATTGCCCTCGTCGCGCATCGGGTCGAACTCGGCGGTGTGGATGATCGCGGTCGGGAGACCCGCGAGCCGTGTCATGCGCAGCGGCGAGATGCGCGGATCGGCGGCATCCAAGCCCTCGGGTAGATAGTCGGCGAGGTCGGCTTCGATGGTGGCGCGATCGATCAAATGACCTTCGGCGAATTCCTCGCGAGAAGGTGAGGCCTCCTCGAAATCCAGCACCGGACAGATCAGGCATTGCGCGACGATGCTGAGGCCTGCGGTCTGCGCCGCCTCCTGGCATACGATCGCAGCGAGCGTTGCACCGGCGGAATCGCCGCCGAGCACCAGCCGCTCGGCGTCGATGCCGAGCGATGAGGCCTCGCGCGCCACCCATTCGGTCGCGGCGATCGCGTCGTCCACGGCGGCAGGAAATTTGTGCTCGGGCGCCAGCCGGTAATCGACCGAGACGAGACGGCAGTCTGTCGCATGCGCCAGCGCCGCCGCGATGCGGTCATGCGTGGCAATGCTGCCGGCAACGAGCCCGCCACCGTGAAAGAACACGAAGCCGGGCGCGAGATCATCGGCGCTTGCGGGTGAATAGAGGCGGTAGGGCAGCGCGCCGCCGGGACCGGGCAGCACGCCGTCCGACGTCGTCACGTCAGGTGCATCAGTGCGCGCGAACTGCATCAGCTTTGCCAATGACTGGCGCCGCGCCTCCACGCTCGGCCGGCTCCGCGCTTGCGGCGCGGCCGCAGCCATCATGGTCAACAAACGCTTTGCGAGTGGATCGAGCGGCATGGCACTTCCTTGTCCCCTTGCGTGAGAGGGTAACTCACCATTTTCCCGCAGGGAATCATTTAGAAATTGCGCCCAATAGTGACGCTATAATATGGCACCACGCCAAGGGGAGGCCGGTCATGGCCGAGATCAAAAAGCCCATCGAATATTCGCCGAGCTGGACCTTCTTCGAGGGCAAATGGCATGACGGCAATGTGCCGATCATGGGCCCGCGCACGCATGCGGCCTGGCTCGGCTCGGTCGTGTTCGACGGCGCGCGTGCGTTCGAAGGCGTCGCGCCCGACCTCGACCGTCACGTCGCCCGCGCCAATCAATCCGCGATCAACTTTGGCCTGAAGCCGGTGGTCGATGCCGGCACCTGGCTGACACTCGCAAACGAGGGCATCGCGCGCTTCGCGACGAATGCAGAGCTCTATGTCCGTCCGATGTACTGGGCGCGGAACGGCGCAGGCGGCGGCGTGCTGTTTGACCCCGAGACCACCGACTGGTGCCTCTGCATCTACGAGGCGCCGATGCCAAAACCGGTCGGCAACGCCATCACGCTGTCGCCATTCCGCAGGCCCACCGCCGAATGCGCCCCGGTCGAGGCCAAGGCCGCCTGTCTTTATCCGAACAATTCGCGCGCGCTGGCGGAAGCCGCCTTGCGCGGCTTCCAGAACGCGCTGATGCTCGACATGCTCGGCAACGTCGCGGAGTTCGGCAATTCCAACGTGTTCATGGCCAGGGATGGCGTGGTCTGCACGCCGGTGCCGAACGGCACCTTTCTCAACGGCATCACGCGCCAGCGCGTCATCAGCCTGCTTCGTGCCGACGGCGTCACCGTGGTCGAGAAGACGCTGCGCTATGCCGACTTCCTCGCCGCCGACGAGATCTTTTCTACGGGCAATTTCGCAAAAGTCGCGCCGGTGATACGCATCGACGACCGCGAGCTGAAGCCGGGCCCGCTCTACACACGCGCGCGCAAGCTCTATTGGGACTTTGCCCATGCGGTGAAGCTGGCGGCTTGATTCGCACTTTCCGTCGTCATGCCAGGGGCAGACTTGGCGATGGCGGGAGCTGGCTGCGCCGCTTAAACCGGCTGAACTGAAACGCCTGCGTCGAATTCCATGGCGTCTGATGCGCTTCGTTGCGCGTTTCGACCAGTTCGAACGCCGGCCCGAGCTCCGCCGCAAGGCTCGCGCTGTCATGACGCTGCACCGGCAGGCCGCTGCACTTCTCAGGGCCGGCGAGCGCAAACGTCGCAATGATGACGTGGCCGCCGGGCGCAACCGCCGACCGCAGGCGCTCGATGTAAGCGGTCCTGTCGCGGGACTCGGTCAGGAAGTGAAACGCCGCCCGATCGTGCCATAGATCGTATGTCTTCGCCGGGCGCCATGTCGTGGCGTCGGCAACGATCCAGTCGACCATTGAAGCGGCTGCGCCGATTCGCTTCCTGGCCGCGTCAAGCGCATTGGCGGAGAGATCCAGCACGGCGACGTCGCGATATCCGTCCAGCAGGAGAGCATCGACCAGCCGCGATGCGCCGCCCCCAACGTCGAGGATGGCGGCCTCGCGGTCCGGATTGGCCGCTCTGATCATCGCGAGCGAGGTCGCCGGAGTGTTCTGAAACCAGCTGACCTCGGCTTCGCCCTTGGTGGCGTAGACATTGTCCCAATGCGTGCTTCGGTCGGACATCGTGCGTCCTCCGGCTTGCCGGGGAGCCGGCGCATAAGAACGATCTACTCGTCCTTCTTCGACATCCGCTCGAGGCGTTCCTGCATGTCCTTCATCTGCTGGCGCAGATCGTCGATATTGCTGTCCTTTGGCACCTCGGGGGTCGCATCGGGGCCCGGCTCCGCGGAACCCGCGGGGCGGCCCGGAGTGGGCGCGAAAGGCTTGAACATCGAGAAGGTCTGCTGGAACAACTCCATGTTGCGGCGGACTTGTTCCTCCAGCGGCGCAAACGGAGTTCCGGACAGCGAGGTGGCGATCTGCTTGCGGAACTTTTCCTGCTCCTGAGTGAGCGACGCGATTGCCTGCTCCAGATATTTCGGCACCACCATCTGCATGCTGTCGCCGTAGAAGCGGATCAGCTGGCGCAGGAAGGTGGTCGGGAGCAGGTTCTGGCCGGCCTTGTTCTCCTGCTCGAAGATGATCTGGGCAAGCACGGAGCGGGTGATATCGTCGCCGGTCTTGGCGTCGTAGACCAGGAAATCTTCCCCGTCCTTGACCATGGAGGCGAGGTCTTCCAGCGTCACATAAGTGCTCGTCCCGGTATTATAGAGCCGGCGGTTCGCGTATTTCTTGATGGTGGTGGGTTGGTCTGATTTCGCCATGGGCTCTCACTTGCAAGCGCGGAGAACGGGAACCTGTCGGGCAATGCCGCAGGGCGGGAAGAGTACGCAACGCAACAAAATAAGCATTTTCAAAGGGGTCACGCTACCGTTTTGTGCGCCACGGTTAATCGGGCAGCAAAAACGTGCTTGCGAAAGCACCCAGAACGCTATTTTGAATGCGCTGCGGCATGAATTCGGTCGCCGGCCGATTGACTTGCCTCAACGACGTTAACAGGATGCCGTTCGAGACTGGCGAGCCGTTTCCCCAGCCCCGTCTGCCCCATTCAACCCCCAGGAGATGCCCATGTCAGACGATGTCGTTATCGTCAGCGCCGCCCGCACCCCGGTCGGAAGCTTCAACGGAGCGTTCGCGACCCTTCCCGCCCATGATCTCGGCGCGATCGCCATCAAGGCCGCGCTTGAGCGCGGTGGCATTGAGCCCGGTCGGGTTTCGGAAGTCATCATGGGCCAGATCCTGACCGCAGCTCAGGGCCAGAACCCGGCCCGCCAAGCCTCGATCATGGCCGGCATTCCCGTGGAGAGCCCGGCCTGGGGCGTCAACCAGCTCTGCGGCTCGGGCCTGCGCACGGTCGCGCTCGGCTACCAGGCGCTGCTCAACGGCGATTCCGAGATCGTGGTCGCCGGCGGCCAGGAGTCCATGAGCATGGCTCCGCACGCCCAGTACCTGCGCGGCGGCGTCAAGATGGGCGCGGTCGAGTTCATCGACACCATGATCAAGGACGGCCTGTGGGACGCCTTCAACGGCTATCACATGGGCAACACCGCCGAGAACGTTGCGCGGCAGTGGCAGATCACCCGCGCCCAGCAGGACGAGTTCGCGGTCGCCTCGCAGCAGAAGGCCGAAGCCGCGCAGAAGGCCGGTAAATTCAACGACGAGATCGTTCCCGTCACCATCAAGGGACGCAAGGGCGATGTCGTCGTCAGCGCCGACGAATATCCGCGCCATGGCGCAACGGTCGATGCGATGGCGAAGCTCCGTCCCGCCTTCGAGAAGGACGGCACGGTTACCGCGGGTTCGGCCTCCGGCATCAATGACGGCGCTGCTGTCGTGGTGCTGATGACTGCCAAGCAGGCCGCCAAGGAAGGCAAGACGCCGCTCGCGCGCATCGTGTCCTGGGCGCAGGCGGGCGTCGATCCGAAGATCATGGGCTCTGGCCCGATCCCGGCCTCGCGCGCCGCGCTGAAGAAGGCCGGCTGGAACGTCGGCGATCTCGACCTGATCGAGGCCAACGAAGCCTTCGCGGCGCAGGCCTGTGCCGTCAACAAGGACCTCGGCTGGGATACCTCCAAGGTCAACGTCAATGGCGGCGCGATCGCGATCGGCCATCCGATCGGTGCCTCGGGCGCGCGCGTGCTGGTGACGCTGCTGCACGAAATGCAAAAGCGCGATTCGAAGAAGGGCCTCGCCACGCTGTGCATCGGCGGCGGCATGGGTATCGCGATGTGTCTGGCGCGCGACTGAAGATAG
The DNA here is from genome assembly GCF_040547985.1 of Bradyrhizobium sp. LB14.3. NCBI lineage: Bacteria > Pseudomonadati > Pseudomonadota > Alphaproteobacteria > Hyphomicrobiales > Nitrobacteraceae > Bradyrhizobium > Bradyrhizobium sp. LB14.3. The sequence continues at coordinate 29,334 of NZ_JBEPQT010000023.1, forward strand.
CTTACGCGTAACTGACGCGTAATTTGCGCGTGCGCTGCACACGTGACTGAGTGCGTTGCACGCGATTAAAAAGGCAGCGGTTGCAAATCAAATATTCTTCGCAACCGCGCAAGCCTCGACTAAATACAAACGCCCGGCTCAACGCCGGGCGTTTTGTTCTTGATGTCCGTCCAACCAGCCGCATAATCCATCACTAAAAACGATCACTCAGAAACGTCGGAAGAGTCCAAGGGAAGGAATACGATATGGCACGAGTTGCATTGGTGACGGGTGGTACGCGGGGCATCGGAGCGGCGATCAGCAAGGCGCTGAAGGCGGCGGGGTACAAGGTTGCGGCGAGCTATGCCGGCAATGACACCGCGGCGGAGAAGTTCAAGGCCGAGACCGGCATCGCCGTCTACAAATGGGATGTCAGCAATTTCGACGCCTGCGCCGAAGGCGTGAAGAAGGTCGAGGCAGATCTCGGTCCCATCGACGTGCTCGTCAACAATGCTGGCATCACCCGTGACACCGCCTTCCACAAGATGACGCTCGACCAGTGGAACGCCGTGATCAACACCAATCTCGGCTCGCTGTTCAACATGACGCGCCAGGTGATCGAAGGCATGCGTGCCCGCAAGTTCGGCCGCGTCATCTCGATCTCGTCGATCAACGGCCAGAAGGGCCAGTTCGGCCAGGTCAACTATTCTGCCGCAAAGGCCGGCGACATCGGCTTCACCAAGGCGCTTGCGATCGAGAACGCCAAGGGCGGCATCACCGTCAACGCGATCGCGCCGGGCTACATCAACACCGAAATGGTGCAGGCCGTGCCCAAGGACGTGCTGGAAAAGAACGTGATCCCGCAGATCCCGGTGAATCGTCTTGGCGAACCCGAGGAAATCGCGCGCGCCGTGGTGTTCCTCGCAGCTGACGAGGCCGGCTTCATCACCGGCTCGACGCTGACCATCAACGGCGGCCAGTACCACGCCTGATATGGCGTTTGGCGCAACAAGACGATAATGAAGACGCCATGCCCGGCCTCGTGCCGGGCATCCGCGTCCTCAGAGCCCTCGATTGATGACCGCCCGCACTGCGACGCTGATCGGATTGACCGCGATCCTGATGTGGTCGCTGCTGTCAGTGATGACGGTGGCGACCGGAACGATCCCGGCGTTCCAGCTGGCCGCGATGACGTTCGCGATCGGCGGTCTGGTCGGTCTGCTCACCTGGATCGGCCGCGGCGAGGCGGCCAAAAGCCTGCGTCAGCCACTGGTCGTGTGGACCGTCGGCGTCGGCGGATTGTTCGGCTATCACGCGCTGTATTTCCTCGCGCTGCGCTTCGCGCCACCGGCTGAAGCCGGCCTGCTGAATTATCTGTGGCCGCTCCTGATCGTGCTGTTCTCGTCGTTCCTGCCCGGCGAGCGGCTTGCCGTGCATCACATCGTCGGCGCCGTGCTCGGCCTCGCCGGCACCGTGCTGCTGTTCGCCGGCAGCGCCTCCGGCTTCGCGCAGGGGCAATTGCCGGGATTGGCTGCGGCGTTCATCGCAGCCTTCGTGTGGGCGACCTATTCGGTGCTGTCGCGGCGATTGAAGGCGGTGCCGACCGATGCGGTCGCGGGATTCTGCCTCGCCACCGCGGTGCTTGCCGCACTGATGCATGGTCTGCTTGAAACCACGGTATGGCCGGGAACGACGCTGCAATGGCTCTCCGTAGTCGCGCTCGGCATCGGCCCCGTCGGTGCCGCGTTCTACGCCTGGGACATCGGCATGAAGCGTGGCGATATCCGCGTGCTCGGCGCCGCGTCCTACGCGACGCCGCTGCTCTCGACCGGCTTCCTCATCGCCGCTGGTTTTGCAAAAGCCAGCGCCAACATCGCCATCGCTGCGATCCTGATCGCCGGCGGCGGCCTGATCGCGGCAAAGGACATGGTGCTGCGGAAGCGGTAGCGTCATGCCGGGGCAAGCCGGAACTGTGGTGCCTTAAGGCTCCCAGCCCTTCGGCGCGAGCTCGAACTTTGCGAACTCGAAGGCGGGCGCCACGGTGCAGCCGAGCAGCGTCCACTCGCCGGTGGTCTCGGCCGTCTGCCAGGCATTCGCCGGCACGATCGCCTGCGGCCGCTCACCGCTCACAAGGTCCGTGCCGAGGCGTACTTCATGCTGGGAGCAGCCGTCATGGGCGATCCGCAGCGTCAGCGCGCCGCCCGCGTAATAGTGCCAGACCTCGACCGCATCGATGCGATGCCAGTGCGAGCGCTCGCCGCGCGCGAGCAGGAAGTAGATCAGGGTCGAACGCGACCGGCCGTTGGCGTCCGTGGTCTGGTCGCGAAACGTCTCGCGGTAATGCCCGCCCTCGGGATGCGGGCGGAGTTCGAGGCGCGCGATGATCTCGGCTGCGGTCGGCATCGATTCCCGTCAGGATTTGATCTTCAAGACTTGTTCTTGCGCTCGCGCAGCTCGCCGAACACCGCGGCGGCATCCGCGCCTTTCATGTGCAGCCTGGCTGCGACCGACGGTTCATCGGCGCGCAGGAACACGTTTGCTCGCTTCTCGTCACCAAGCAGTGAGGGAACGGTCGGCTTGTTCTCGGCCCGCAGCTTCGCCACCTCCGCCGCGCGCGCCTGCAGCGCCGCATTGTCGGGGTCGACGGCCAGCGCGAACTTGACGTTGGATGCCGTGTATTCATGGCCGCAATAGAGATTGAAGTCGTCGGGCAGGGCACGCAGCTTCAAAAGCGAATCCCACATCATCGGATAGGTGCCCTCGAACACGCGGCCGCAGCCGATCGAGAACAGCGTGTCGGCGGCGAACAGCGCCTTCTCGGTGTCGAACACGTAGGAGATGTGGTCGAGCGTGTGGCCGGGCGTCTCCAGTACCCGCCCCAGCAAGCTGCCGACCTTGACGATTTCGGCATTGGCGACGCGCAAGTCGACGTCTGCGATCTTAATCGTCTTGTCATGCGGCGCGACGACGCGGCAATTGTATTTCTGCTTGAGCTCGGCCACCCCGCCGACATGATCGCCATGATGATGGGTGATCAGGATGTCGGTGAGCTGCCAGCCCTCGCGCTCCAGCGCCTTCAGGATGGGACCGGCCTCCGGCGCGTCGATCGACGCCGTCGCCTTGGTTTCCACATCGTGGATCAGATAACCGAAATTGTCGTTTAAACAGGTGAAAGTACGAATTTCGGCAGCCATGTCATCTCCATTGCGCTCAGCCCCGCCAGACAAATATGGCGTTAACGTTGCGCAGGCAATGCAATATTCCGCGCGCAGGGTCCACCTCGTGCATGTTACATTGCCGTCATGACCATTGATGTCGTCGACCTCCGCGAGTTCTACTCCCGCCGCCTCGGGATTGTGGCGCGGCAAATGATCAATCGCGGCATCAGGGAGCGGTGGCCGCGTATCGAGGGCCAGCGCGTGCTCGGCTTTGGCTATCCCACGCCCTATCTCGGGTTGTTCCGCGAGGATGCGGAACGCTGCATCGCCTTCATGCCGTCGGCGCAGGGCGTCTTGAAATGGCCGACCGGACGGCCGGCGCTCGCCTCGCTGGTGGATGAATTCTCGTTGCCGCTTCCCGACGCCGCGGTCGATCGCATCCTGCTGGTCCACGCGCTGGAAATGTCGGATGATCCGGCCGCGCTGCTGCGCGAGGCTTGGCGCGTGCTGTCGCCGTCCGGCCGGATGATCGCGGTCATCCCGAACCGGCGCGGGGTGTGGACCCGCACCGACAGCACGCCGTTCGGTCACGGCCGGCCCTATTCGCGCTCGCAGATCACCGACCTGTTGCGCCAGACCTGGTTTACCCCGACCGCATGGGGCGAGGCGCTGTTCATGCCGCCCTATGCCGGCGGCTGGGTGCTGAAATCCGCACAGATGTGGGAGCGCGCCGGCGCGGCGCTGTCGCTGCCCTTCGCGGGCGTGCACATCGTCGAGGCGACCAAGCAGGTCTACCGCGCGATCCCCGCCAAGCGCGAGCGGGCGCGGCTGATTCCCTCGCTGGCGAAGCCGGTGCTGGTGCCGTCCTCGACAAGCGTGACGCGAAGCTAGAGCTCCGTTCCGATGCAATCGGAACGGAGCTCTAGCTTCTTTGTTTCGACGCGTTTTCTTGACGCGAACCGGTATCCACTTCGCTCGAAAACGCTCCAAAAAAATCGTCCCGGCAAGGCCGGGACGATTCAGGTCAGAATATCTGGCGAAACCGTTGCGGCTTAGCTTACTCGCCGGGGGCCACTTCGTCGCTCGAGGCCGCCGGAGCGGCTTCGCGCTCGGGGCGCGGGCCATTCGGCCGGCGGCGCCGCCGCGGAAAGCGTTCGCCGCCAGCAGCGCCTTCAAGGCCGGCGCCCGGGGCGCCGGTCAACTGCGGCTGCGGGCCGGTGATGAAGGAGGGCAGACGATCGACGTTGCCAGCCTCGGCGACGACGACGGGCTGCGGCTGGTTCTGCGGTTGCGGCTGATATTGCGGCTGCGGACGATGGTCGCGCTCGCGATGTTCGCGCGGCTGCTGGTTGTCGCGCTGATAAGGCTGGTTGTCGCGCGGCTGATGATCTCGCTGCTGATGATCTCGCTGGCCATCGCGGTCGCGCACGAAAGTCGGCTGCGGCGGCTGCGGGACGAAACCCGGCTCCTGGCCAAAATTCGAGAAATTCTCGCCGTCGTCTTCGCTGTCGTCGCCGCTGCTGTTGCTGATGGGCTCGTCGCCGCGCGGCTGCTGGTTTTGGCGGAACTGCTCCTGAGCCGTCGCGATCAGGCGAAAATAATGCTCGGCGTGCTGGTAGTAGTTCTCGGCCGCAACGGGGTCTCCGGAGGAGCGCGCGTCGCGCGCGAGCTGAAGATACTTTTCAGCGACATGCGAAGCCGTGCCGCGGATCTTGATGTCGGGTCCGTTGGACTCGTAGACCCGGGTCATCGGGTTCTGGCCGCGCCGGTTATTGTTGTTGTTATTGTTGCTACTATTGTTGTTGCGGTTGCGCATCCGCTGCTTGTTCTGACCGTTTCTCATGTCCTGCCTTTAATTCCAGCCCTAAAGGTTGCACGCATCACTGATTGCTGAGAGTGACCTGATGACAGCGGTTCACATCGCTCGCGCGCACCGCACGCAAACAGATTGATCCCTGCCGATGTTCGTCGACCGTCGCGTTCAACAAAGACGCGTTCCCCACCGCCAGCATCTATCGCCAGCGAACCCATTCATATCGCCTGCCGAAACAAGCCTAGCTTTGTTGCGTAAGTCTTAAAGCTCAAAATCAGGCTTTCGTTCACGTTGCGGTCGGTAAGCAGCGCAGCTCAATGGCCATCGCGCTCAACAGGACCTGCGGTTTGGAACCTTTATCGGTAGGCTCTCGCTCGAGAGAGCCCGGCTTTCGCCCGTAGGTCTACGGGGCCGGCACCGATCTGTTGATCGGAAGGTAGTCGTTCCCAAGGGATATTCCAAGAGGTTTTTTGCAGCCCAATCCGGCTTTTATGGGGGCATTTTTCGGGCCGAAACCGCCCGCGGGATGCCCGCCAGATCGACCTTGGGCGAACTGTCCACCACCAACGCAGCAGCCGTCATCAAGGTTTCAATATTTCGGGCCTGGCCCCGTCCGGCCTCGACGATCAGTGCTCCGCCGGGGGCGAGACGTTCGGCGGCCTGCGGGGTCAGGGCGCGATAGGCGTCGTAACCGTCATTGCCGCCATCGAGCGCCAGATGCGGATCGTGCTCGCGCACCTCGATGCTCAGTTTCGGAATTTCGGCCGACGGGATGTAGGGCGGGTTCGAGACGATGAGGTCGAACGGGCCGCGAAGCGCCGCAGCGTAGGAGCAGGCGACGAAGCTGGCGCGGTCGGCGAGGCCCAGAGCTGCGGCGTTGTCTCTGGCGGTCTTGAGCGCGGTCAAGCTGAGATCGGTGCCGACACCGAAGGCGCCGGGAATTTCGTGCAGCAGCGCGAGCAGGATAGCGCCCGATCCGGTGCCGATATCCGCGATGCGCGGGCGCTGCCCCGATATCGTGAGCCCGCGAAAGATCTCGAGCGCCAGTTCGACCACGGTCTCGGTGTCCGGCCGCGGCACCAGCGTCGCCTCGGATAGCTGGAAGGGCAGGCCCCAGAATTCCCGAGCGCCGAGAATGCGGGCGACCGGCTCATGGGCGAGCCGGCGCTTCGCGGATGCTTCGAGCCGTGCGGCCTCTTCAGCTGTGAGTTGCCGGGCTGCCTGCGTGACCAAGCCGGTCAGATCAAGCCTCAGCGCAGCCCCGACGAGCAGGCGCGCATCAAGGGCGGGCTGCTCGATGCCGGCCGATTGCAGCCGTGCCGCAAGCGCGCGCCGCGCACTCTCGATGCTGTGTCCGGGTTCGAAATCGGCCGCCAATGGAACCATCCTGCCTGGCACCGTGGATAGATCGCCGGGCTTGCTTGCGTCAACGGAAACGAGCGCGTCAGATCGCGCCTCGCAGCGAAGGAGGGATCCATGGCGCCCTATGATGATCAGAACGTTTTCGCAAAGATCCTGCGCGGCGAGATACCCTGTTTCGAGGTTTTCAGGGACGAGCGCAGCCTCGCCTTCCTCGACATCATGCCGCGCTCGCCCGGACACACGCTGGTCATTCCCCGGGCACGGGCGCGCGGCATCCTCGATATCGCGGATGACGACCTCGCTGGGGTCGCCCGAACCGCGAAGCGGATCGCGATTGCCGCGATGAAGGCCTTCGGCGCCGAAGGCATCATCCTTCAGCAGTTCAGCGAGCCGGCCAGTGGTCAGGTGGTCTTTCACCTGCACATGCACGTCATGCCGGTCAGGGCCGGAATCGAGCTGCTGCCGGCGCAGACGCGCAAGGAAGACATGGCCGTGCTCGCCGATCACGCCAGGCGAATGATCGCCGCGATCTAGACGCCGAGATAGCGCTGGAGCAGCTCCGGCTGGGCCTTGAGCTCCTGCGCCGGCCCCTCGTGCACGATGTGGCCGTTGTTGATGATGTAGATCCGCGTCGCCAGCGCCAGCGTGGCAGCCAGGTTCTGCTCGACCAGCACGATGGTTTGACCGGCGGCCGCGAGCTCGCGGCAGGCCTTGACGAGATCGTGGACGATGACGGGCGCAAGCCCCTCGAACGGCTCGTCCAGCAGCACGATCTTGGGATCGCGCACCAGCGCCCGTGCGATGGCGAGCATCTGCTGCTCGCCGCCGGAGAGCTCGGTGCCGCGGTTGTTGCGCCGCTCCTTAAGCCGCGGAAACATTTCGTAGATGCGCTGGAGCGGCCAGCGTTTCGGCGCAGTGATCCCGGCGAGGATGATGTTCTCCTCCACCGACAGGCCGCCGAAGATGCGGCGTTCCTCGTGCACGAGCTGCATGCCGGCCTGCGCGATTCTGTGGCTCTTGCGCCCGGCGATGTCGATGCCATCGAACTTCACGCTGCCGCTGCGGGGCGTCACGACGCCCATCAGGCTCTTCAGCGTGGTGCTCTTGCCGGCGCCGTTGCGGCCCAGCAACGCCACCACCTCATGACGCTCCACACGCATGGCGACGTCGAACAGGATGTGGGAGTCCCCGTAGTAGCTGTTCAGGCCGTTGACCTCGATCAGGCTCATGCGGCGATCTCTCCGTGAACACCGCCGAGATAGGCTTCCTGCACGGCGGCGTTGGACTTGATTTCCTCGGGCGTGCCGTCGAGCAGCACCTTGCCTTCCTGGAGCACTGTCACGCGCTCGACCAGTTCGAACAGCGAATCCATGTCGTGGTCGATGATGATCATGGTGCGCCCGCGCGCGATCGATTTGAGCAGCTTGACGGTCTCGACCCGCTCGCGCGGGCTCATGCCGGCAAGCGGCTCGTCGAGCAGCAGCAGGCGCGGCGACGTCGCGAGCGCGAGCCCGATCTCCAGCCTGCGCTTCTCGCCATAGGCGAGCTCCGATACGGGCGTATCGGCACGGCGGGTCAGGTTGACGAGGGCAAGCGTGTGCTCCACCTGCTCCGTCAGGCCCTTGACGCCGGAGAGCTTGCGGAACAGGTCGAGCCGGAATTTTCCGCGCAGCTCGGCGAGCGCGGCGATCGTCAGGTTCTGCCGTACCGTCAATCCGGTGAAGAGCTGGTTGACCTGGTAGCTTTTCGTCAGTCCGAGCTGGCAAACCTCGGTGACCCTCAATCCCGTGATGTCGCGCCCCTCGAACACGATCTGGCCGGAGGTCGGCGCGATCTCGCAGGTCAGCATCTTGAAGAAGGTCGATTTGCCGGCGCCGTTGGGACCGATGATCCCGCGCAGTTCGCCCTGATTGACGCTGAAATCGATGTCGCTATTGGCAACGAGGCCGCCATAGCGCTTGGTCAGGCCGGTGGCTTTCAGGATCGGTCCGGAATAGGCGGGTTGCTTGACCTCCTTGGCCCGCATCGGCGCCGGTGCGGGTTGCTGCGCGGCCTCAGCGTCAGCGGCCTCTTGCTCTATCTCCGCGTCCGTCCGCTTTTGCTTGCCCGAGGTAAGGCGGTAGAGATCGGCAAGACCGCCGATGATGCCGCCGCGCAGGAAGCAGACCAGCAGCACGAACACGACACCCAGCACCAGCTTCCAGGCTGCGCCGAGACCCAGCGCGGATTGGAGGAAATCCTGAAGGAAGAGCCAAACAGTTGCGCCGACCAGCGGTCCGAACAGCGTGCCCCGGCCGCCGATGGCCGTCTGCATCACGAGCTGGCCGGAGGTATCAAAGGTGAAGGCGTCGGGCGGCATGAAGGCCTGGAGCACGCCGAGCAGACCGCCGGCGAAGCCCGCATAAGCGGCTGCGATCACGAAGGCGGTCAGCTTGTAGCCGTGGATGTTGTGGCCGACGGCGGTGGCGCGCAGCGGATTGTCGCGGATCGCGCTGAAGATGGCGCCGACCGGCGAGCGTACGATCCTGAGCGCAATGACGACGCCGATGAAATAGCACAGCGCGATGAACTGATAGAGCGACCAGCCATTGGTGAAGTGGATGGTGGTGAAGCCGAGATTGAAGCTCGGCGTCGGCACGCCGGGCAGGCCGTTCTCGCCGCCGGTGAAATCGGAGAGCGGATTGAACTCGACGAAGAAGAACACTTCCGCGATCGCCACGGTGATCATGGCGAAATAGATGCCTGTGCGGCGCAACGCGATGAGGCCGATCAGGTAGCCGGTCGCGGCGGCTGCGATCATGCCGATGATTAGCGCGCCCAGCACGTTGCTGAACCCGGCGCGGGTCAGGAGGTAGGCGGCGACGAAGCCGCCGGTGCCGTAGAAGGCGGACTGACCGAACGACAGCAAGCCGGTGAACCCGAACAGGATGTCGAAGCCGAGCCCGAACAGGCCCCAGACCAGGATCCGGTTCACGGTGTTCGGCGCGAAGCCGAGATGGGGCAGCACGAAGGGGGCTGCGATCAAGCCGATCGCAGTCAGGGCTTCGATCAGGAACGGGCGTTGCTTGAGCATCAGGAAATCGCTTACTCGCGGCCCTGGACGCCGAGCAGGCCATGCGGTCGCACCACGAGTACGAGCGCCATCGCTGCAAACAGCATCACATAGGCATAGCCGGGGTTGAACATGGAGGTGACGCTGATGATCTCGCCGGCGATCAGGCCGCCGAGGATCGCGCCCGGGAAGGAGCCAACGCCGCCGATCACCACCACCACGAAGGTCTGGACCAGGATGTCGTCACCGATGCCCGGCGTCAGCGACGCCACCGGCGCGTTGACGATGCCGGCAAAGCCGGCGGCCATTGCGCCAATGCCGAACACGACCATGAAGACGCGGTAAACGTTGATGCCGAGCGAATCGACCATCACCGAATCCTCGATGCCGGCGCGCACGATCATGCCGAGCCGGGTCCGGTAGAGGATGATGAACAGTGCGCCGAGCGCGATCGCGACGATGCCGACCACGGCGAGGCGGTAGGTCGGATAGAACATGAAGCCGAGATTAGTGATGCCCTGGAACAGCGCCGGCGGCGGCACCAGCTGCGACTGGCTCGAGAAGATCAGGCGCACGAGCTCGACGAAGCAGATGCCGAGCCCGAAGGTCACGAGCAGCTGATCCTCGTGGGGCCGGTGATAGAAATGGCGGATGATGACGCGTTCCATGAGGACGCCGAGCAGCATCACGAACAGCGAGCCCGCGATGACGGCGAGAATGAACGACTCCGTGTATTGGTAGGCGACGAAGCCGGCATAGCCGCCGATCATGAACATCGCGCCATGCGCGAGGTTGAGCACGCCGAGCGTGCCGTAAATGATGGTCAGGCCGGAGCTGATCAGCGCGAGCAGGGCGCCGAGCGCGAGCCCGTTGAAAAGCTGCGAAACGAGATTGGGCCAACTAATCATGCAACGATCGCTGTTGTAACGCGCGACGGGGCGCATCAAAAAAGGTGACGCCGCAGGTCCAGAGTGCAGCCCGCGGCGTCACAGGGGTTAGTGCGGGCTCAGGTGTAGTCGCCGAGATGGCACCCGAACGCGTCCGGCTTCTGCATCAGGCCTTCGCCCGGGACGATTTCGACGACGTCGTACCAGTCTTCCTTGTTCTTCATGTCCTTCTGCTGCTTGCCCTTGACGATGATCACGGGGCGGACACATTGGTGATCTTCAGGGCGGTAATGCACGTCGCCGACCAGCGAGGGGATGGTTTCGCCCTTCTCGTAGGCCTTGATCACGTCGGGCGGGCTGAAGCTGCCGGCCTGCTCGCACATGTGGGCCCAATGCGCGAAGCTGACATAGGCGTTCTCCGCGCCCCATTCCGGCTTGTAGCCGTACTTCTTCTCGAAGGCTTCGTTGAACATCTTGGCCAGCGGGAACTTGTCCTCGATCGTCCACCAATAGTCGGTGGCGGCGTAGACGCCCTGCATCAGGCCACCGGTTTCGCGCGCGATGAACGGCACCTGGTAGGGAACGACCAGCTTCATCTTGTCGAGCACGCCGAACTGCTTGGCCTGCTGGGTCGACAGCACGGCGTCGTGGCCCCAATTGACGTTGATCAGGACGTCGGCGCCGGAGTTCGCGACGTTGAGCAGATAGGAGGAATAATCAGGCGCGCCGAGCGGCGCGACCTGGTTGGTCACGGTGGTCCAGCCCGCGGTCGCGAGGAAGTCCTGCATGGATTTGGTGACGGTGTGGCCGTAGGTGTAGTCAGGCGTCAGATACGCCGCCTTCTTGCCCTTGCCGAACTCCCGTACCATCACCGGGCCGATCGCCGCAGCTGCGGTCTGGCCGAAGAAGTTCTGGCGGAAGCCGTAGCGAACGCAATCCTTGCCGGTGGTGTCGTTCGAGCCGGAAATGCCGCACACGAACAGCACGTGCTCACGCTGGGCGAGCTTGTTGAGCGCGACCGCGACGGCGCTGGACGTGCCGCCTGTGATCATGATCGCCTTGTTCTCGCTGATGAAGCGCTGCTGCGCCTGTACCGCCTCGTTCGGCTTGGCCGCGGAATCGGCGACGCCGAACTTCAGCTCTTTGCCGAGCACGCCCTTGCTGGTCTTGGGCGATATCTTCTTGATCAGATCATGGCCGCTGTTGATGTGCTCGATCGCGAGCTGATAGCCCTTGAGTTCGTCCTCGCCCTGCACGGCGTAGGTGCCGGTGCGCGGCACCGAGATGCCGATGAAGGCGGTGGAACCCGAGACCCCCGCGGGGTAGGACCCGATCGCCGGCTTGTCCTCGGCAAACGCCGGCATCCCGGGCAGAACCGCGCCGCCGATGAGACCCGCGGTGGTCTGAAGCAGGCCACGGCGCGAGAGGCCGCGGCGGATGAGATTGTCAGTCATGATCGTTTCCTCCGAACATTTGTTCTTGTTTGCAGGCGCGAGCACGACCTGTCCGGCGCCGCCGACCTCGCTGGCCTGCTGCGCCGGGCACGTCACGTCCGCGTGTAGCTCTTGGACGTAGACATTGCTTGTGAACGCCTTCTGTCAATTTCGCCTTTGGTCGAATAACGAAAATTATCTCGTGAAAACATATCGGATCACGATATATATTAGTCTTTGTGAGTACGAGACTGGCGGGTTCGGCGAGAGAAATGGCGCGGCAGACGACAGTGACAGGTGCCCGGAAGCGACAGTCCTGGCCGCAGGGAGCGGAGCGGCCGGAGGCGGCGTGGCCGGCGGAAGAGGTCAACGGCCAGCGGGCGACACCGCAGTCCGGCGATGCCTCGCGCCTGCCCGATCCGCGCCGGCGCGGGCCTATCGTCGGCCCCGTTCAGGCGAAGCGCGTACCTGGCCCGATGAAGAAGCTGAGCGTGCGTGCCCAGAACGTCCTCAAGGAGCTCGCGGTCGAGCTCACTGCCGAGCAGCCGCCGAAGGGGAATTGGTCGCCCTCGCGCGAATTGCTGCGCGCGCTGACGGCTGAACGTCTCGCGACCGCGCGCAATTGCGGTCCTCACACGATGCGGGAGATCGTCGACTGGGCGCAGGGCTGTGGCGTGACCATCAAGCCGGTGATCCCGCACGGCGGCTCGTTGTCGCAGATGTGGGCGGAGTTGATTACCAACGCATCCGCCGGTGCCTTGACCAGCGCCGAGATTGCCAGCGCGCTCCAGCGCTCGATCCGGCGAAAGAGCGTCCGCATCCCGATTGCGTTTCAGGTCATCCTGGTGAGGATCCTGCTGTCCAACTTCGAATAGGGCGGCGATATTTGTGTATTCGCGGCGCCGGTCGGTTGGTTCCGCCTGGCCTTCCTTGCTAGTCTCGGTGATGCCGCCCGTTCCATCGGCCGGTTCGACGTCGCAGGCAGGATATGGCTCCATCGAAGCGGCAGACGACACGCTCGGCGCGTGCTGTGCCCACAAAGGGCGGCGCGATGCGCGAGGCCGACTACGCGGCGCTTGCGCAGTTCCGCTATCAAATCCGGAGTTTCCTGACGTTCAGTGAGGCGGCCGCACACCTGCAGGGATTGACGCCGCAGCAGCATCAGGCGCTGCTTGGTATCAAGGGCTTTGTCCGTCCGGGTCCCGCGACCGTCGGTGACGTCGCGCGATTTCTGCTGATACGACACCACTCGGCCGGCGAGCTGATCAACCGCATGGCGAAGCTGGGACTGGTCGGCCGAGTCACTGACCCCGAGGACGCCAGGCGTGTTCATCTCAGGCTGACGAGGAAAGGCGAGCAGAAGCTCCAGGCACTCTCAAGGAAAAATCTCGAGGAGCTCCGTCGCGCTGCGAGCCCGGCGTTGAGCCGCTTGTTGAAGTCATTCCGGCAATCGAGCCAGTCCTGAGCGGGGGGATTTCGGCCAATCAGGCCGCGGCGCCGGTCACGCCGCCGCGCCTTGGGCGGCGAGCTGCGCGGCCTGGTGCTCGGTGGTCAGTGCGTCGATCAGTTCCCCGATCGCTTCTCCGGCAATCACCTGCGGCAGCTTGTACAGCGTCAAATTGATGCGGTGATCGGTGACGCGTCCTTGCGGAAAATTGTAGGTGCGAATGCGCTCGCTGCGATCTCCGGACCCGACCTTCTCCTTGCGCTCGGCCGAGCGGGCGGCATCGACGCGCTGCTGCTCGGCATCGTAGATGCGCGAGCGCAGGATGTTCATGGCGGAGGCACGGTTCTTGTGCTGCGAGCGGCTGTCCTGCATCATCACCACGATGCCGGTCGGGATATGTGTGATGCGGATCGCCGATTCCGTCTTGTTGACGTGCTGGCCGCCGGCGCCTCCCGCGCGCATGGTCTCGATGCGCAAATCGTCGTTCTTGATGTCGATGTCGACCTCCTCGACCTCCGGCATCACGGCGACGGTCGCGGCGGATGTGTGAATGCGCCCCTGCGTCTCGGTGTCGGGCACGCGCTGCACGCGATGCACGCCGGATTCGAATTTCAGCTTCGAGAACGCGCCGCGGCCCTGCACCTCCGCGATGACTTCCTTGTAGCCGCCGACGCTGCCTTCGCTCGCCGAGATCACCTCGACCTTCCAGCCCTGAAGGCTCGCGAACCGCTCGTACATCCGGAACAAATCGCCGGCGAACAGCGAGGCCTCGTCGCCGCCGGTGCCGGCGCGGATTTCCAGCACCACGTTGCGGTCGTCCATGGCGTCCTTGGGCAGCAGAGCGAGGCGGATATTCTGGACCAGGTCCTCGATCTTTGGCGTCAACTCACCGCGCTCGGCTTCCGCCATGCCGCGCATCTCGGGATCGGTCGCGGGATCGGCGATCAGTGCCTCGGTGTCGGCGAGCTCCTTGACGGCCGAACGATAGGCCTTGACCGCTTCGATCAGTGGCGTGAGCTCGGCGAGTTCACGCGTGATCTGCACATAGCGTTCGGAGGCGAGCTGACCGAGCGATTCGGCCTCGAGCGAGGCGTGATGCGCGAGCAGGACGTCCAGTTTGGCTTCGGGCAGTGACGACATCGGTTTAGTCTCAAGATGCGGAAAAGGGCGAGGCGGCAGGAAGGGGCGACAGGCCCGCTACAACGCCAGGCCTTCGGCCTCGGCAAACTCCGTCAGCTTCTGCCGGATCGAGACGCTCCCGGCGGGGGCGTCCAGCAAGGGGCCGAGCATCTCTTCGGCCTTCTTGGCGTCGAGATCGATCACCATCGCCTTGACCGGGCCAAGCGCGGTCGCCGAAAGCGACAGCGAGCGGTAGCCCATCGCGATCAGCGCCAGCGCGCCGATCGGCTTCGACGCCATCTCGCCGCAGAGCGACAGCGATTTCTTTGCCGCTTGCGACTTGCGCGCGATGTCGCGCAGCGCACGCAGGATCGGCGCCGACATGGTGTCGAAGCGCCCGGCGACCTTTGCGTTGCCGCGGTCGACCGCGAACAGGAACTGGAACAGATCGTTGGAGCCGACCGAAATGAAGTCGACCTTCTTCAGAAGCTCGTCGAGCTGATAGAGCAGCGCCGGCACCTCGACCATGGTGCCGATGTCGATCCGCTCCGGCAGGGTGTGGCCGTGCTGGCGCAGATAGGTCAGCTCGCGTTCGACCAGCGCCTTCGCCGAATCGAATTCGCCGACCTCCGAGATCATCGGGAACATGATGCGCAGCGCACGGCCGCCGCCAGCGCGCAGCAGCGCGCGGATCTGGCCGCGCAACAGGCCGGGACGGTCGAGCCCGAGCCGGATCGCGCGCCACCCGAGCGCGGGATTCTCCTCGATCACCGCTTCCATATAAGGCAGCGCCTTGTCGCCGCCGATGTCGAGGGTGCGGAACGTGACGGGTTTGGTGCCGGCGGCATCCAGCACGGTACGATAGAGCGCGAGTTGGTCGCTGGTGCGCGGCAGGCTCTGGCCGACCATGAATTGCAGCTCGGTGCGGAACAGGCCGATGCCGGCGCTGCCGGTGTCCTCGATATGCGGCAGGTCGATGGCGAGACCCGCATTGATCATCAGCTCGACCTTCTGGCCGTCTTTGGTGACGCAGGGCAGGTCGCGCAGCGCCAGATATTGCGCCTGGCGGCGGGCGCGGAAGCGCACGCGCTCGGCGAAGGCGGCCTCGACCTCCTGCGACGGACGGACATAGATCGAGCCGGAAGTGCCGTCGACGATGATGGCGTCGCCGGGATCGGCGATACCAGGTGCGTTCGGCACTTCGCCGACCGCGGGAATGCCGAGCGCACGCGCCACGATCGAGACGTGGGAATTGGCGGTGCCTTCCTCCAGCACGATGCCGCGCAGGCGCTTGCGGTCGTAGTCGAGCAGCGCCGCCGGGCCCATCGCGCGCGCGATGACGATGGCGTTGTCGGGCAATTGTTCACGTGAAGGCGCGTGATCCTGGCCGACCAGCTGCCGCATCAGGCGATAGCCGAGATCCTCGAGATCATGCAGCCGGTCGCGCAAATAGGGATCGGTCGAGCGCAGCATGCGCGCGCGGGTGTCGGACTGCACGCGCTCGACGGCGGCTTCCGCCGTGAGGCCGGTGGCGACCGCCTCGTGCAGCTTGTGCGACCAGCCCTGGTCGTTGGCGAACATGCGGTAAGCTTCCAGCACCTCGCGATGCTCGCCGCCCTCGGCGACGTCGCCGCGCTCCAGCATGCGATCGAGGTCGGCGCGCAGCTTAGCGAGCGCGGTGTCGAGCCGTTTGATCTCCTTGGGCAGGTCCTCGGCGATGTAGTCCTTGATGACGACGCGCGGCTCGTGCAGCACGACGTGGCCGAGCGCGATGCCTTCCGACAGGATGGCGCCGACCTTCTGCGCCGAATGGCGCGCGGCGGGCTCCTGGCCGGGCTGGGCCAGCGCGGACAGCTCGCCGGAGGCGATCAGCTCCGCCAGCACCATCGCGGTGGTCTGGAGCGCCTCGAGCTCCTCCTCGACATAGTTGCGCTTGGCGCGGTTCTGCACCACCAGCACGCCGAGCGTGTTGCCGGCGCGCAGGACCGGCACGCCGAGGAAGGAGTGATAGATTTCTTCGCCGGTCTCGGGGCGGAACGAGAACGCCGGGTGGCTCTGTGCGTCGTTCAGATTGAGTGGGGTCGCCTCGCTGGCGACGAGGCCGACCAGGCCCTCATGGGCCGTCAGCACGGTGTGGTGCACCGCCTCGCGGTTGAGGCCTTCGGTGGCATAGAGCTCGAGCGTGTTGTCGACGCGCAGCACATAGACCGAGCACACCTCGGCCACCATATTGGCGGCGATCAGCACCACGATCTTGTCCAGCCGCTCCTGGGCCGAGACCTGCTCCGCCATGGTTTCGCGGAGCCGTCTCAACAAGACGCGGGGACCTCCCGACGCGCTCCGCATGTGCCGTCAACCCTCCACCGTCTGCCGGGGCCGAAGGGGCCCGCGGCGGCTCGCCCAGAAATCCAGAAAAACAACGAATTTGCTCGTCCGGCGCCGGCCCAGCCGATCCGCTGGAGCCGTCACCTGAGCCGAATCAGCACCGCCTCAACTGGGGCACAGTTTGCGGCAGCCCACCCTGTTCGCCGTATAGCGAATTAGGGCTTGTTTTGCCAAGCAAAACGCCTGCCAAACGCGAAGCTGTGTACACCTTCGCGTTTGCTGCGACCGCTAAGAGAAAATTAGCCTATGCCTGATCGAGACCGTAGAGCGTGTGCAGGGTCCGCACCGCAAGCTCGGTGTAGGCGGTATCGATCAGGACGGAGAATTTAATCTCGGAGGTTGTAATGGCTCGGATGTTGATATTCCGTCCGGCGAGGGCCGAAAATGCCTGGGCGGCGACGCCGGCATGGCTGCGCATGCCGCTGCCGATCACCGAGATCTTGGCGACGTCGGTGGCGGTGTCGAGCCGGGCATAATTGATCTGGCTCTTGGCCGCGGTGATCGTCTCCTTGGCCCTTGTGTAGTCGGCAGCCGGAACCGTGAAGGTGAGGTCGGTGGTCTTGCCGTCCTCGGAGACGTTCTGCACGATCATGTCGACGTTGATATTGGCATCCGCGAGCGGGCCGAAGATCGACGCCGCAACGCCGGGCTTGTCCTCGATCTGGCGTACCGAGATCTGGGCCTCGTCCTTCGAAAAGGCGATGCCGGTGACGACGTGGCTTTCCATGATCTCCTCCTCGCTGCAGATCAGCGTGCCGGGCGGCTGGTTGGCATGCGGGTCGATATCCTCGGGCTTGTCGAAGCTCGATCGGACGAAAATCGGCATGTTGTGGACCATGCCGAGTTCCACCGAGCGGACCTGGAGCACTTTTGCGCCTTGGGAGGCCAGTTCCAGCATGTCTTCGAACGCGATCTTGTCGAGCCGGCGCGCCTTCGGCACGACTCGCGGATCGGTGGTGTAGACACCATCGACGTCCGTATAGATGTCGCAGCGGTCCGCCTTGATGGCGGCGGCGATCGCCACGGCCGAGGTGTCGGAGCCGCCGCGGCCGAGCGTGGTGATGCGATTGGTCTCGGGGTTGATGCCCTGGAAGCCGGCGATAACGGCGACCTCCTTGCGCTCCCTGAAGCGCTTGATGATCTCGCCGCCGTCGATGTCCTCGATCCGGGCCGAGGCATGGGCGTCGCTGGTCTTGATCGGGATCTGCCAGCCCTGCCAGGAGCGGGCCTGGATACCCATACCCTGAAGCGCGATGGCAAGCAGGCCGGACGTCACCTGTTCGCCCGAGGCGACCACGGCGTCGTATTCGCGCGCATCGTGCATCGGCGAGGCCTCGGTGCACCAGGCCACCAGCTCGTTGGTTTTACCGGACATCGCCGAGACGACCACTGCCACTTCATGGCCGGCGTCGACCTCACGCTTCACATGGCGTGCGACGTTGCGGATACGTTCGATGTTGGCGACGGATGTGCCGCCGAATTTCATCACGAGGCGGCTCATGACGACGCGTGCATTCCCTCATAAGGATAAGTATGGTGACCCGCGCTGGACGGGTGCCTGCGATACCGACCGCGCGTATACAGAGGGGCGGGGCCGGGGGCAAGCGGGTTCCTGCGCGGGCCAATCCGGGCAATGGGTTAATCGAGGTTATGGCGCGTTATATCGACGAAATCCTGCAACCGGGCGAGCGGGTGCTGTATTCGACCAATGCGCACTGGATCTTCTATTTTCCGGCCATCCTCGCATGGATCGCAGCCTTGGGCCTGTTCGTCCTGTCAAGGCAAACCGCGGTCGACGGGCTTGTGATTCTATGTCTCATCGCCTCGGGGGTGGTCGCCTTGGCGGCGCTGTTCTGGACCTTGAAGGGCTGGTTCCACCGCTTCACCACCGAGACCGACGTCACCAACTTGCGGGTTGTGCACAAGACCGGGTTCATCAAGCGCCGCACCTTCGAGATGGCGCTGGACAAGGTCGAGAGCGTCGATGTGAATCAGACCATTCTTGGACGCATTCTCAACTATGGCGACGTGACCATCAATGGCGTGGGGGAAGGTCGCGAAACCATCCGGACCATCGCCTCGCCGCTCGCCTTCCGTAGTTCGATCACCACGCGGTAGGACCGCGCTTACTGATGAGCATGCAGCAAGATACTTCCGCTACCGCAAGCCCGCAGCCGGGCTCGACCGTCGACGCCGCCGAGATCGCGAAATTTTCAAAACTCTCGGCCGAGTGGTGGGACCCGAACGGCAAGATGGCCCCGCTGCACCGGATCAACCCGCTGCGGCTCGGCTACATCCGCGATGCGGCCTGCCGCAAGTTCGAACGCAACTTGCGCAGCCTCAACTGCCTCGGCGGCCTGCGCGTGCTCGACATCGGCTGCGGCGCCGGCCTGTTGTGCGAGCCGTTGTCGCGCCTGGGTGCGCAGGTCATCGGCGTCGATCCGTCGGTCAGCAACATCGCCGCCGCGAAGCTGCACGCCGACAAGGCGCATCTGTCGATCGACTATCGCTGCACCACGGTGGAAGAGATCGACCCGCGCGAGCGCTTCGATATCGTGCTGGCCATGGAGGTGGTCGAGCACGTCGTCGATGTCGGCGTTTTCCTGAAGCGCTGCGCCGCGATGCTGAAGCCGAACGGGTTGATGGTGGTCTCGACGCTGAACAGGAACTGGAAGAGCTTTGCGCTTGCCATCGTCGGCGCCGAATACGTCCTGCGTTGGCTGCCGCGCGGCACCCACGAATGGAACAAGTTCGTCACCCCCGACGAGCTGACGAAATACCTGCTCGACAATCGTCTCGTCATCACCGAACAGACCGGCGTCGTCTACAGCCCCTTCGCCGACAAATGGACGCTCTCGTCCGACATGGACGTGAATTACATGGTCGTGGCGGAAGGCATGGTGTGAAGCGCAAGTAGGGACGACAGGGGAGGTTGTGGCGCGGGCATCGCTCCCATGACATCCCTGCGGTTGACCGCGCGAGCCTCAGCTTGCACGTTGGCTGCATCCTTTCCTGCTTTAACGCCCCTCACCCATGTTCACCATCGCCAGCCTCTGGATTCCCTTCACCGTCATTGCCGCGCTCGGCCAGGTCGCGCGCAATGCGATGCAGCGGTCGCTGACGAAGCCGCTGGGGACCTGGGGCGCGACCAATATCCGCTTCCTGTTCGGCTTCCCGTTCTCGCTGCTGTTTCTCGCCGTGGTGCTGGTCGCGACCGGCGATCATCTCGGCATGCCGCCGACCGTGTTCTGGCCGTGGCTGCTGCTCGGCGCGCTCAGCCAGATCGTGGCGACCGGCCTGATGCTGCTGGCGATGAACGACCGGTCCTTCGTGGTGACGACGGCCTACCTGAAGACCGAGGCGATCCAGACCGCGATCTTCGGCTTCGTCTTCCTCGGCGATCACCTGACTTGGCTCAAGGTGCTGGCGATCGTGATCGCGACCATCGGCGTCGTCGTCACCGCGCTGCGGCCCGGCGGTGAGAAGAGTTTTGCCGAACTCAAGCCGACCATCACCGGTCTGGTCGCCGCGGCGGCGTTCGCGTTGTCAGCGGTCGGTTTCCGCGGCGCTATCATCAACGTGCCCAGCGTGTCCTTTGTAACGGCAGCATCGTTCACGCTGGTGCTCGGCCTGTTCGTGCAGACGCTGATCCTGACGATCTATCTGCTTTGGCGCGCGCCGAAGGTGCTTCAGGCGATTTTGGGGCTGTGGAAGCCATCGCTGCTCGCGGGCTTCATGGGCGCGTTCGCCTCGCAGTTCTGGTTCCTCGCCTTCGCGCTGACGGCCGCCGCCAACGTCCGCACGCTCGCTCTGATCGAGGTGCTGTTCGCGCAGGCCGTGGCGTATCACTCGTTCAAGCAGCCAATCGCGGCACGCGAGATTCTTGGCATCGGGCTGATCGTGGTCGGCGTGGCGGTGCTGGTGGCGGTTTAGTTCCGGTCTTCCGGCAGCGTCGGCAGCGGCGACACCTCGATGCCTTCGTCGATCAGCGACTTGGCTTCGTCGGGCGAAGCCTCGCCGTAGATCGGACGGTGCTCCTTGTCGCCGTAATGCATCGCGCGGGCCTCGTTCGCAAAACGCTCGCCGACATTGTCGGCGTTTTTCACGATGTGATCGCGCAGCTCTTTGAGCTTGGTGCGAAGCTCCTTCTCCTGCGCCATCATCAGCGAGGTCGGTCCGGACAGTGTAGCCTCGGGCGTGGTCGCAGCCACGGGCTCCGGGGGCGGCGTCGCGGGTCCGCGGCCTTTGTTGCCGACGATGCGAGGCGCCATGATCGCCTTGTTGATCCTGGCCGAGCCGCAGATCGGACAGGTCACGAGCTTGCGCTTCACCTGCGAATCGTATGCCGACGAGCTCTGGAACCAACTTTCGAAGTCGTGGTTTCGGTCGCAGTGGAGCGCGTAGCGGATCATGCCGATCCCCGCACGAGGTGCAGATGGTCCGGCCCGGCCTTGGGGTCGGCGACGCCGAAGCGGCGGCCGTGCTGGAGCGAGGGGATTGCGCGGCGCGCGGTCTCGACCTTGGCCGGATCGATCCTGGCCATGATGATGCCCGGCTCGACATCGCCCTCGGCGAGGATCTCGCCCCAGGGATCGATGATCAGCGAATGGCCATAGGTCTCGCGCTTGTTCTCATGCAGGCCGGCCTGCGCGGCGGCGAAGATGAAGCAGCCGGTCTCGATCGCGCGTGCACGCAGCAGCACGTGCCAATGCGCTTCACCGGTCTTGCGGGTGAAGGCCGAGGGCACCGTGATGAAGTATGCGCCGCTCTCGGCCAGCGCGCGGTAGAGCGCGGGGAAGCGCACGTCGTAGCAGATCGTCAGCCCGACGCGGCCCCAGGGCAGGTCGGAGATCACGGCGGTCTCGCCCGGCTGGTAATTGGCGGATTCGCGATAACTCTCGCCGTCCGGCAGCTCGATGTCGAACATGTGGATCTTGTCGTAGCTCGCGAGCACACTGCCCTCGGGCCCGATCAGGAAGGAGCGGTTGACCGCTTTCTCCTCTGAGAAGCGCAGCGCCAGCGAGCCGACATGGATGTGGATTTTCAGCTCCGCCGCGAGCGCCCGGTAGGCCCTCAGCGAGTTGTCGTCGTTTTCGCTCTGGAGGTGCTCGAACAGCGCCTTGCGGTTGGCCTGCATCATGTTGCTGACTTCGGGCGTCTGCACGTAGTCGGCGCCATTGGCCGCAGCCTGCCGGATCAGTTTGGTGGCCTGCGCGAGGCTCGGCTCGGGCATCAGGCCGGTGCGCATCTGCACCATGGCCGCGGTGAAGGTCCCGATCTCGTTCATGACTCCGCCTTCACATGTTCAAGCATGCCGTCGAGCTTGCCGCCGCGGTCGAGCGCATAGAGTTCGTCGCAGCCCCCAACATGGGTTCCGCCGATCCAGATCTGCGGGAAGGTCGTGCCTTCTCCGGCGCGATCGTACATCTCCTGGCGCCAGGACGGGTTCCTGGCGATATCGAACTCCGTGAAGGTTGCCTTCTTGCGGGTCAGCAGGGACCTGGCGGCGGAACAATAGCCGCAGCCCGGCCTTGTGTAGATCTCCACAGCAGCGGTCATGTTGTCTGGCGCTCTCATGTCATGAATTCATTGAATTATATGGGACTTCACCGGCTCTCGACAACCCGGGCAAAGACCAGCACGTCCACTTGGGCCGCCTTGGCGCGGAGCAGGGCCCGCGCGCAGGCATCCAGCGTCGCACCCGAGGTCAGGACGTCGTCGATGAGGACAATGCGCCGACCCTGGACCTCCGCCTGACGGTCGGGCGATACCTGGAATGCGCCCTGCACATTGGTGGCGCGCTGGGCCCGCGACAGGCCGATCTGTTGCTCGGTGGCGCGTACCCGGCGCAGCACCTCGGCCTTCACTTTCACTCCGCTCTGCCTCTCGATGATCCGCGCCAGCGCCCCGGACTGGTTGTAGCGGCGGCGCCAGGCCCTTCGCCAATGCAGGGGAACAGGCACCAGCATATCGGCCTCGCTGAGCAGCTCGCCACCCGCACGCGCCATCCAGCGGCCCATGGCGGGCGCCAAATCCGTGCGGTCCTGGTATTTCAGCGCATGCACCAGGGTGCGCGCGACGTCGTCGTAACGTACCGCGGCGCGCGCCCGCTGGTAGGCCGGTGGGCTCGCGATCGCCTCCATCGACAGCATGTCGGGGCCGGGGTCATACACAAAGGGAATGCCGAGCCGCGGGCAGTAGGGCCGTTCGATGAACGACAGCCGCGCCCAGCAGGCCGCGCACACGCCCTCGCCATCGACTGGCTCGCGGCAGGACACACACAAGGTCGGCAGCGCGATGTCGAGCGCGAGCCGCGCCGCACGCGACAGGGCATGGCGGCCGGCCGTCCATGCGGCCCGCAAGGGTCCGGAGAGCGAGCGGGAAGGGGCGGAGGCGTCCATGGGGAGAAGCTAGCGTTCCGCGCTTGTCGGCTCAAGCAGCACTCTCGTGCGCCGGCTCTGCGGAGCGTCACTGCGTGCCGCACCGCGTCCGGGACAGAACAGAGGCGATTGCCAGAACGACTTGGATCGGCGTAACCAGCGGCATGGCTCAGCCCTCCCAGACCCCGCCCGCTCTGTTCGATCGCGCCTTGCTGCATGCGCGGCAGCGGCGCGCGCAGGCGCAGGGCGAGGTCACCTTCCTGCTCGATCGGGTCGCCGAGGACATGTCCGACCGGCTGGCTGCTGTGATGCGCGAGTTTCACGCGGGAGCCGATCTCTGGACGCCCGGCGAGGGACTTGCGGCGTTGCGCGCACGACTGCCTTGCGTCGAGCGGATCGCGCTCGACGCAGCGGGTATGGAGACACTTCCCTTTGCACCGGAGAGCCTCGACCTCGTCGTGTCGGCGCTGGCGCTGCAATTCGTCAACGATCTGCCGGGCGTGCTCGCGCAAATCCGTCGTGCGCTGAAGCCGGACGGTCTGCTGCTCGCCGCGATGATCGGTGGCGACAGCCTGACCGAGCTGCGGCAGGCGTTCGCCGCGGCGGAAGCTGAATGCGAAGGCGGCGTGTCGCCGCGCGTGGCGCCGTTCGCTGACTTGCGCGACATCGGCGCGCTGTTGCAGCGGGCAGGCTTTGCGCTGCCGGTCACCGATGTCGACCGCGTCGTGGTGCGTTACGCCAATGCATTTGCGCTGATGCAGGATCTCCGCCGCATGGGCGCGGCCAATGTGCTGATCGAGCGCCGCCGTACGTTGTCGCGGCGCGCGACGCTGCTGCGGATGGCCGAGATTTATGCCGAACGCTTTGCCGATGTCGACGGCCGCATTCATGCGACATTCGACATCATCTGGCTTTCGGGCTGGGCCCCGCATGCGAGCCAGCAGCAGCCGCTGAAGCCGGGGTCGGCGAAGGCGAGCCTGGCGGAGGCGGTGAAGAAGGCGGGGAAGGAGTGACGTGTGTCCCGGACGCGCTGCAGCGTTCTTACGCTGCTGCGCAGAGCCGGGACCCAGCCCTGCGGCAAGCATGGGCCCCGGCTCAGCAGCGCATCGCTGAAGAAGCGCTGCGCTGCGTCCCGGGCACCGCACCTCTCACATCAGCAAATCGATCAAATGCGGGATCAGCGGAATGTCCGCGGGCGGCATCGGGTAGTCGCGCAGTCTGTTGGCGCGGACCCAGGCCAGGGTCTGGCCTTCGCGCGGCATCACTTGCCCCTCCCAGCGCCGGCAAATGTAGAGCGGCATCAGGAGATGAAAGGTCTCGTAGCCGTGGCTCGCAAAGGTCAGCGGGGCCAAGCAGGGTTCGGCGACCGTGATGCCGAGCTCCTCGTGGAGCTCGCGGATCAGGCTCTGCTCCGGCCGCTCGCCGGGTTCACATTTGCCGCCGGGAAATTCCCAGAGGCCGGCCAGCGTCTTGCCCTCGGGGCGCTGCGCGATCAGGACGCGTTTGTCGGCATCGACAAGCGCGCAGGCCACCACCAGTGTCAGTTTGAGATCGGCCATGCCTGGAATGTCGCTCGCTGAAGATCATCCGTAACGGTCCGTTAACCCCGTTACGGCCCGGTTTCCGAGGTCTCCATAAGTCATATTTAATCGACGGTTCCTAGAGTGGAAAAGCTCAGATTCCGGGATCCCCACCTATGCGTGCCGCGCTTCGCACAATTCTCCAACGGTTCGGTCTCGATCAACGCGGCAATATCGCAGTGATCTTCGCGCTGACCTGCGTCCCGCTGATCACCGCGGTCGGCTGCGGGATCGACTATTCGCGGGCGACGCAGATCAGATCCAAGCTGCAGGCTGCGGCGGACGCCGCCAGCGTCGGTTCGATTGCCAAGAATTCGCCGGCGTACCTCGCGGCTGGCACCATGACGGCGGACGGATCCATTGCGGCCGGAGTCACCGACGCCAAGAACATCTTCGACGCCAACCGGGCAAATCAGAACGGATACACGCTCACCAGCGTGACGCCGGTCGTCTC
This sequence comes from Bradyrhizobium sp. LB14.3, assembly GCF_040547985.1. Classification (NCBI taxonomy): domain Bacteria; kingdom Pseudomonadati; phylum Pseudomonadota; class Alphaproteobacteria; order Hyphomicrobiales; family Nitrobacteraceae; genus Bradyrhizobium; species Bradyrhizobium sp. LB14.3. The sequence goes on from NZ_JBEPQT010000023.1 coordinate 54,383, forward strand.
AAAGACTGGCTCCACGGTAACCTCGACGGTCAATTTTTCCGCGACCATCAACACGATGTTTCTCGGCGTGATCGGCAAGAGCACGGTGGCGATGTCGGGCACTTCCACGGCCACGGCCAACATGCCGCTCTATATCGACTTCTATCTCCTGTTGGACAATTCTCCGTCGATGGGTGTCGCAGCGACACCGACCGACATAACGAATTTGCAGGCAAAGACCGGTGGATGCGCATTCGCGTGTCACGACACCTCCAAGAAGGCCGGCACAAGCAACTACGACATTGCCAAAGCAAATGGCATCACTACCCGAATCGACGTGGTGCGCCAGGCGAGCGCGAACTTGATGGACACAGCCCGGAACACGCAGACCTACACGAACCAGTTCAGGATGGCGATCTACGATTTCGGCGCTGCGTCAGCGACGATCGGATTGAGAAATCTGTTTTCGCTCTCGTCGAGCCTGACGTCCGCCAAGACTGCGGCGGGAAACATCGACCTGATGTCGGTCGCCGGTCAGAATGACGCTTTTACTGCCGATAAGGATACTCCCTTCACCGCCATCTTTCCCGCAATCAATAGCGCAATCGCCTCGCCGGGAGTCGGCACATCTTCCGCCCCCCTGAAGTATTTGTTTTTTGTATCGGACGGCGTCGCCGATGAAAGCAATGCCTCTTGCCTGAAGACGATGTACAACAAGAATTGGGGAAACATAGCGCCGCGCTGTCAGTCACCTATCAATCCCGCGCTGTGCACGACGTTGAAGAACCGCGGTATCAAGGTCGCGGTGCTGTACACAACGTATCAGCCTCCTACTGACAGCTGGTACAAGGACTGGATCGCGCCCTTCAACGCCGGGACATGGGGGCCGTCCCCGAACAGCGAGATCGCGCAGAACATGGAGAGCTGCGCTTCGCCAGGATTCTATTTCGAGGTTAGCCCCACCCAGGGCATTTCGGACGCGATGAACGCTCTGTTCCGGAAGGCGCTCGCGGACGCACGGATCTCGGGGTGAGAGGGACTCTCCGCGAGTCCGGTTGTCAGCGTCGATGCGGCGGCGGCCCCTCACCCCGCAAGAACGGGGCGAGGAGATGGGCTACGACCTGTAATCCCCGTTGATCGCGACATACTCCTTGGTGAGGTCGCAGGTCAGCACGCGGTCGCGGCCCTTGCCGAGGCCGAGCGAGACCTTGATCGAGATCTCCGGCGCCTTCATCGCCTCCGACACCTGGGCCTCGTCATAGGACGGATCGCGCGCGCCGCTCTTGGCGACGCGGATGCCGTTGAAGGAGATCGAGAGCTTGTCGCGGTCGGCCGGTTCGCCGGCCTTGCCGACCGCCATCACCACGCGGCCCCAATTGGCGTCTTCGCCGGCGATCGCGGTCTTCACCAGCGGCGAGTTGGCGATCGACATCGCGATCTTGCGCGCCGACGCCTTGGTCTTGGCACCCTCGACCGTGATCTCGACCAGCTTGCGCGCGCCTTCGCCGTCGCGGGCCACCTGCTCGGAAAGATTGGCGAGCACCTGGTTGAACGCCTTGACGAAGGCCTTCAGGCGCGGGTCGCTGGCGCGGCTGATCCTTGGCGCGCCGTGTTCGGCGGCAGCACCGGTGGCAAAGGCCAGCAGCGTATCCGAGGTCGAGGTGTCGCCGTCGATCGTCACTGCGTTGAACGTGTCCTCAACGCCGCTCTTGAGCAGCGCCTGCAGCGCGGCGGGCGCGATCGGTGCGTCGGTGAAGACGAACGACAGCATCGTCGCCATGTCGGGCGCGATCATGCCGGCGCCTTTGGCCATGCCGTTGATCGTGACCTTGGCCTTGCCGAGCTTCACGGTCGCGGTCGCAACCTTCGGGAAGGTGTCGGTGGTCATGATCGCCTTGGCGGCCGCCAGATAATCGCCGGCCTCGGTGGTTTCCGCGAGACGCCCGAGCACGCCGTCGAACTTGGTCGCATCCAGCGGCTCGCCGATCACGCCGGTCGAGGCCAGGAAGATTTCGCCCTCGGGGCATCCGACGGCCTTGGCCGCGATCTTCGCGGTCAGCGCGGTGGAGCTGCGGCCGGTCTTGCCGGTAAAGGCATTGGCATTGCCGGAATTGACCACCAGCGCCCGCGCCTTGCCGCCCTTCAGCTTGGCGCGGCACCATTCCACCGGCGCGGACGGGCATTTCGATTGGGTGAAGACACCTGCGACCGCGGTACCCTTGTCCATCACCGCGAGCAGAACGTCGGTGCGGTTCTTGTAGCGGATGCCGGCCTCGGCCGTCGCAAGGCGGACGCCCGCGATCACGGGCATGTCGGGAACGTTTTTCGGGGCGAGGGGAGAAACGGAGGAGGACATCGGGGCGCCTTGGTGAGGTCTGGACATGCAGATGGCCGGGACATCCAGTGCGAAGACGTGCTTCGCACTTTTGGCCCGGCCATTGCGACGTTAGATACTATTGGCGTCCGTGAAGTGACAGCGAATTCTTACTTCTTCGCCGGGGGCGCCATCTTGCTGTCGGAGGGCTTCGCATCGGAAGGCTTGGCATCGGAAGGCTTGGCATCGGAAGGTTTGGCCGCATCAGCCGGCTTGGCGTCCTTTGCCGCATCGGCCGGCTGGTCCAGCCGCTCGACCTTGGCTTCCGCGCGCAGCTTGGCGACGTAGTCGGCCTGGGCCTTGCGGGTGACATACTGCTCGATCTGGGCCTTGACCTGCTCGAAGTCCGGCGCCTTGCGGCTGCGCTTTTCCTCGACCTTGATGACGTGCCAGCCGAACTGCGACTTCACGGGATCGGAGATCTTGCCCGGCTCGAGCGCGAAGGCGACCGCCGAGAATTCCGGCACCATCTGCTCCTTGGTGAAGAAGCCCAGGTCGCCGCCGTCGGCCGAGCCCGGATCCTTGGATTTCTTCTTGGCGAGCTCGGCGAAATCGGCGCCCTTGTCGAGCTCGGCCTTCACCGCCTTGGCCTCGTCCTCGGTCTCGACCAGGATGTGGCGCGCGCGAACTTCCTGCTCGCCGGTGATCTGCTTGGAGGCCTCGTCATAGACCTTCTTCATGGCGTCCGGGGTGATCGCGGCCTTGCCCTCGCCGGCGAGCAGGCTGTCCATCAGCAGGCGGTTGCGGGCGAATGCGAGGCGCTTCTTGAACTCCTCGCCGTCGGCGACCTTCTTGTCCTCGGCGGCCTTGCCGACGATCTTCATGTCGATCAGGAAGGACAGGACGTTCTCGTCCTTGGTCGCCGGGTCCATCTGGGCGAGGCTCGGCCCGAGTTCCTCCTCGGCCATGGCGACGTCGCTCTTCTTGATTTCCGCGCCATTGACCTTCGCCAGTACCGGATCGTCGGCGGCCCGGAGCGGGCCCGCGAACGCCAGGGACAGCGCCAAAGCGAGGCAGCCAGCCAGGGCGGACGCGTGGCGGAAACGCTGGCCGGTTGTTACCGGGAACGAGGTGGTCATGGAAAATCCTTTTGTTGAAGCAGGGGGCTGCTCGAGCGGGGCGGACACTCGCCCAATTCAGGGGGCCTTGGCAACGCGAAAAGTCTGTCAAAATGATGAATTAGCCGCAATGCGCCCGCCGTTGACAAGGCCCTGACCGGGCCATATCTCTGCCCGGTCGCGTCCATGGCGATGGCGTTTATTTTGCTGCGTTTTTGGCCGTTGAACCCAGACTTGCCCAACTCCCACCCATATGGCGGATGGACCCCGCAGTCCGGGCTCCGGCGCCACCAGGCGTCACGGTGAGTTGATGGGCAGACGGGTGACAACCTCTCGGCTGCAACGCGGTTGAATCGCGAACACAGGAACCAGGTATGATCGGCGCGCTCGCCCGCAAATTTTTCGGCTCCGCCAACGACCGGCGGGTAAAGGGATATCAGTCCCGCGTCAGCGCGATCAACGCGCTGGAGCCCGAGGTCTCGAAACTCTCCGACGAGGCGCTCAAGGCCCGCACCGCCGACTTCAGGAAAGAGATCGCCGAGGGCAAGACGCTGGACGACCTCCTGGTCCCCGCTTTCGCCACGGTCCGTGAAGCCGCCAAGCGCACGCTCGGCCAGCGCCATTTCGACGTCCAGCTGATCGGCGGCATGGTGCTGCACGAGGGCGACATCGCCGAGATGAAGACCGGCGAAGGCAAGACGCTGGTCGCGACGCTCGCGGTCTATCTCAACGCGCTCGCCGGCAAGGGCGTCCACGTCGTCACCGTCAACGACTACCTCGCCAGCCGCGACTCCGCCTGGATGGGCCAGATCTACGGCTTCCTCGGCATGACCACCGGCGTGATCGTCCACGGCCTGGACGATTCCGAGCGCAAGACGGCTTATGCCTGCGACATCACCTACGGCACAAACAACGAATACGGCTTCGACTATCTGCGCGACAACATGAAGTACCGGCTCGAGGACATGGTCCAGCGGCCGCACTTCTACGCGATCGTCGACGAAGTCGACTCCATCCTGATCGACGAAGCGCGCACGCCGCTGATCATCTCCGGCCCGCTCGACGACCGCTCCGACTTCTACAACACCATCGACGGCTTTCTGCCCAAGCTCGACAAGACCGACTACGAGGTCGACGAGAAGCAGCGCACCGTGACGCTCACCGAAGGCGGCATGGAGAAGATCGAGACGCTGCTGCGCGATGCCGGCCAGCTCAAGGGCGAGTCGCTCTACGACGTCGAGAACGTCTCCGTCGTGCACCACATCAACCAGGCGCTGCGCGCCCACACGCTGTTCACCCGCGACAAGGACTACATCGTCCGCGACGACGAGGTCGTGATCATCGACGAGTTCACCGGCCGCATGATGCAGGGCCGGCGCTATTCCGAAGGCCTGCACCAGGCGCTGGAAGCCAAGGAGCACGTCCAGGTCCAGCCAGAGAACCAGACGCTGGCCTCGATCACCTTCCAGAACTATTTCCGGATGTACGAAAAGCTCGCCGGCATGACCGGTACGGCGCTGACCGAAGCCGACGAATTGTTCGACATCTACAAGCTCGAGGTCGTGGAAATCCCGACCAATCTGTCGGTCGCTCGTCTGGACGAGGACGACGAGGTCTATCGCACCCAGAACGAGAAATACGCCGCGATCCTGGCGGAGATCGAGCGCGCCAATGCGCGATTGCAGCCGGTGCTGGTCGGCACCGCCTCGATCGAAAAATCGGAAGTGATCGCCGAATATCTGAAGAAGCACGGCTACCGGCAGATCGATTTCGGCAACGAAAATTCGATGCAGAAGCTGTACGCCGCCGCCCGCGCCGGCAAGCCGGCCAAGCTGTTCGCGGTGCTGAACGCGCGCTTCCACGAGCAGGAAGCCTATATCGTCGCGGAAGCCGGCGTGCCCGGCGCGATCACGATCGCGACCAACATGGCCGGCCGCGGCACCGACATCAAGCTCGGCGGCTCGCTCGATATGCGGATCCTTCAGGAGACCGGGGGCATCGAGGACGAGGCCGAGAAGGCCAAGAAGATCGAGCAGATCAAGGCCGACATCGAGCACTTCCGCGACATCGTGCTGAAGGCCGAGGAAGAGGTCGAGATCGAGCCGGCGAAGGGTTCGAAGCCCGCCAAGACCGTGAAGAAGCCCGGCGGCCTCTACATCATGGGTTCCGAGCGCCACGAATCCCGCCGCATCGACAACCAGCTCCGCGGCCGTTCCGGCCGTCAGGGCGACCCCGGCCGCTCGAAGTTCTTCCTGTCGCTGGAAGACGATCTGATGCGCATTTTCGGCTCGGATCGCCTCGACAGCATGCTGCAGCGTCTCGGCCTGCAAGAGGGCGAGGCCATCATCCATCCCTGGATCAACAAGGCGCTGGAGAAGGCGCAGCAGAAGGTCGAAGCCCGCAACTTCGACATCCGCAAGAATTTGCTCAAGTTCGACAACGTCCAGAACGACCAGCGCAAGGTGATCTTCGACCAGCGCGTCGACCTGATGAAGGACGACAGCGTCGCCGAGACCGTCACTGACATGCGTCACGCCTTCATCGACGACCTCGTGGCCAAGCATGTGCCCGAGCATGCCTATGCCGAGCAGTGGAACGTCGCGGGCTTGAAGGAAGAGCTCAAGCGCGTGCTCGATCTCGACCTGCCGGTCGAAGACTGGGCCAAGGAAGAGGGCATCGCCGACGAGGAGCTGCTCACGCGCATCGAGACCCGCGCCGACGAGCACATGGCCGCCAAGGTCGGGCAATGGGGCCCCGACGTGATGCGTTACGTCGAGAAGACCATTTTGCTCCAGACGCTCGACCATCTCTGGCGCGAGCATTTGATCATGCTCGACCATCTGCGCCAGGTCATCGGCCTGCGCGGCTACGGCCAGCGCGATCCGTTGCAGGAGTACAAGACCGAGGCCTTCAATCTCTTCCAGGAGATGAGCGCGCATCTGCGCGAGGCCGTCACCGCGCAGCTGATGCGGGTCGAGATCGTGCCGCCGGAGCAGGAAGCCCCGGTGCTGCCGCAGATGGAAGCGCACAAGTTCGATCCGAACACCGGCGAGGACGAAATGGCGCTCGCCCACGTCTCGCTCGGAGCGCAGGCCACCGATGCGGCGCTGCGTGATCCCAAAAACCCGGCAAGCTGGGGCAAGATCGGCCGCAACGAGGATTGCCCGTGCGGCAGCGGCAAGAAGTACAAGCACTGCCACGGGCGGTACGCTTAGCCGATAAATTCCGCTGTCGTCGCCCGGCTTGACCGGGCGTCCAGTACGCCGCAGCCTCTCGGTTCAGTCATATCAGTCTCTGGAATACTGGATCGCCCGCCCCAGTGAGCAATTGCGCACAAGGCGGGCGATGTCAGCGAGTATGTGGTGCGCGCTGTGCGCTTCGCTTGTCCGGGACGACGTGCCGAGCGTGTGCTACGCCATTGCTCTAATTCGAGCTGTCGATCAAGCTCTCCAGCAGCCGCTTCAACTCGCTGGTCGATTTGTCGCCGTAGCTTTCCAGGATGTGCTCCTCCTGGTCGACCGCGAGCGAGTTGAGCTTCCTGCTCAGCACCTTGCCGCGATCGGAGATGAACATCAGAACCTTGCGGCGATCGTTCGGGTCCTGCACGCGGTAGACCAGCGTGTCCGAGACCATGCGATCGATCATCTTGGTCAGCGTCGGATGGTTGAGCAGCACGGCATCCGCAAGCTCGCCCATCGAATGGCCGTTGCCATCCGACAGCACTTTCAGGATGCGCCATTGCTCGACGGGCACGCCTTCCTTGCTCAACCGCAGTTCGAGCTGCCGGTTGATCTCCCGGTTAGCTTGCGCCAGCAAATAAGCGAGGTGTTCGGTGATCGGGGAGTTTGGTTTTGCCACGGCTAAGACTTCGTCTTGACCCAAATGAGTGAATGTCTTGCAATCGATGCTGCTTCTATATGCACTTCAATTCTTGAATATTCAATATTTTCAAAATAGGATATTGCCCAACAAAAGGGCGGATGCCGCGGCCGCCTGCTCAATGTGCTTTCAGGTCTGGTGCCAGACAGGAGTTGGCGTGCACGCGACGGTAAACTTCCCGGCTCACGGCGGTCCGGCGTTGCCGCCGTCCATGCTGTTGCGGAATCTGTCGCCCGTCGCGACCGACTTCGACCTGTCTCCGATCGACGCGCATTTCATGAAGCGCCGCGGCGCGCGCAACAAGCTCCGCATCGGCAATTTTCTCACCTTCACCGGCTCGCCCGGAATCTGGGGCCCGACCTCGACCAACAGCGCAATGCTGGCGGTTGCCGAGATCAACAGGCGCGGCGGCATTCTGGGTCGCGAGCTCGAGCTGTCGATCTACGATTCCGGCGGCCCGATTGACGAGGTGGTGCGGCGCGCCGAGCAGGCGATCGCCTTCGACGAGGTCGACCTCATCATGGGTTCGCATATCAGCGCCGTGCGCGTTGCCTTGCGCAAGGTCACCGGCAATCGGATCCCCTATATCTACACGCCGGTCTATGAGGGCGGCGAGCGTACGCCGGGCGTGATGGCGATCGGCGAGACGCCGCGCTGGCAGAGCCGGCCGTCGATCCACTGGCTCGCGGACGTCAAGAAGGCGGCGCGCTGGTATCTGATCGGCAGCGACTATGTCTGGCCCTGGCAGTCGCATCGCGCGGTGAAGCGCTACATCAAGGAAGCCGGCGGCCAGGTCGTCGGCGAGGAGTTCGTCCCCGTCGGCGAAGACCATCACGAGGCGCATCTGGCGCGCATCCGCGCTGCCAAGCCGGACGTGGTGCTGATCTCGCTGATCGGCACCGACAGCATCACCTTCAACCGCGCCTTCGCGGAAGCGGGCCTCGCGACCTCGACGTTGCGGCTCGCGGGCGCGATGGACGAGACCGTACTGCTCGGCATCGGCGCCGACAACACCGAGAACTTGCTCTGCGCCTCCGGCTATTTCAACTGCATGGCCTCGCGCGCCAATGATGAATTCCTCTGCGCTTATCAGGCCATGTTCGGCCCGCACGCGCCGCCGGTCGGCTCGGTCGGCCAGTCGAACTATGAGGGGCTGCGGTTCCTGGAGTCCGTCGCCAACCGTGCCGGCTCATTGGCCTTGCGTCCGCTGCTGAAGGCGGCGCGCAACACCGTCTATTCGGCAGGCCGCGGTCCCGTCACCATCCGCGATGGCCGCGCCGAGATGCCGATGTACCTCGCCGAAGCGGACGGCCTCGACTTCAGGCTCATCAAGACGCTCTGACCTCAGGTCGTCCCTCCGGTCCGGCACATTCGTGAAATAATACTTGAAAAGGAAAATATTTCCGTCTGTAATATCGAAGTGGAGCCGACTGGCTCGCGCCGTGCACGCGCGCCCATGAGGATCCAACGCCAGGGATCAAGAAGCCTTTGAGGAGAGCGCCGTGACAGTTGTCCTTCCCACGCCAGCCCAACTTCGCAGTGTCGCCGACCAGTGCGGCCTTTCGCTGACCGACGACGATGTCGCCTCGTTCCGCGGCCTGATGCAGGGCTCGATCGAAGCCTACAATCTCGTCGGAGCCATGCCGGACGAGGTGCCGGAGGTCAAATATCCGCGCACGCCGGGCTATCGGCCCTCACCGGAAGAGAACCCGCGCAACGCCTGGTATCGCAAGTCGACAGTGAAGGGCGCTGCCAGCGGCAAGCTCAAGGGCAAGACCGTCGCGTTGAAGGACAACATCATGCTCGCCGGCGTTCCCATGATGAACGGCTCGGCGACACTCGAAGGCTACGTTCCCGATTTCGACGCCACCATCGTCACACGTATGCTCGATGCCGGCGCCGAGATCGCCGGAAAAGTGCATTGCGAATCCTTCTGCATGTCCGGCGGCAGCCACACCAACGCGGTCGGCGCGGTGCACAATCCGCACAAGATGGGCTATTCGGCCGGCGGCTCGTCCTCGGGCTCAGGCGTCGTCGTCGCGCTCGGCGAGGTCGACATGGCGATCGGTGGCGACCAGGGCGGCTCGATCCGCATGCCGTCCTCGTTCTGCGGCACCTACGGCATGAAGCCGACCTGGGGCCTCGTGCCCTACACCGGCATCATGCCGATCGAGGTTTTCGTCGATCACACCGGCCCGATGACGGCAACGGTCGCCGACAACGCGCTGCTGCTCGAAGTGCTCGCCGGCGACGACGGCTACGATCCGCGCATCAAGGCGCCCAAGGTCGAGGACTACACCAAGGCGCTCGGCCAGGGCGTGAAAGGCATGAAGATCGGCATCCTCAAGGAAGGCTTTGAGCAGGCGACCGCGGAAGCCGCCGTCAACGAAAGCGTTCGCGAAGCCGCAAAACGCTTTAGGGACCTCGGCGCTACGGTCGAGACCGTCTCGATCCCGATGCATCTCGTCGGCCCCGCGATCTGGACGCCGATCGGGACCGAGGGCATGACCCAGACCATGATGTATGGCGACGGCTACGGCCTGAGCCGGTCCGACCTCTATTCGACCACGCTGATGGATTTCCATCGTGGCTGGCGGCGGCAGGCGGATTCACTGTCCGAGACCACAAAACTGTTCCTGCTGCTCGGCACCTACATCAACAACACTTTTGGTCCCCGCTATTACGGCAAGGCGCTCAACATCTCCCGACGCCTGACCGCGGCCTACGACAAGGCCTTCAAGGACTACGATTTGCTGCTGCTGCCGACCACACCGATGAAGGCGACCAAGCTGCCGGAGCCCACGGCCAGCCGCGAAGACTACGTCGCGCGCGCGCTGGAGATGATCTCCAATACCGCGCCGTTCGACATCACCCACCATCCCGCGATGTCGCTGCCCTGCGGGATGGTCGACGGCCTGCCCGTCGGCCTGATGCTGGTCGGCCGCATGTTCGAGGAAACCACCATCTACCGCGCCGCCCACGCCTTCGAGCAGATCGGCGACTGGAAGAAGATGTGAGCGAGGCATGGATGCAGACGAGCGGGATTGTAGCGCATGGCTAACGCGTTCGTCGCGGCGTTCGAGATTCTGAGCTTTGGTGCGATCATCGTCCTGATCGTGCTGGGGCTCGGGATCATCGCCAGCATGATGGGCATCTTCAACTTCGCACAGGGCGAGTTCGTCCTGCTCGGCGCCTACATCACCTATCTGGCCTACGCCAAGGGCCTGCCGATCTGGGCCGGCATGGTCGCGGCGCCCTTCGTGGTCGGCGCGCTCGGCTTCGTGCTGGAGGCGCTGATCATTCGCCGGTTCTACGCCGCGCCGATCGTGGCCATGCTCGGCACCTATGCGCTCGGCCTGATCATCCGTGAGACCGTGCGCGGACTGATCGGCGGCTTCTATCTCACCGTGCCGGAGCCGATCGGCGGCTCGATCGACATCGGCGCCATGCACATCTCGGCCTGGCGTTTCACCATCATCGTCATCACCCTGCTGGTGATGGCGGGCTGCTATCTCCTGCTGTCGCGCACGAACTTCGGCTTGCGCATGCGCGCCACGCTGGAAAACCCATCGCTGGCGCGCGCCTCGGGCATTTCAACGCCGCTGATGTATGGCGCCACCTTCGCGTTCGGCTCCGCGCTTGCCGGCCTTGCCGGTGCACTGATCGTCCCCGTGTTCAGTCTCTACGCCGATCTCGGCCTGCGCTTCCTGATCCAGGGATTTGTCGCCGTCATGGTCGGCGGCGTCGGCTCCTTCATCGGGCCGGTCGCGGGCGCCGGCGTCATCGGTACGCTCAGCGCCGCGTTGCCCTGGGTGATGGCGCCCGTCGTCGCCGACGTTCTCGTCTTCGTGCTCGCCATTGTTTTCATCAAATTCCGGCCACAGGGCCTCATCGCTGGAAGAGGGGTTTAAATATGTTTGCAGAACGCACCAATCTCACCCGACGTCGTTTCCTCTCCAATTTCGCGTTCGCAACCGGCGCAGTCGCGACCGGTGTCGGCAGCTGGGTGATTCCGGCGCCCTGGGCCAATGCAGCGGGAGGTCCGATCAAGGTCGGCATCGCGACGGACCTCACCGGCCCGATTGCGTACGCCGGCACGGCGGACGCTAACGTCGCCAAGATGCTGGTCAAGCAGATGAACGATGCCGGCGGCCTGCTCGGCCGTCCGCTCGAGCTCTACATCGAGGACACCGCGTCGAACGAATCGGTCGCGGTGGGCAACGTCCGAAAGCTGATCCAGCGCGACAAGGTCGATATGGTGCTCGGCGGCATCACCTCGTCGATGCGCAACGCGATCAAGGATCCGATCGTCGCGCGCGGCAAGACGCTCTACATCTATCCGCAGCTCTATGAAGGCAAGGAGTGCACGCCCTATCTGTTCTGCACCGGGCCGACGCCGGCGCAGCAGTGCGACGAATTCATTCCCTGGCTGATCAAGAACGGCGGCAAGAAATTCGCGCTGCCGAGCGCCAACTATGTCTGGCCGCACACGCTCAACGTCTACGCCCGCAAGGTGATCGAGGCCAACGGCGGCGAGGTCGTGTTCGAGGAATACTACCCGCTTGACCAGGTCGATTTCTCTTCGACCGTCAACCGCATCATCTCCAATAAGGTCGACGTCGTCTTCAACACCGTCATTCCGCCCGGTGTCGGCCCGTTCTTCAAGCAGCTCTATGAAGCGGGCTTCCTCAAGAACGGTGGGCGTCTCGCCTGCGTCTACTATGACGAGAACACGCTCAACATCAACCAGGCCGCCGAGATCGAGGGGCTCGCAAGCTGTCTCGATTATTTCAAGGTGCTGACCAAGGATAACCCGTTCGACGCAAAGATCCAGGCAGCCTATGAGAAGGATTTTCCGGGTAACTTCCTGTTCGCGGCCGGCAGTGCCGCGACCGGCACCTATCGCGGCCTGAAGCTGTGGGAAGCGGCCGTCAAGGAGGCCGGCAAGGTCGACCGCGACTCGGTGGCCGCAGCCCTCGACCACGCCAAGATCGCTGAAGGACCGGGCGGACCGGCCGAGATGGTGCCGGGCAAGCGGCACTGCAAGATGAAGATGTACACCGCGGTCGCCAAGGCTGGAAACTACGAGATCGTCGGACGCAGCGACGGGCTCGTCGATCCCAAGGAATGCTAAGGTCGAATGCCGAAATCGATGGGCGCAGTAAAACAGGCGATCCCCGCTGAGATCGGCGGGGAGGCGGACGTCGCAATGGGTAGCAGCGGGACGGCAGGGCAGGCCGCTTCGGGACGAAAGGTCCTGCCGATCGTGGAGGGCGTCGTGCTCGTCGCGGCGCTGCTCGCACCGCTGGTGCTGCAGGACTATCTCACGGTATTCGCTACGCGCGTGATTATCCTCGCGCTGTTCGCGCTGTCGTTCGATCTGGTGTGGGGCTATGCCGGCATCATGAGTTTCGGCCAGGCGCTGTTCTTCGGCTCAGCCGGGTACGGTGTGGCGCTGCTCGCGCGCGACCTCGACATCACCAACATCTTCCTGGTGCTGCCCGCGGGAACGCTGATCGGCCTGACCTTCGCGCTGCTGCTCGGGGGCTTCCTGCTGCTGGGACGGCATCCCTCCAGCGTGATCTTCGTCTCCCTGGGCACACTCACCGGCTCCTACGCCGCTGATCGGCTCGCGCGCGGCTGGTACTATCTCGGCGGGCAGAACGGCATCCCCTCGATTTCGTCGATGACGCTCGGCAGTTACGAATTCTCGGAAGGGCCGTCCTTCTATTATCTCGTGCTCGGCATCCTCATTGTGGTCTATCTCCTCTGCCGCTTCCTGGTGCGCTCGCAGTTTGGCCTTGCGCTGGCGGGCCTGCGCGAAAACGAGCAGCGGATCGCCTTCTTCGGCTACAAGGCGCAGCATCTGAAGGCGATCATCTTCGCGCTCGGCGGCGCCGTCGCGGGCCTCGCCGGCAGCCTCTATGCCTTCCACGAAGGGTTTGTCTGGCCCAACATGGTCGGCGTCGTGGTCTCGACGCAAGTCGTGCTCTACGTGCTGTTCGGCGGTTCCGGCACGCTGATCGGGGCCGTCATCGGCGCTGTCATCGTCGAGGGTGTCAGCTTCTGGCTGTCGGACAATTACCGCGAGGTCTGGCCGATTATCCTTGGCGTGCTGCTGTTGCTCGTGATTCTGTTCCGGCCGCTCGGCCTGATCAGCTTTGTGCTCGGCGAGCGCGAGCGGGTCGGCAGTTTTGGTGCCAGGCCCAGGGAGACCGAAAAGGAGAAGCGCAATGCCGCTCCTTGAAGCCGCCGGCGTCAAAAAAATCTTTGGCAAGCTCACTGCGCTCGATGGCGCCGCGCTCACCGTCGGCGAGAACGAGTTTCACGGCCTGATCGGCCCGAACGGCTCCGGCAAGAGCACGCTGATGAAGTGCATTGCCGGCGCCGAGGTGCCGACGCAGGGCAAGGTCTCCTTTGTCAATACCGACATCACTGCGTTCACGCCGACCGAGCGTGCCCGCGCCGGCATGAGCCTGAAATTCCAGATCACCAGCGTGCTGCCGTCGTTGACGCTCTACGACAACATCTTGCTCGCGCTCCAGGCGCAGTCCTCGCTGTTCGACCTCGTTTTCTCGCGCACCCGGGGCGCGCTGCACGACCAGGTCATGACCATGCTGACGCAATTTCGCCTTGCCGACCGCGCTTTCGATGCAGCGGCGGCGCTGTCGCACGGCCAGCAGCAATGGTTGGAGATCGCGATGGCGCTTGCCGGCAAGCCGAAACTCCTGCTGCTCGACGAGCCGACCGGCGGCATGAGCCTGGAGGAGCGCCGCGTCACCGGCGAATTGTTGCAGCCGATCAAAAAGCATTGCTCGCTCGTCATCGTCGAGCACGACCTCGATTTCATCCGCGATATCTGCGACCGTCTCACCGTGCTTGATCAGGGCAAGGTGCTGGCGTCAGGCACGGTGTCGGAGATCCAGGCCAACAAATCCGTCCAGGAGATCTATCTGCGCCGTGCCTGAATTTTTGGACATCAAGCATCTCGACGCCGGCTATGGCCGCAGCCAGGTCCTGTTCGACGTCAACCTGGGCATTCCCTGGCGCGGCGGCGTCGCCGTGCTCGGCCGCAACGGCGCTGGCAAGACCACGTTGATGAAGACCATCGTCGGCGAGCTGCCGGCGTGGAAGGGCGACCTCGCCTTCGACGGCCGCGACATCAGCCGCCGCGCCACCCAGGAGCGCGTGCGCGCCGGCATCGGCTACGTGCCGCAGGAGCACTCGGTGTTCGCGCGCCTGTCGGTGCGCGACAATCTCGCGGTCGGCTCGCTTGCGAGCAGGAAGGCCGACGCGGTCGACCACGTGCTGACCATCTTCCCGAAGCTCGGCCAGCGCCTCGACCAGCCCGCCGGCACGCTTTCCGGCGGCGAGCGCAAGATGCTCGCCATCGGCCGCGCCATGCTGGGCGATCCAAAACTGCTGCTGCTGGACGAGCCGACCGAAGGCGTCTGGATCGGCGTGATCGAGGAGATCACCGAACGCCTGATCGAGCTCGCGAAAAACATCGCCGTCATCATCGTCGAGCAGCACCTCGATCTCGCGCTGCGCGTTGCCGATTACGCCTATGTGCTCGACCGCGGCCGCGTCGCGCTGCAGGGCAAGGCGGGCGAGGTGAAGGGCAATCCGGAGCTGCTGCGGTATCTGGCGCCGTAGATAACTTGCGGACTGTCAGATCGCTTGGTGTGGGGCGTTCACGGCGTGCTTCCGAGAAACGGATTGAGGATGGTGAGTCCGCCGATGCTGCGGCCGTGCTGCATGTCCTCGCTGTAGAGCGTGTCGCATCCGGCTTCGATCGCAGCGGCAATGATCAGCGCGTCGTAAAAAGCAAGCGTGTGGTCGCGGGCAAGCGCAAGCGCCGCGGCATGCGTGTCGGCGGCGAGCGGTGCAGTATCCGGAAAGCGAAACCGGATCGATTGCACCGCAGCTTCGATCACAGGCCAATCCTGTTTCTGCTTCTTGCGCAACACGTTGGTGAACTCGTTCAGCACCTGTGTGCTGATGACACCGCCGCCGGCAATCGTGGTCAATGCGCGCTGCCGCCGGACGTCGGTCGAAAAGGCATAGATCAGGACGTTGCTGTCGAAGAAAGCGCTCACCGCTCGTTCGCCTCGTCGCGGTCGAATTCGTAGCCTTCGGGCAGGGGAAATTGGAACTGTTCCGCCTGCTTGAGAAATTCTGCCCGCTTGTCGATCTTCTCCACCGCGATCTCGCCTTTCGAGGCCTTCACGACGTCGAGTTCGTCGCCGGGGGCGAGGTTCAAGGCTTCAACGAGTCTCTTGGGCAAGCGAACCGCAAGGCTGTTGCCCCATTTGGAAACCAACATTGCTTGCTCCACGATATACAATATATTTGTATATCTTAAGCAGGATAGCATCAAGTGCAAGTAGTCCGGACATGAGCCAAAACGCTGGTCGGAAACCCAGCGAACGTCATCCGCCAAGTCGTTGCGCCCAGTGCTCCGTAACCGGTCGCGCTCGAATTCCACGACGAATTTCTCCCCGGCTTTCCCCAATTGACGATTCCTGGCATCGCGCTCGGCTGGGACCAACTTTCCGACCAGCCGGCGGGTGTCATTGTCTTCTCGAAGTCTGCAACAGATGGCGGAGCAACGAAGACGGCATCATCGTTGAGCGTCAGCGGTTGAATGTCGATGCTCGCAGGGCAAAGAAAATCCAGCGCTCGTCCGACGTTACGCTCGACGGCAGCCACCAAAGCATCCTGATCGTGCGTTAACGGCTTGTAGCCGTTGATCCACTGCGTTCCGAGCATATCGAGAACGGCGGAGATGTTTTGAAGCTTGCGTTCGATCAAGCCTTCAGACCGATGCACGGTCGTCATGAGCTGGCGCCAATTCTGCGCCTTGCTGTAGGCAACGCCCGCCCTCTCGGAGGTCAACATCTGAAAATAGCTATCGACCACTGCGGAGATCTCGCTCTCCGTCCAAAGTGTGCCAGCGATCTCCTCGGTTTGCTCCCGGTCCAAGTCTCAGCTTCTTGGACTTGAATAGTATCAGGCACGCTGCTGGCGCAACGGCGGCACCTAAAATGCAGGAAACCGTTGTAAGCGATTAGATTCGTCCTACTTCACCGCCCCAAAGCGGCTGTCGAACGAGTTCGATGACACCACCGGCGCAGCTCCCATGATCTGTGTCGCTTCACCTGCACCATCCGATACCGACGGCTTCAGCGCCGGGCGCGTCGCGGCGAGGCGGGTGTCGGGCTTCGCCGGCTCGGCGGGTTTGGCGGCCACGATCGGCTTCGGCGCCTCCTTGGCCGTATCTTTGGATTTGTCGTGTCCCGGCACGAACCGGGTCACTGCGGCTTTCAGTCTCGACGCTGCGGTGGGCGGCGTTGTCGACGGCGCGGCCGGGGCGACGGACGCGGTGGCCTGCGGCGGTGGCGTGGTCGCCGTGGTATCGGCGGTGCCCATGCCCATCTTGCGGCCGAGGTTGGAGAAGAAGCCGGCTTTCTCAGCCGGCGCGGCGTTGGCGACACGGGCGTTGGCGGGCGCGCTGACGGCGACGACCGGCTCTGCCTGCGGCGAGGGCGCGGCTGCGTCGAGATTCGGCTTCGGCGGATTGACGTGGCCGGGGATCGTGCCCGGCGCCTTCGCCATCGCCAGCATCTGCAAGGTCGTGCCTTCGGCGCCCTCGGACAGACCGGTCGAGCCTTCCGGAATCTTCGCGGCAAAGATCTTGTTCATGCCGCCGTCGATGCCGGTGTTCATGCGCGCCACCGGTGTGCCGCGCGAAACCAGCTTGTTGTACTCGGCCTGGTCGCGCGCATCCTTCTCGCGCACGGCGCGGGCGATGTCCTCGGGGATCACATAGGCCGGACATTTTGCCGAGGCGTCGAACACGGGATCACGCTTGGCGTCGGGCGCCTTGGTTGCGTCGAAGACGTATTTCTTCTCGCAGAAATCGACCTTCGGCTCCTGCCGCGTCACTTCGAAATGATCATAGCCTTCCTTGATCATCTTCCAGAACGGCATGTTCGGATTGTTCCGGTGCTTGGCCATGTTCACCGGCGTCATCTTGAACGGATAGGCCTGGAACTGGAACGCTTTCTGGCCGCCGAAGAAGGACTCGCGCCCGAGCGAATAGATCTCGGCGATCTGCTCGTCGGTCATCGCGTAGCAACCGCGCGAAGAACAATCGCCATGCACCATCAATTGCGAGCCGGTGCGGCCGAGCGCGCGATCAAACGCGTTGGGAAAGCCGGTGTTGAACGAGAGGTAATAGGCCGATTGCGGATTCATCTGGCCGGGATTGATCGAATAGAATCCCTCTGGCGCCTGGCGGTCGCCTTCGCGGACCTTCGGCCCCAAATCGCCCGACCAGCGGCAGATCGGATAGGTCTTGAGCAGGGCGAACTGGCCGTTGCGGGCCTGCTTCCAGATCTCGAGCTCGGCCTCCTGCTTGAACAGGCGCACCAGGATCGGCGATTGCAGGTCCATGTCCTTTTCGACCATCGCGGCGAGAAGTTTTGGCGGGACCGGCTGGTTGGCCTTGGCGTTGGTCGCGAGCGAGACCTGATCGGTATCGCAGCCCGCCAGCACAATGCTGGCGGCAAGCGCAACCGAAGCCAAAACCGCGCGAGCAAGCGAACGAGAAATCAAGACGGACCCCACACCGTGCCGGGCATCGCGCAAACCCCAATCTTGAAGCATGATCCGACCGGCCATCCGGGCCCGTCGCGACGGGCTTTTTCGCAATCACGCTCCAGCGCTTATGCCCTGAAGCCATTGATTAAAATTCTAACCTCTGGGGCATGTGGTCGCAACCCGAGTGGGGATCACGAGCCCGTTGGCCCAAAGGTGTGGTCAACGAAGACTTAAACTGGGCCGTAACTTGGGCCTTGCGGCCAAACCGGTACTGAGATCGCTGATTTGGGCAAAAAAAGGGTTAACGCGGAGTTACCGGGGGCTCGGGACAGGTCTCTCGTGCCCCGGACGCAGCGCAGCGCTCCTTCAGCGGTGCGTTGCAGAGCCGGGGCCCATGCTTGAGGCGATCTCCGGAACTTTCTGGGTCCCGGCTCTGCGGAGCGGCACCGCGTCCGGGACACGAAAAATCGCCCCAATCAGCCCAGTTTCCGGCCGATATCGAGGAATTTCTGCCGTCGGTGCTTGCGGACGGCGTCGCCGTCGAGGCCGCGGAGCTCGTCAAAAGCCTTGGCGATGGCATCGCCCGTGGTGGCGATCATGGCGGCGGGGTCGCGATGGGCGCCGCCGACCGGCTCCTTCAGAATGCTGTCGATCACGCCGAACCGGAGCATGTCCTGGGCGGTGATCTTCATGTTGTTGGCGGCTTCCTGCGCCTTGGAGCCGTCGCGCCAGAGGATCGAGGAGGCTGCCTCGGGCGAGATCACGCTGTAGATCGCGTGCTCCAGCATCAGGACCTTGTTGGCGGTGGTAATGGCGATGGCGCCGCCCGACATGCCCTCGCCGGTGATGATGGCGACGTTCGGCACGGTCAGCGCCAGACAGGCATCGGTCGAGCGCGCGATCGCCTCGGCCTGGCCGCGCTCTTCCGCGCCGATGCCGGGATAGGCACCGGCGGAATCGGCGAGCGACAGCACCGGCAGGCCGAAGCGCTCGGCCGTCTCCATCAGCCGCACGCATTTGCGATAGCCCTCGGGCCGCGCCATGCCGAAATTATGCTTGATGCGGCTCTCGGTGGAATCGCCCTTTTCCTGGCCCATCACGCAGATGGCCTCGCCGCGGAAGCGGCCGAAGCCGGCGACCAGCGCCTCGTCCTCGCCGAACTTGCGGTCGCCGGCGAGCGGCGTGAACTCGGTGATCAGGCCCTTGATGAAGTCGTTGAAATGCGGCCGCTGCGGATGCCGCGCGACCAGCGTCTTCTGCCACGGCGTCAGGTTCAGATAGAGGTCGGCCAGCGCCTGCGCCGCCTTGTCCTCGATTCGCCCGATCTCATCAGTGATGTCGCTGCCGGAGGCCGCAAGCGTCCGCAATTCGTCGAGCTTGGAATCGAACTCGGCGACGGGCTTTTCGAAATCGAGATAGCTGCGCATCTGGTCTGGCATCAACTCAATATAGGGAGGACGGGGCGAGGCGGCGAAGCGGATTCGAGCCCTCGGAAAGAAGTGTAGCTTCTTCAATGAGTTGGCTTGTGCACTCTTAGGCCGCCCGCCAAATCAATCGTGAGGCCCCGGCTCTTTCTGCGGAGATGTGGCCGAAGTCAAGGCGGTTTAGTTCACCTCTCCCGCTTGCGGGAGAGGTCGGCGCGAAGCGCCGGGTGAGGGCTTTCTCCTCTTGGGGAGTGTCCCGTTGCGGAGAAACCCTCTCCCCAACCCTCTCCCGCGAGCGGGAGAGGGAGCGCGCCTCCCGAGACCTTACTTCTCCGCCAGCGGATGCAGGTCGCGAACGAGGCTCTTCAGCCGCTCCTCGACCACGTGGGTGTAGATCTGGGTCGTCGAGATGTCGGTGTGGCCGAGCAGCGTCTGGACGATCCGCAAATCGGCACCGTTGTGAAGCAAGTGGCTGGCAAACGCATGGCGCAGCACGTGTGGGGAGACCAGCCGGGCCTGCAGGCCGGAAGCGACCGCGAGCTCCTTCAGGTCGCGGGCAAAATGCTGCCGCGTCAGATGTCCGCTCTCGCCGAACGAGGGGAACAACCATTTTGAGGCCGCCACGCTGTTCTTCTTGTCCGTCTTGTTGTTTTGCTTGGCGGCTTCCGTCGCGGCGAGATAATCGGCCATCGCCTGCCGCGAGGCCTCGTTGAGCGGCACCAGCCGTTCCTTGTTGCCCTTGCCGCGTACCACGATCATGCGGGCGTCGCGCTTCGCGGCGGTGCGCGGCAGCGCCACCAGCTCGGAGACGCGCAGGCCGGTGGCGTAGAGCACCTCGAGCAGGCAATAGAGCCGCAAAGCGCGCAGCCGTTTCGAGGGCGAGGCATCTTCCGCCGTACTCAATTCCGTGGCGCGGCGGAGCATGCGGTCGACATCCGCGATCGACAGCACCTTTGGCAGCCCGCGGCCGCGCTTGGGGCCGGACAGGATCGCCGCGGGATCCTCTGTCCGGATGCGCTCGTTGAGGAGAAAACGGTAGAGATGCCGCATCGCCGACAGCCGCCGCGCGACGCTGGTGGACTTGAAGCCGCGCGTGTCGAGGTCGCCGAGATAGTCGCGCAGCGTCTGCGTCTCGGCGTCCGCAAATGTATGGCCGACGCGGCCGAGAAATTCCGAGAAATCGGTGAGGTCGCGGCGGTAGGCATCGAGCGTATTGGGGCCGGCGCCCTGTTCCGCGGCGAGCATGTCGAGGAACAGGCCGGTGAGCTTGGCATCTGAGGGCTTGTTAGCGGAAGATCTGGCACGCATGCCCGGCAGCCTAGCTCCTATTTCTTGAGAAATTTGTCCGCCGGGATCGTCACCGTCATTTCCCGCGGCTTGGGATTGACGAAGTTCGCCAGCGCGAAGACCACGCCATAGACAATGCCGGCGATCACGGCGACGACCGTCAGGAAGCGGAACAGGCTGGGCATCGGGCAAGGTCTCGGAGAGGGTCTCGGGCGGCCGAATTAACCAATGAAATCATCCAACATGTTCGCCGTTTCGTGGCAAGAGTCCTCTGGCGAGGCCCCCTTTGGGGTCGTATAGGTGGCCAAAGCATGCCGCCTTTGGCGGCGGTTCGAGCGAGACCCATTCGAGCGAGACAAATGTCCGACGCCGCGTTGCCGATCCAAGCTTCGCCCGAGGCCGACATCCTGTCGGCGCTGGGCGCGCGCTCGATCGTGCTCGTCGGCATGATGGGGGTAGGCAAATCCACCATCGGCCGCCGCATGGCGATCCGGCTCAAGCTGCCCTTCGTCGATGCCGACACCGAGATCGAGGCGGCGGCCGGCATGACCATACCGGAAATCTTCGAGCGCCACGGCGAGCCGCATTTCCGCGATGGCGAGGCCCGCGTGATCGCGCGTCTGCTCGACGGCGGCCCCATCGTGCTGGCAACCGGCGGCGGCGCCTTCATGCGCGAGGAGACGCGGGGCCGCATCGCGGCGAAGGCGATCTCGATCTGGCTCAAGGCCGATGCCGACGTCATCATGCGCCGCGTGCGCCGGCGCGCCGACCGTCCGCTGCTCCAGACCGCCGACCCCGAAGGAACCGTGACGCGCCTGCTCATCGAACGCGAGCCGGTCTACGGCCATGCCGACCTCACCATCGCCTCGCGCGACGTGCCGCACGACAAGATCGTCGAGGAGACCATCGAGACGCTGCGCGCCCATCTCTGCGGCGAACAGGCGTCCCATCCACCAGCCGACGTCGCGAGTGCCGCACGATGACCGCGCCTTTGAAACATTCCGATCCCGTCAACGTCGAGGTCGCGCTCGGCGATCGCGCCTATGACATCGTCATCGGCCGCGGCGTGCTGGCCTCGCTGGGCGAACGGGTCGCGCGTTTACGTCCCGGCGTGCGCACCGCGGTCGTGACCGATCGCACCGTTGCAAAATACTGGCTCGAACCCGCCGAGGCTTCGCTCGCAGCGGCCGGCATTCCGACATCGCGCATCGTCGTCGAGGAAGGCGAGATCTCGAAAACCTATGCTGGCCTGGAAAAGGTCAGCGAGGCCCTGATCGCCGCAAAGATCGAGCGCAACGATCTCGTCATCGCGCTCGGCGGTGGCGTTGTCGGCGATCTCGCCGGCTTTGCGGCAGCGATCCTGCGCCGCGGCGTCGATTTCGTGCAGGTCCCGACTTCGCTTTTGGCACAGGTCGATTCCTCCGTCGGCGGCAAGACCGGCATCAACTCGCCGCAGGGCAAGAATCTGCTCGGCGCCTTTCACCAGCCGGTGCTTGTCGTCGCCGACACCGCCGTGCTCGACACGCTGTCGCCGCGGCAATTCCGCGCCGGCTATGCCGAGGTCGCCAAATACGGCGTGCTCGGTGATGAGGCCTTCTTCACCTGGCTTGAGAACAACCATTCCGACATCTCCAGGGGCGGCGCGGCGCGCGAGCATGCGATCGCGACGTCCTGCCGCGCCAAGGCCGGCGTCGTCTCGCGCGACGAGCGTGAGACCGGCGAGCGCGCGCTGCTCAATCTCGGCCACACGTTTGGTCACGCGCTGGAAGCGGCGACTGGGTTCTCCGATCGTCTGTTCCACGGCGAGGGCGTTGCGATCGGCATGACGCTGGCAACGCAGCTCTCGGCCAGGCTCGGCATGATCGGCGAAGCCGATGCGGCGCGCGTCGAGCGGCATCTGATTGAGGCCGGCCTGCCGACGCGCTTGCAGGACATCGCGGGCTTCGCGCAGGAAGGGCTTGCCGATGCCGATGCGCTGATGGCGCTGATGTCACAGGACAAGAAGGTCGAGCGCGGCAAGCTCACTTTCATCCTGCTGGAGGCCGTGGGGCGCGCCGTCATCGCGAAGGACGTCGAGCCGGCTCCGGTGCGCGATTTCCTCAAGGACAAGCTCGCCCTCAAGGCGTGATACGCGGCTGAACGGCGTGAGAGCGTTTTCGAGCGAAGTGGGTACCGGTTCGCGTCAGGAAAACGCGTCAAAACAAGAAACCAGAGTGGTTCATGGACTGGCTCGGATTCACCATCGTCGTCCTCTGCCTGCTCGTCTCGGGCTTCTTTGCCGCGAGCGAGACCGCGCTGATCGGCGCCTCGCGCGCCAGCATGTTGCGGCTCTCCAAGCAGGGCAACCGCGACGCCGACGTGGTCTCGCGACTGCTCGCCATGCGCGAGCGCCTGATCGGCGCGCTGCTGCTCGGCAACAACATCGCCAATATCAGTGCATCCGCCCTTGCCACCAGCATCTTCACGTCCTGGTTCGGCGATGTCGGCGTGCTCTATGCGACCGGCGTGATGACCGTGCTGGTGGTGATCTTCGCCGAGGTGCTGCCGAAGACCATCGCCATCAACGCGCCCGACCGCATGGCGCTTGCGGTGGCGCGCCCGATGCGGATGACGATGTACGTGCTGGGGCCGCTGCTCAGAATCGTGGAAGTCATCGTGCGCCTGTTGATGCGCATGTTTGGCCTCGCCGGCGAGCACCAGGCGATCCTGTCGCCGACCGAACGCCTGCGCGGCGCGGTCGACCTGTTGCATCACGAGGGCAAGGTCGAGAAGCAGGATCGCGACATGCTCGGCGGCCTGCTCGATCTGCGCGAGCTTCAGGTTTCCGACGTCATGATCCATCGTACCGAGATGACGATGATCAACGCCGACCTGCCGCCGGAAGAGCTGGTGCGCGAGGTGCTGGCGACCGAATACACCCGCATCCCGCTGTGGCGCGAGAAGCCGGAAAACATCATCGGCGTGCTCCACGCCAAGGATCTGTTGCGCGCGATCCGCGCCTCGGACGGCGACACCTCGCGCATCGACGTCTCCACCATCGCGCTGCCGCCCTGGTTCGTGCCGGAGATGCGGCCGGTGTCCGAGCAGCTCAAGGCGTTCCGCCGCCGCAAGACCCATTTCGCGCTGGTCGTTGACGAGTACGGCGAAGTTGAAGGTCTTGTGACGCTGGAAGACATTCTGGAAGAGATCGTCGGCGACATCTCCGACGAGCATGACGTCGTGGTTGCGGGCGTGCGCGCCCAGCCGGACGGCTCGGTCGTCGTCGACGGCTCGGTGCCGATCCGCGACCTCAACCGCGCCCTGGACTGGCATCTGCCCGACGAAGAGGCAACCACGGTTGCCGGCCTCGTCATTCACGAGGCGCGCTCGATCCCCGACCGCGGCCAGAGTTTCACCTTCCACGGCTTCCGCTTCCGCGTCCTCCGCCGCGAACGCAACCGCATCACCGCGCTCCGTATTTCACCGGTGCCGCGCGAGTCGGAGGTGGACGAGGCGAAGCCGAGAAGGGCCGGGACGTCGTTTTAGGATTCGCGTGACCCTGTTGCCCCTCATGGCGAGGAGCGCCGCAAGGCGCGTCTCCAACCATGCAGGCCAGGATGCCGCAGCGGGGGCCTGCATCCTTCGAGACGCGCGCAAATGCGCGCTCCTCAGGATGAGGAGAAATGGCGCCGTCTGCTGCTCGAATTGGCGAGCTAAGTCCCGCCTTCCCCCGGCGCCTGCGCGTGGATGGCCAGCGCGTGCACGCTGCCGGAGAGTTCCGCGGCCAGCGCCGCATTTATCATGCGGTGACGATCGACGCGGCCCTTCCCTTTGAAGGCTTGAGACACGATATAAACGCGGAAGTGCGTCTCGCCGCTCGGCCGATGGCCGGCGTGGCCCTCATGCAAATGTGACTCGTCGACGACCTGCAGGCTTTCCGGCGTGAAAGCTTCCTGCAACTTGTTGCTGATAGTATCTGTCATAGCCATGGATGTGCCATTAAGGTGCGAGATCGCTCTCCGTTATTTGCGCAGGCCGCCTCTGGCGACCGTTCTTGAGAACGCCGAAGCCGAGCTTTGGCTATGTGTTTTCAGCTAATTGCAATGTCAAGACTTGAAGGTTTTTGCATTGCGTAGTCAAAGTCAGTCATGCCGATCGATTCATCAAAGTTCTTCGACTCCATCCGGGTCAAGCCGAAAGGCAAGCAGCCGGAAGTGAAGCCGCGCGACGCCGTGGCCAACTGCGAATGGACCGGGTGTCAGAACAAGGGCGCCCATCGTGCGCCCAAGGGTCGCGACAACCAGCGTGAATACTGGCACTTCTGCCTGAACCACGTGCGCGAGTACAATCAGAACTACAATTTCTTCTCCGGCATGAATGCCGATGCGGTCGCGCGTTATCAGAAAGATGCGCTGACCGGCCACCGTCCGACCTGGAAGATGGGCGCCAATGGCGGCGTCAAGAAAGGCGCGGAGGCCGAGATCGACGGCGCCTTCGATCCGTTCAGCATGTTCCAGGAGCTCAACGGCCGCTCCGGCTGGCGCGCCGGCCCGCAGGCCGCGCCCAAGGCCGAGACGCGCAAGATCATGAACGCCGAGCGCAAGGCGCTCCAGGTGATGGGCCTCGGCCCCGACTCTTCGCTCGCCGACGTCAAGTCCAAGTACAAGTCGCTGGTGAAGCAGCACCACCCCGATGCCAACGGCGGCGACCGCTCCACAGAGGATCGCCTGATCGAGATCATCAAGGCGTATAATTATCTGAAGACCGTGGTGCGCGAGGCGTAGGCCTCGCGCTCGCTTTCTTCCCTTCTCCCCTCGCGGGAGAAGGTGGCGCGAAGCGCCCGATGAGGGGTTTCTCCCGGCGAATTCAACTGCAAGAGATGAGGGTGTCGAGACAACCCCTTACCCGTCTCGCTGCTCCGGGCCACGCATCCCCTACTCGTTCGGCATCGCCCCCACATACGACGAACTCGGCCGGATCAGCCGCCCCGTCCGCTGCTGCTCACGCGCATGGGCGGTCCAGCCGGCTGCGCGGGCCACCGCGAAGATCGGCGTAAAAGCCTGTCTTGGAACCGCCAGCGCATCGAGCAGGATCGCGGTGAAGAACTCGACATTGGTTTCCAGCGGCCGGTCCGGATTCTTCTTGCGCAGCGCGCTGCGGATATAGGCCTCGACCTCGCCGGCAAACGGCAGGCCGGCGCCGTCCGAGGCGAGCGCCTCGATCGCGGTCTTGAGCACGTCGGCGCGGGGATCGCGCACGCGATAGACGCGGTGACCAAAACCCATCATCCGCTCGCCGCGTGCCAGCGCCGCATCGACCCAGGTCTGGATGCGCTCGCGCGAACCGATCGCGTCGAGCATTTCCAGCACCGGCTCCGGCGCGCCGCCATGCAGCGGGCCGGTGAGCGCGCAATAGCCGGCGGTGACGGCGGCGAACAGATCGGCTTGCGTCGAGGCCACCACGCGCGCGGTGAAGGTCGAGGCGTTCATGCCGTGATCGCAGACCGTGACGAGATAGGCGTCTAACGCCGTGACCTCGCGCGTCGCCGGTGCGCACCCGTGCAGCATGCGGAGCGTATCGGCGGCGTGGCTCACGCTCGGATCGGGCGCGACCGGATCGAGACCTTTGGCGCGCCGGACCAGCGCACCTGCGATCACCGGAAATGCGCCGACGATGGTCGCCTCGTGCTCCAGTCCGTGCTCCGCGCGAAGTCCCGCGACCGCCGCGCGAAACCCGTCGAGGATGCCCATGCCGCTTGTCGCCGGCAGCAGGTCGGCCAAACGCGCGAAAGCGCGTTCGCGTGCGGCACCCAGGTTCGCCCGCACATTGGCTTCGCTCAGCGTGGTCTTGCTGGCGCCGTTCCAAAGCCGGGCGGTAACGCCCTCAAAGCTCGACTGGCTCGCCAGTCGGCCGACATGCTCGCCGGCGATGATCAGCTCGCCGCGCTCGCCGTCGACATGGCTCAGCACGGTCTCAGCCGCGGGAACGCCGTCCAGCCCGATCTGACTCTTGGTGAGGTGGATGTTCATGGCCCAATCTCCGTTTTGCTATGCAGCGAAAGGTCGGGCCTCTCGACAGATTGATCAATCTTGATTACATAAATCAATATGAAAAATTCTGAGGAGCTCTATCTCTCGGCCCGGGAGGCCGCCGCCGAACTCGCGATCTCGCCGGCCACGCTCTACGCCTATGTCAGCCGCGGCCTGGTCCGCTCCGAGCCGACGCCGGACTCGCGCAAGAACCGCTATCGCGCCGAGGACGTCCGGGCGCTGAAGGAGCGCCGGGTGCCATCGCCGGAGCCGCGCGGCCTGCGCAGCTTCGACGCCGATTTGCCGGTCATGGATACGGAGATATCCACCATCACCGAGGACGGCGCGATCTATCGCGGCGTCAATTGCGTCGATCTCGCCGAGAACGACACGCTGGAGCACACCGCGACGCTCCTGTGGGACGTCTCCGGCGTCGATCCCTTTGCACCTGACAACTTTCCAGCAGTATCCGATGAGATGCGCCTGATCGCGCAGGCCGCGCGCCGCGCCGCGCCGATTGATCGCGCCATCGCGGTGTTGGCGCTCGCATCGAGCGCCGATCCCCGCGCCTTCACCCGTGCACATGACGGACGTGCGATGGTCGGTGCGCGCATTGTCCGGCTCCTGGTCGCGACCATGCTCAATACGGAGCCGTCGGCCGAGCCGTTGCACCAGCAGATCGCCAGGGCCTGGGCGCCCGACAGCAAGCACGCGGCCGATCTCATCCGCCGCGCGCTGGTTCTGCTCGCCGAGCATGAATTGAACGCGTCCACCTTCACCGCGCGCTGCGCGGCCTCGACCGGCCTCAATCTTTATGACTCCGTCATCGCCGGCCTCGCCGCGCTGAAGGGGCCGAAGCACGGCGGCGCCGGCGTGCTCGCCTCGCAGCTCGTCAAGGCGCTGGTGGATCGTGACGTCGAGCCAATGGTCCGCGAACGCGTCGCGCTCGGCGAACGCTTTGCCGGCTTCGGTCACGGCGTCTACAAGCGGGGCGATCGGCGCGCGCAGTCGCTCCTGAATGCCCTGGCCCGCGCCGGCGCACCGCGCAAATTCACCAAGGAGGTGCCGGAGCGCATCGCGGAGGCGACCGGCGAGCTCGTCAACATCGACTACGCGCTCGCGGTGCTCGTGCACGCACTGCGCCTGCCTGTAGGCAGCGAGCTCGCGCTGTTCGCAATGGCCCGCAGCGTCGGATGGATCGCGCATGCGAGCGAGCAATTGCAGCACGGCAAGCTGATCCGCCCGCGGGCCCGCTATGTGGGCCCGGCACCGGGGCGGAGAGGGACTGCTACCGCGTTCAAGAGCTAAGGAGTGCCGTGCCAGTCATAAGCGATGCGAGGAACGCCATGAAAGATGACGAACGCCGCGCGCGCATGGAGGGCAAAGAGGCCTTGAAGATCAAGCTGGAGGTGCTGGTAAATGCAGTGCCGCCGGGCGTTGAAACGATCGCCGGCGGCGCTGAATCTCTTCCCCGGAAGGAACTAACAAAATCCCGGATGTAAATAGGTCGGGCGAGCAGTGTGAAGGTTCACTCGCTGAGGCAAATCAGGCGGGTTGCCGCTTGTGGATAAAATCGTGGAGAGCCCGGCTCAACTTCTCAAGTCAGCGCCAAGACGCCTGCGCAACCTGGAATGTCCTATCGACGACGCGGATGAGGATGACGAGGGCTCAGGTGAGGGCCCTAAAACCGGCTGCCAACTGCAACGGCCTTGCTCATGTTTAGAGTGGTGCGCGCAGGTTGGGAGATGAAAGCCATTCGTTGGTTTGCGCGGCGATATCAAGCTGACGAAGCTTCTCCAAAAGCTTGTTGCGTTTCAATCCGGGTGCGAGAAGAGACATCGCCGCTTCGATGCGCTTGTGTTCATCAGCAAGACGTTCACGCAGTGTTGGCGATTTGTTGACAAGCCAGGTCATAGCCGCTCCTTTAAGCGTTGGGCGGGAGCATTACCGGACTCTCAGTCGCCGATATGAGCCATAAGGCAGCGCGGCGATGGCGGAACTGGGCGCCTGTTGAGTTCTGAAGTCCATCTAATTCGTTTCGCGGTGACGAAATGGATAGGCCACCGCCTCTTTCAGCGTGGTTCGCGCCACTCGGAAACACGCCAGCACTTGGGGCGCTCAGGATCTCTCTATTTCTGCCAACAACCGGACGCGTTAGGCGCGGTCATAGCCTGAAGACTTACTCGCGTCGGGAGTTGCTAACACGAGGGGCCGGGAGCCGGAACAAATACAAGTTGTTCTCGTGGAACCATCTTCCGTTATGGTTGTTGCCAATGTGTCCCCGAAAGTGGCGGGACCGAAGATCCAAAAAGTCAGCAGCCCAAAATGTTTAGATTACTTTCGGCGACGGCGATGTTCTCGCTCCTCGGAGCTTTGGTTATTGCCCTACCGGGTTTCACCCCCCAGGTGCAATCGAGTGAGGTCATCGCGATGGCCAAGAGTGACCGGCTTGAAGTCCGGGCCGCGGCTTCGAATTGCTCCACACAGATCTGGCCCGATTTCTCCGCCTCTTGTTTGCAAGACAGGGGCGCGGGCGGAAAAATCGTGGAAGCTCGTCTTGTGACCGCCCGCCGATAGGCCGGACTCCGTTCATCCGTTCATCGAAGATGACGCACTGACGGAAGCCGCGAATGCTTGTCGTCTCGTGCGAAAGACCCAGTCATCACGACCGCGTCGAGCCGCCGAGAGGCCGGGCAAGCCCCTTCCGCTATTCGCGAAACATTCTCCGGACCGATCCATCCGCTCCTTCGAAAGTGTGAGGCCATCCATGTCAGCAGATCCAGGTTCGGTGCCGAATGTGCTTGTCGTCGAGGACGAAATGGTCCTGCGCATGCGCGCCGTCGACATCGTGGAGGATGCCGGCTTTCATCCTGTCGAGGCCGTCAACGCCGACGAGGCGATATCGATTCTCGAGTCCCGCTCGGACATCTCGCTGCTATTTACGGACATCCAGATGCCCGGAAGCATCGACGGCTTGAAACTCGCGCATGCGGTGCACGAGCGCTGGCCCTCGATCAAGATCATACTGGTTTCAGGTCAAGTGAAGCCATCTGACGCGGAAAGGCCGGAGAATAGCCGCTTCTTCGGCAAACCGCTTGGCGTTGAGCAGATGATTGTCGAGTTGCAGAAAATGGTGGGTGCGGGGGCGCTCAGGATTGTTCCGGGACCAACCGACTGGCCGGCGGATCAGGCGCTTCGCGCCCCGGCGGCGGCTGATTCCGCGCCCCACCACGCGCAGGATGCCGTCCTTTCCGCGGAGAACGACAGCCTTCGCCTGCTGCTTGAACAGGCCGGGATTGACGCGCAGGCCCTCCTTATCCAGGCCGGGATCGACGCCGAGCAGCGGCAAGCCGCTGACAAATTGCAGAAGCTGATCCTCGGGGAGCTTCATCATCGGGTCAAGAATACGCTGGCGATGGTCAGCGCTATCGCGTCCCAGAGCTTCCGCGCAGCCCCCAGCATAGAGCACGGACAGAAGGCAATGGAGGGAAGGCTGACGGCATTGGGACGAGCGCACGATCTGCTGATGCAGGTCAGTTGGGCGGATGCCAGCCTTACTCACACGCTGAGCAGCGCGACGGAGCCCTATGATGGCCAGGGCGATCGACGCTTTCATTTCAACGGACCGGACATCAGGATTACATCCGCAGCGGTCATCGCGCTCGCGATGACCGTCAACGAGCTGTGCACCAACACCACCAAGTTCGGGGCGTTGTCGGTTCCTGCGGGCCGCGTCGAAATTACGTGGACGATAGACGAGCTGAAGCAGAGACTCCGCCTGGTCTGGATGGAAAGAGGCGGTCCGGCCGTGGAGCCTCCAACCCGGCGAAGCTTCGGCACCCGAATGATGGAGTCTCTCGGCCAACAGCTGACCGGTCGGGTGCAACTTGCCTACGAACCCGGTGGGTTCATCTATTCATTGGATGTGCCGCTTGGCTCGGTCGCGGTGCCGCCCGAAGCAATCCTCTTACGCTAGCGCCGATCTCGAAAGGGTCAGGTCAGCATTTGCGGCAACGCGAGCAGTCGCGGGGTGCTTATGAGATTGATTTTCGGGCTCTATCCAACGGTGATGTTCGTTCGATCTCCGCTCGAGGCCGGGCGATGACGCTGACATAACGGGTCGAGTGATGTTCGGCAAACAGCGACGATGGTCGCCGTTGTAGGCGTTTCCCCAACTGGCACGCTGAGGTCTAAGCCCGCGGCTTTGCTTCCGCGACGACGGCTCCGTGGCGGCGACGGTAAAACCAGATCGTCAGTCCCAGAATGATCGCTCCGCCGACCACACTGAGAATCCAGATGTGTTTGCCGAGATGATCATGATGCGGCAGCCCGGCATATTCGTGCAGAGCCGACACCGCCAAAACACCCGGCAGCACATGCGCGGGCGCCCAGACCAGGATCGCCGGGATGTTGATGGCGTAGAAGCGGGCCGGGGGCATGCCCAGCGCGCCGGCGGTGACCGGCACAAAGGCCCGGATCGGCGGCACGAAGCGGGCCAAGAACACGGCCCAGGCGCCGAAGCGGCGGAAGAAGTTTTCGCTCTGCTCGACCACGCTTGGATAGTTGGTCAGCGGCCAGGTGTTGAGAATCTCGCGCTGCTGCCGGTGCCCGATCCAGTAGGCCGACCCGTCGCCGAGCACAGCGCCAATTGCCGCCGCCAGCAACACCCATTGCAGCTTCAACTCGCCGCCCGGAACCAGCGCACTCAGCGCCAGGATGATGGTCGAGCCGGGAATCACCGAGCCGACCACCGGAACCGCCTCAAGCAGGGCCGCCAGGAACAGGGTCAGATAGGCCAGCCACGCATGGGCCGAGACGAATGAAATGAGGGGATCGAGAAAGGACGTCACATCGTCTCTGTGGTGGGATTGGGCTGCGGGGTTCAGACCCTACATAAGTAACAAGCGGCGGCAAAAGTGCCACCCACGTACGCAGGGCCGCGCATCCAGCACGAAATTCGAGCATGATTCGCAAGGCAGCCCTCCAAAATCTGCGTTTCTTGCCTATCTAAATGAAAAGACAACGGAACTTTGATTGGGGGGCGGGCTTCTGCCCGCACGTTGTCTCTGATAGGTTCGCCACCGCACCCAGCCGCAGCCAACGTGCAAATAACTGGTCTCGGGACCGCCCGGGGCCTCGGAGGATTGATGACGACCGCCGCCCTGTCCAAAGTTGAGGAAGTTTCCGGTCTGCCCGACATGAAGGTGTCGGTGCGCCAGGTCTTTGGGATCGACACCGATCTCGAAGTGCCGGCCTATTCCGAAGTCGATCCTCACGTACCCGAAGTTGATTCCGACTACCGGTTCGACCGCGCCACCACGCTCGCCATTCTCGCCGGCTTTTCCCGGAATCGCCGGGTCATGGTCACCGGCTATCACGGCACCGGCAAATCCACCCATATCGAGCAGGTCGCTGCGCGGCTGAACTGGCCCTGCGTGCGCGTCAACCTCGACAGCCATATCAGCCGTATCGATCTCGTCGGCAAGGACTCGATCGTGGTCCGCGACGGCAAGCAGGTCACCGAATTCCGCGACGGCATCCTGCCCTGGGCGCTCCAGCACAACATCGCGCTGGTGTTCGACGAATATGACGCCGGACGCCCCGACGTGATGTTCGTGATCCAGCGCGTGCTGGAAGTCTCCGGCCGCCTGACGCTGCTCGACCAGAACAAGGTGATCAAGCCGCATCCGGCGTTCCGCATGTTCTCGACCGCTAACACCGTCGGTCTCGGCGATACCTCGGGCCTCTATCACGGCACCCAGCAGATCAACCAGGGCCAGATGGACCGCTGGTCGATCGTCACCACGCTGAACTATCTCAGCCATGACGAGGAAGTGGAGATCGTGCTGGCGAAGGCCAAGCATTATCGCACCCCGGAGGGCCGCGACATCGTCAACAAGATGGTGCGCCTTGCCGATCTCTCCCGTAACGCCTTCGCCAATGGCGATCTGTCGACGGTGATGAGCCCGCGCACGGTGATCACCTGGGCGGAGAACGCCGACATTTTTGGCGATATCGGATTTGCATTCCGGGTCACCTTTCTCAACAAGTGCGACGAACTCGAGCGTCCGCTGGTCGCCGAGTTCTACCAGCGCTGCTTCAACGCGGAGCTGCCGGAATCGGCGGTCAACGTGGCGCTCAGCTGATATCTCGAGATGTCGTCCCGGCCTGGTGCGCAATCGCGCACATGGAGCCGGGACCCATACCGCGAGGTCTCTCGATTGAAGCGACGCCGATAGTTTTCCCTGCCCGACAACGGCCGGTGGTTATGGGTCCGGCTTTCGCCGGGACGACGGATAGGGTGAGATGACGACGTCCAACTCCAAATTCCGCAATACCAAGGAAGCCCCGACCGAGCCGTTCAAACGCTCGGTGGCGTCCTGCCTGAAGGCGATCGCGAAAGCGCCCGAGCTCGATGTCAGCTTCGCCGCGGAGCGTCCCGGGCTCGCGCCGGGCAAGGCGCGGCTGCCTGAGCCCGCGCGAAAAATGACCAAGCGTGATGCCGCCATCGTGCGCGGCCACGCCGATTCCATCGCGCTCAAGCTCGCCTGTCACGATCCAAAACTGCATCGCAAGCTGATGCCGGGCAATCCGCAGGCGCGCGGCGTGTTCGAGGCGGTTGAGCAGGCCCGCGTCGAGGCGATCGGCGCGCGCCGCATGGCGGGCGTTGCCAAAAACCTCACCGCGATGCTCGACGACCATTTCCATCGCGGCAAGTTCGACGAGATCACGGACCGCGCCGACGCACCGCTTGCGGACGCGCTGGCGATGCTGGTGCGCGAGCGCCTGACCGGCATGGCGCCGCCGACGGCTGCCAAGAAGGTCGTCGACCTCTGGCGTCCCATTCTCGAAGACAAGATCGGCAAGCGGCTCGACCGGCTCGATATCCTGGTCGAGGACCAGACCAGGTTCGGCGATGCCGTGCATGATCTGTTGACCGCGCTCGAGATCGGTGACGAGCGCAACGCCGACAGTGAAGACAACGACGACAACGAGGACAATCAGGACGGCGACAACGACCAGTCCGGCGCCGAAGGCTCGCCCGATTCCGACGCCGCGCAGGAGATGAGCGCCGACCAGGCGCAGGCCAGCTCGGAAGATATGAGCGAGAGCGCGATGGAAAGCGCGCAGGCCTCGACCTCCGACACCTTCGACGACGGTGAGCTCGGCGACGACGAGACGCCGGGCGAGGCGACGCGTCCGAACTCGCACGGCAAGAACGAGCCGCGCGGGCCGGAATATCACGCCTTCGCGCCGAAATTCGACGAGATCATCGCCGCTGAAGACCTCTGCGACCATGACGAGCTGGAGCGCCTGCGCGCCTATCTCGACAAGCAGCTCGCGCATCTGCAGGGCATCGTCGCCCGACTCGCCAACCGCCTTCAGCGCCGGCTGATGGCGCAGCAGAACCGCGCCTGGGAGTTCGATCTCGAAGAGGGCATTCTGGATCCCGCGCGCCTGTCGCGCGTGGTGACCGATCCCTATCACCCGCTGTCCTTCATGCACGAGAAGGAGGCGACCTTCCGCGACACCGTGGTGACGCTGCTGCTCGACAACTCCGGCTCGATGCGCGGCCGCCCGATCACGGTCGCGGCGACCTGCGCCGACATCCTCGCCCGCACGCTGGAGCGTTGCGGCGTCAAGGTCGAGATTCTGGGCTTCACCACGCGCGCCTGGAAGGGCGGGCAATCGCGCGAGGCGTGGCTTGCCGCCGGCAAGCCGGCCAATCCCGGCCGTCTCAACGATCTCCGTCACATCATCTACAAATCGGCCGACGCGCCGTGGCGCCGTGCGCGGAAGAATCTCGGCCTGATGATGCGCGAGGGGCTGCTGAAGGAGAACATCGACGGCGAGGCGCTGGACTGGGCGCACAAGCGCCTGCTCGGCCGGCCCGAGCAGCGCAAGATCCTGATGATGATCTCGGACGGCGCGCCGGTCGACGATTCCACGCTGTCGGTCAATCCCGGCAACTACCTCGAGCGGCATCTGCGCCACATCATCGAGGAGATCGAGACCCGCTCGCCGGTCGAGCTGATCGCGATCGGCATCGGCCATGACGTCACGCGCTATTATCGCCGCGCGGTGACAATCGTGGATGCCGAAGAGCTCGGCGGTGCCATCACGGAAAAACTCGCCGAACTCTTCAGCGAGACCAACACCGCACCCACGCAACCGGCCAACCGCCCGCGACGCAAATTGCATTCGTGAGCAACCATCGATCCCGCCGCAGCTTTATCGGCCACGCGGCGGCGGGATTTTCCACTCTCGCACTTTCTCGCCTGGCGCAGGCGCAGCCTGCGACCGAGCCGCCGCCGCGCACTTCGCTGATCGAACACGCCGTCGCCGCGCCCGTCCGCATCGAGGTGAACGCGCGGCCGATTCCGCATTTTGCGCCGCGCGACGGTTCACGCGCGCGCTTCGGTTCGCTTGAGTATCGCAGCGGCCTTGTGCTGACCTCAGCGCATCGCGGCTTCGGCGGTCTGTCCGGCTTTCGCTTCCTCGATACCAAGGGTGAGCGCTTTCTCGCGATCTCCGACCAGGGCACCTGGTTCACCGGCGCGATCCGCTATTCCGGACGGAGCATGACGGGTCTCGACGACGTCGAGGCCGCGCCGGTGCTCAATGCGGAGGGACGGCCGATCACCGAGAAGCGCCTGTGGTACGATACTGAGTCGCTCGCGCGTGACGGCTCGTTGGTCTATGTCGGGCTCGAGCGCGTCAACCAGATCATGCGTTTCGATTTTTCGAAGGGCGGCATCCGCGCCCGCGGCGAGGTGCTGCAGACGCCGCCGGCGGTGCGGAAACTGCCCTACAACAAGGGGCTCGAGGCGCTGGTGTTTGTCCCCACAGGCCAGCCGCTCGCGGGCAGCTTGATCGCGCTGTCGGAGGGCGGCTTCGATGCCGACGGCAATCTGATCGGATTTTTGATCGGCGGCCCCACGCCGGGCCAGTTCAGCATTCGCCGCACCGACCAGCAGTTCATCAGCGACGCCGTGCTGCTGCCCTCGGGCGATCTCCTGATCCTCGAGCGCAAATTCTCCTGGTTCACCGGCATCGATATCCGTATCCGCGCGATCCCCCTGAAGTCGATCGCGCCGGGCGCCGTGGTCGACGGCCCCGTGCTGTTCAAGGCCGATCTCGGCCACGAGATCGACAACATGGAAGGCATCGACGCCCACGTCACCGCCGACGGCGAGACCGTGCTGACGTTGGTGTCGGACGACAATTTCTCGCTGCTCCAGCGCACGCTGCTGTTGCAGTTCGCGCTGGTGGAGTAGGGCGGCCCGGCGCGCTCCCGCAATGCATGACGTTGCGGGCCGCCATTCCCCCCGCGCGGCTGGCAATCCGCGTTTCCATCACTACACTCCCTCTGTCGCCCCCCACTGTCGCCCTCCATCCTCCGGAACTCCCCCCGCATGAGCGCCCTGTTTTCCCCGATCAAGCTGCGCGGCCTGACGCTGAAGAATCGCATCGTGGTGTCGCCGATGTGCCAGTATTCGGCCGACGACGGCGTCGCCAATGACTGGCACTTCACCCACATCAACAATCTCAGCCTGTCGGGCGCGGCGATGTTCTGCATCGAGGCGACCCATGTCGAGGCGATCGGCCGCATCACGCCGGGCTGCCTCGGGCTCTACAGCGACGCAGCCGAGGCCGCGCTGAAACAGGTCCTCAGCTCGGTGCGCAAACATTCCTCCACGGCGGTCGCGATGCAGCTCGCGCATGCGGGCCGGAAAGCCTCGAGCGCGCGGCCCTGGGACGGCGGCCAGCTGATTCCGCTGAGCGAAGGCGGCTGGCAGACCGTGGCGCCGTCAGCACTGCCGCACAAGGAAGGCGAGGCCGCGCCGCTCGCGCTCGACACCGCAGGCCTCAAGCGCATCCGCGACGCTTTCGTCGAGTCCGCGAGACGCGCGGCTCGCATCGGCATCGACGCGATCGAGCTGCATGGCGCGCACGGCTATCTCCTGCATCAGTTTCTGTCGCCGATCTCGAACAGGCGCACCGACGAATACGGCGGTAGCTTGCAAAACCGCATGCGCTTCCCGCTGGAGGTTTACGACGCGGTGCGCGCGGTGTTTCCGCACGACAAGCCGGTCGGCATGCGGGTGTCCTCGACCGACTGGGTCGAGGGCGGCTGGGATCTGGCGCAGACCATCGCATTCGCCAACGCGCTGAAGGCGCGCGGCGTCGACTGGATCGATGCCTCCTCCGGCGGCGTCTCGCCGCTGCAGAAGATCCCGCTCGGCCCCGGTTACCAGGTGCAGTTCGCAGAGGCCATCAAACGCGAGACCGGGTTGCCCACCATCGCCGTCGGCCTGATCACCGATGGAAAGCAGGCCGAAGAGATCGTCGCATCCGGCAAGGCCGACATGGTCGCGCTCGCCCGCGGTATGCTCTACGACCCCCGCTGGGCCTGGCACGCCGCAGCGGACGTCGGCGGCGAAGTCGAGGCACCCCCGCAATACTGGCGCTCGCAGCCGTCGACACAGAAGGCGCTGTTCGGCAAGACCACGTTCGGAGCGAGGTGATGTCTTCACCTGCCGCCCATCTTTCTGCCGCCCATCCTTCGAGACGCCCGCCTTTGGCGGGCCCTCAGGATGAGGACGGAGTGCGCGGTAGCACTTTCGGCAGGCAAGGATGCCGCTCAGCCTCATCCTGAGGAGACCGCAAAGCGGTCGTCTCGAAGGACGAGGCGCTCGCTCAGCCTGCGCCAGGACGTCTTATGCGATAGCCCTGCCGCTTGCAGGAGAGGGAATTAACCTCACGCATCCGTAACCCCTCTCACCTTCCACGTCGGGCAAAACTGGCCTAACCTCGCGCGCACTCCAATTCGTCACGGAGGCCCGCCATGCGGTTTCGTGTCCGGAAGGCTGCCCACGTCATCGAGCGCGTGGGTCTTGCGATGGCAGGGGCGGCGTGCGGGCTGTTCGTCGGCGCCTATGTGGGATCTGTGATACCCGCGCTCACCACGGAGGGATTCCTGCTGCTGATGATGGTGCTGGGCTTCGTCGGCTTCTATCTCGGCATCGACACGCCGCAGCTGCCCTTCGACGAGGCCCACGGCGACATCGACGCCGCGGAACTGTTGAGCGGCGCCGGCACGCTCTGCGCCACGCTGACCGCATTCGCCTCGGTCGCCATCATCGTGCTCCGCCTCGATCCGCACATCGCGTGGAGCTGGTTCGCCCTGTTGGGCTGGATCGCAGGCGTCGCGATGCAGATCGTCGCGGGGGCGAAGGCGCGGATGCGGAAGTAGGTGGGGCGACGACTCGCCTCAGAACACCACGCCCACCTTCGTCCCGCGCTTCCACGCCACGCGGCAGCGCTTCTTGGTGTTCACGTGCAGCAGCTCGAACCTGTCAG
This sequence comes from Bradyrhizobium sp. LB14.3, assembly GCF_040547985.1. NCBI lineage: Bacteria > Pseudomonadati > Pseudomonadota > Alphaproteobacteria > Hyphomicrobiales > Nitrobacteraceae > Bradyrhizobium > Bradyrhizobium sp. LB14.3. The sequence goes on from NZ_JBEPQT010000023.1 coordinate 92,361, forward strand.
GAATCTTCACCTGCCCGCCGAGATCGACGCAGGCGCCGCCGGGCGAATAGTCGATCAGCGTGCAGACGATGACCGGCGCGCGCGGGTCGGTGATGATCTTGGCCTGGCGGGACACCAGGCCGGCGGGTTTGACGCGGGCATGTCGGCGCGGATGCATTGGCACTCTCCTCCAATTTCCGCGAATAGCGCGGGTGGTCTGGGAGATGATGGCGAGGAGTTGATGCGATCCAGCTAAGGCGGGGGCGAGAATTTTAATGAAAAGTGTCGGCGAATGGAGAAAGCGGCGGTAGTGGGGTATGACGAGGCCCCACCTCACTCCGCCACGATCTCCTCCGTCTCCGCCGCCCCCCCCACACCCGGCGGCACCGGCATCGGCACGGTCACATAATCCTTCGGCAAGTTCACCGGCCGGTATCCCGGCTCCACCGCCATCCGCTTCAGCACGCTCTCATGCACATGCGCGCCGTCGGGGATGGGGCGCGGTTCGCAATCGGGGATGTAGAAGCCGAGAAAGACTTTCCGCTCCGGCCATTCCTTGTATGTCGCGCTCTTCGGCAGATACTCCAGCACGCGCCAGAGCGCCGTCATTGAATTGTGCAGCTCGCCGATCTTGCCGGTGTAGGCGGGCTCGACATACTGGAACGGTGAGTTCTTGCGCTGGATGCCCCAGGCAAGCTGGTTCACGGTGCGCGGATTGAAGTTCAGCCCGGCCTTCGCCGCCTCTTCGATCATCCAGATCAGCGGATATTTGGACTCGCCGCTCTCTGCCTCCGGATAACCGCCGCCGACATCGCAGTGCACGCCGGCGAACCACACCTGCAAAATGTCCTGTGGCTCCTTCTTCTCGTCGGGCACGTAACGGTGGCTCCAGTACTCCTGCGGCTCGTCATGCTTCTTGAGGCGGAACATGCAGCGCCGCTCGTCGATCGCGATCGCCTGCCGGAAGATGTTGACGCTCGGATTGCGCAGTGTGAAGGCGAGCTCCTCCAGGCTGAACACGAGGAAGAAGACGTCGCGCCGCGGCACGATCACGCTCGCCACCGTGTCCCAGACGCCGATGAAATGGATGGTCGGCCAGCGCGTGGAGGTGATGCGCGCGAATTGCGCGGCGAGGTCGAATTCGTCTTTCGGCAACGGCCCCTGATCATCGACATCGATACCCTTGAGGTCCTCGATGTCGTTGCCGCGCCCGGTGCCGGAATATTGCTTGTAGGCGACGAGGCCGGAGCCTGCGAGGTTCGTCTGCTCCGGCGAGATCAGGCCGATCTTGTGGATCAGCCCCGCCAGCACCCGCACGGTATAGGCGCCGCGCGAGAAGCCGAACAGATAGATCTTGTCGCCCGGCGCGTAGTGCTCGACCAGGAAGCAATAGGCCGACAGCACATTGTCATCGAGCCCGTAGCCGGTGGCGAGCCCCAGCACCAGATTGACGTTGGCCTTGAGCCGGTGCCACGTCGACGGCTCCGTCACGGTGCCGACGCCTGGATCGTAGAACACCATCTGCCGCGGCGACGTCTTGTCGGTCTTGCGCAGGCAGCGATAGAGCTTCAGGACGTTGGAGATGTTCTCCGAGATCTCGTTGCCGGTGCCGTCACAGCAGATGACGAGGTTTTTCGGCCCGGATTGATGGTCGGTCGTGCGGTCGTGCTCCACGGTACGGCCCTCCCGGTGATGCTACCCGGGCGAGTATAGCGGAAAAGGGTAGGGGAGAAGAGATGATAGCGGTCGCTTCTCCCTCTCCCATTGTGGGCAGGGCTATCGCATATGAAGAAACATATGGCAGGAAGCTCGACTGCGGCCATCCTTCGAGACGCCCGCCTGCGGCGGGCCCTCAGGATGAGGGATGAGTGTGCGGCAGCATTTCAACGCAGACGGATGCAGCCAAGCCTCATCCTGAGGAGACCGCGTAGCGGTCGTCTCGAAGGACGAGGCGCCCGGCCTCTATCGCCCCCTACTTCTTCTTCCCCTGACCGATCTCCGGCTGCCAGGCGGCGTCCTTGCGGCTCGGTGCCGCGGCGGTTGCTTTGACTTTGTCCTTCTTCGGCTTCTTGGTCTCGCGATTGCTGCGTTGCTGTCCCTTGGCCATGACGTCCGTCTCCTGTGGGGGCTCGAATTCGCTGGGTTCGTTCGACTGCGAGATTGGCGCTGCCGTATGCGTTAGGCACGCGGCGACGAGAAAAGACACGCGGTGCCGCGCACACGAAACGCGGAACATGCAGCGCAATCTCGATCTCACGGCAATTGCGTGAGTTGCGCTGACGCTTACGAGCGTACGCCTGCGCCATGCCGATGGCGAGGACTAAAACGCCGCGCACGAGCGCCGCGAGCGGCCTTAAGTACCGGCCCGTGCTGACATAATGCTGGCTATTGCCGCGCTAGGAGCGCATGTTTGCGGCAGCTGGCGTCGGTTGGGGCCCCTTCTTGTGAAAGGCAGGTGTGCATGACCATCCGCTCGCGGCGAGAAACCGTCACCTTCAAGCATCCATTCCACATCCGCGGCGTCGAGCGCGAGTTGCCGGCCGGCGCCTATGAGGTCGTCACCGACGAGGAGATGATCGAGGGCCTGTCGTTCGCGTCCTATCGCCGCGTCGCCACCATGATCACGGTGCCGTCCGAAGGCGTGCGCGGTGCGACGGAGATGCTGTCGATCGGCTCGGTCGACCTGGCGGATGCCCAACGCATCGACGCGAGTGCCGCCAATGACTGACATCCCGGTCGATCTCGACAGCCACCGCGGCATGGCCGCCCAGAAGGCGACCGATCTGCGCCGCGCGCTGGCCGACGTCGAGGCCCAGGTCAGGGAGCTGCGCGAGCGCGAGGCCGATCTCGAAAACCGCATGATGTCGGTGCCCGCCGCGTCCTGGCCGGAGGCCGCCGTGAAGGCGCGCCATCTGCTCAACCTCTATGCCGCGAGCCTGCCCGCTGAGGACACCCGCCACCGCGCGCTGGTGGCCGCGCTGTTCGACGATTTCGCAAGACTGAACGGCGACAGTTGAGACGAGCCGCAAGCCCCGGGCTCGCTGCACCTCTCCCGCTTGCGGGAGAGGTCGACGCGCCCCGGGCGATGCGAAGCATCGTCCCGCGCGCGGCGGGTGAGGGCTCTCTCCTCGTCGGGGTTCTCGCTTGTGGAGACACCCCCACCCAACCCTCCCCCGCAAGCGGGAGAGGGAGCGCACCAGAACCAATCGGCACAAGGAGTACCCTATGACGCTCACCAGCAGCCGCTTCATCGGCCACGAACAGGACCGGGGCATCGTCCAGTTCTCGATGCAGGACGGCGCGAAGCAGATCGCCTGCGCGATCTCGACCTCCGCGATGGACGACCTCGAGCGCGGCCCGCGCGCCCGGCCCTCTGAGCGCGAAGAGCAGTTCACCCGCCTGCGCGAGCGCATCGAAGCCTGCGTCGAACGGAAGTATCAGGCGACGGAGTTTGAGGGGACCCCGCCGGGGATCGTGCTGCGGAGCATTGATTTTCGGGGGTAGGGGAGGCGACGGTTCGCACCGCGAGCGTGCAGGCTTCGCGCATTTTCGATCGCATCCGCAGGCCCCTTTACCGCCTCAGCTGTTGATATTAACCATCTGTTAACCATGCGGTCGCCTAATGTGGAGGATTGGGGGATCACCATGTCGGCCCATGTGACGCGACCGAAGTTGATGCCAGCCGATCCTGCCTTTCATCTGCTTGGCGGGCTCGCGGTTCGTGCCAAGGCCTTCATACAGACCAAAACGGCTGTCCTACGGAGCAATGCCATGTTCGGAAAGGACGACTTAGTGGACAATCTCGGTCGCGATCTCGATCGCGCGCGCGGACGACGCGATGCTCTTGCATCCGAGGCTGCGACCCTGACGGCTCAGATCGCCGAAATCGAAACCCGCCTTTCGGAGGAGAAGAACAGGCGGGAGCGTGATCGCGTCCTGGGCGAAATCGAAGCGATCAAAACCCGAATCAAACAGGCCGGGAGCGCGTTTGCACCTGTTGTCGATGGTCTCTGCAAGGCGATCGAGCAGGCTGCGGCAGTTGTGCCCGAGGCCCGCGAGCTCAATAGCTTCCTGGTATCGGTGGCGGCTGAAATCGACAACGTCATCGATCCCTTGGTGCGCGAACTGGATCAGCGCGCGGATGCGGTGCGAATAGGCCACGCTGCACCGGACATCCCGAGTTCGGCCAATGAGGGGGCCATCGTACCGCCCGTGGAACCGCCAAAAGACAACAACGATCGCCTGCTTCGCTTCCCGGCGTGGCTGTCTCGCGACAAGGAGCCGGAAAAGGAAACAGCGGAGAGCCCGCGCAGCACGGCAGCGTGAATCATCGGCGCGCCGCGCACCTCAAGAAGCTCGAATGCATGACGTTCGGAATTCGCCGATGAAATTGCGCGATGACGATTCGTCCCAATCTCATCGCGCCCTGGACGCCTAGCAGCGGCCCATTCCCGGCATCGTAGCTCGCGACGGCGTCTGTCACCGGGCCGCGCTTCGCGCGGACCCGTTGGTCGCGCCCCGGGATGACGACCCGTTGTCGGGCTCGCTGGTCCGCCAGGCAAGTAACTCCGGCTCTTGCGGCCAGCTCAGTTGGCGGCGCGGCGCAGGAAGGCCGGGATATCGAGAATGCTTTCGTCGGTCGCGTTGCGTAGAGATGAGCGGCCGTAGGGATCGAGCGGCTGAGGAGCTGCCTGGCGCGCATATTCCAGATCCGGCCTTGCCGGTTGCCCCGTGGGTCGGCCGGCTGCGGGGTGGAGCGGCGGGCTTTCCACCTGCGGAAGCGGTGCGCTGCGCTCGATGCGATCGGCGATGCGGCGGCTGTCGTTGCGCAGCTTGCCGGCGAGCTGCGTGAGTGAGGTTTCCGCCGGCGGCGTCTGCAGCGCCGGATCGAGATTGTCGATTCCGGTCGCCACCACCGAGACGCGGACGATGCCCTCGAGGCTTTCGTCAAACGACGCGCCGACGATGATGTTGGCGTCCGGGTCGGCCTCGTCGCGAATGCGGGTGGCAGCTTCGTCGACTTCGAACAGCATGAGATCCCTGCCGCCGGTGATGGAGATGATGAGGCCACTGGCGCGCTTGATCGAGGGGTTCTCGATCAACGGATTGGAAATTGCGGCCACGGCGGCGGCGAGCACGCGTTTCTCGCCGGAAGCTTCGCCCCGTCCCATCATCGCCTTGCCCTTCTCTCGCATCACGGAGAGAACGTCGGCAAAATCGAGATTGATCAGGCCTTCCTTGACGATGAGGTCGCTGATGCAGGCCACGCCCGAATAAAGCACCTGATCGGCAAGGGCAAAGGCATCGGCGAATGTGGTCTTCGCGCTGGCCACCCGGAACAGGTTCTGGTTCGGGATGATCAGCAGGGTGTCGACTGTCTTCAGCAATTCCTCGATGCCGGCTTCGGCAAAGCGCATGCGGCGCTGGCCCTCGAAGTAGAATGGCTTGGTGACCACGCCGATCGTGAGGATGCCGAGCTCGCGCGCGGTCCTGGCGATGATGGGTGCAGCCCCGGTGCCGGTACCGCCGCCCATGCCGGCAGTCACGAACACCATGTGCGCGCTGGTCAGATGTTCGCGGATCGTATCAATTGCCTCCTCGGCTGCGGCGCGTCCCAATTCGGGTTGCGAGCCGGCGCCAAGGCCCGCAGTCACCTGTGTGCCCAGCTGGATGAGGCGCGTCGCCTTCGACATGGCAAGCGCCTGCGCGTCGGTATTGGCGACGACGAAGTCGACCCCCTGCAGCCCGGCCGTGATCATGTTGTTGACGGCATTGCCGCCAGCGCCGCCAACCCCGAATACGACAATGCGCGCCTTCATCTCGCGAATATCTGTAGTGCCAGTCATTCTGTCCTCGCGGTTGCTCCGGCAGGCCGGGTGGGATGAATATCGAGTGCTACCCGCAAGCCGCGCGGTCTGCGTCCACGATGGCCGCCGCCAGATGTCCCAATCGAAGCGCGGCTGGTCCCGCGGTCGCGCCGCCAGCCCGGCGACCGGTCCGCAGAGCCGCCACTTCGTCTTCCAGTCGTGCCGCCCACGCATTGGCGGCCATCGTCTCGGCAGCCGCCTGCGTCAGCTCGACGGCGAGGCGATCGGCGCACTCGCGCTCGCGCTCGAGATCTGACCGGTAGCCGGCTGCGACTGCTTCGAGCCGCGCGACCTCCGCCTTGAAGGCCTCGATCTTGAAGGCCTCGATCTTTGCCATGGAGACATCGATGCGGTCTGCCGGGCGGCCAATTCGTGGGCGAGGCGTGTACCGGAGTTCGGAGAAATCAACGCTCACCAGGGCTTTCCCATCATCCGAACGCGAGCGCGGCAAACCGCGTCGCCCGGCAAGCGAACGAGCGGCCTCGCGCGAGATATTGAGGCGGGCACTGAGATCGGCATACGTCAACAACGCAACGCACATCGGCGCTTCTCCTGGAGCGAGCCGGGAAGGCATTTCGGGCTAATGATGGCTGGACGATGAGTTTAGGCTAGGGTGCGTTGGTTAATGGACGGTTAACGCGCGCGGGGCGCTAGCGCCGGGCGTGCGCGCCAGACCCGCCGAGCGCGAAGCTCAGCTCGTGCGCCTGCGCGAGTGCATCGAAGCCTGCGCGGAACGGAAGTATCAGGCGACGGAGTTCGAGGGCACCCCGCCGGGGATCGTGCTGCGGAGCATCGATTTTCGGGGATAGGGAGAGGGCGGATTGCGGGCGTTGCTCCGTCGCTGCGCGCTGCTACCCACGGTTATCGCAGCTGAGCCTCAGCTTCGACCGATTGCAATTCTTCGATTGATGAGGGGTCGGGCCCGTCTGAATTCGGTGTCTCTAAGAGAGCTGTCGCCTCAATTTCGGGCAACATCTCTACGGAGCGTAGCTTACGATCAATCGCGCGCTTCCGAACCGATACCCCGTCGATAGTCTCCGAAGCCTCTTGCAGCTTCTTCTGTACCTTTTCGAGAATTGAACCATACTTGCTGAATTCGGTCTTTACGGCACCAAGAATCTGCCAAACTTCGCTAGATCGTTTCTGAATGGCGAGAGTTCTGAAACCCATGCGCAAGCTATTCAGAAGAGCAAGGAGTGTTGTTGGTCCCGTTACGAGTATTCGATTCTCGCGCTGAAGGTAGTCTGTGAGGCCGGGCCTTCTGATGACCTCCGCGTATAAGCCTTCGGTCGGCAGAAACAATATTCCAAAGTCAGTACTGAAAGGTGGATGGACATACTTGGTCGCGATTTCACTCGCAGCCTGTCGAATACGTGTCTCCAAGGCTTTGCCCGCCAATTCGACCGCCTCCAAATCACCTCGCTCTGAAGCGTCAATTAGTCGTTCGTAATCTTCAGTCGGAAACTTCGCGTCGATTGGCAACCAGAGTGGACCACCCTCACCGCCCGGAAGTCTAATCGAAAACTCAACCCTTTGATTGCTTCCGGGCCTGACTTCAACGTTCTTTTCATACTGGTCGGGAGCCATTGCCTGCTCAAGGATGCTCGCTAACGTCACCTCTCCCCAAGTGCCTCTGGCTCTCACATTCGTCATCATGCGTTTGAGATCGCCCACTCCCGTGGCCAAAGTCTGCATTGTCAATCGGCGTTCAAATTTGACCCCGCGTATTGCCTCACTTGCAGATGTTACCCTGGCGGCGCCGTGGCCGATGACGATCCGAGGTCGCCTGATGGGTCGCGCCAGGTAGCTTTCCCGGCT